>NZ_CP029797.1:2448105-2768191 GCF_003268595.1 Paraliobacillus zengyii | reverse complement strand
TCAAGTTTATTGGTGAAGCTGTTGATAATCCGGTCCGTCCTTTTGTAGCTATCCTAGGTGGTGCAAAAGTTAGTGATAAAATTGGTGTAATTGAAAACTTACTAACAAAAGCTGATAAAGTTCTTATTGGTGGTGGAATGGCTTATACATTCTTTAAAGCACAAGGAAAAGAAATTGGTAAATCATTATTAGAAGCAGATAAAGTTGATTTAGCAAAAGACTTACTAGAACGTGCAAA
This sequence comes from Paraliobacillus zengyii, assembly GCF_003268595.1. Taxonomy (NCBI): domain Bacteria; kingdom Bacillati; phylum Bacillota; class Bacilli; order Caryophanales; family Bacillaceae; genus Paraliobacillus; species Paraliobacillus zengyii. The sequence goes on along the minus strand of NZ_CP029797.1, from coordinate 2,767,953 downwards.
CGGTAAAATTGTATTACCAGTAGATAACTTAGTTGCAGATGACTTTTCAAATGATGCTAATATCTCAGTAGCAGCATCAGGTGGAATTCCTCCAGAATTAGAAGGTTTAGATATTGGACCAAAAACAATCGAGTTATTTAAAAAAGAATTAGATGGTGCAAAAACGGTTGTTTGGAATGGACCTATGGGTGTGTTTGAACTTTCGAAATTCGCTGGTGGTACAATTGGTGTTTGTGAATCAATTGCAGCTTTAGAAGATGCTACGACAATTATTGGTGGAGGAGACTCAGCTGCTGCCGCAATGGACTTAGGTTATGCTGATAAGTTCTCGCATATCTCTACTGGTGGCGGAGCTTCATTAGAGTATCTTGAAGGAAAAGAATTACCAGGATTAGCATCAATTAACGATAAATAATTTTTATCTAATCTGGATTAAATGACAGAGAGGGAGCATATTATGCGCAAAAATGTAATCGCAGGTAACTGGAAAATGAATAAAGTAGCAGCTGAAGCAGAGAAATTTGTTGCTGATACGAAAGACAAAGTACCAAGTACAGATAAAGTTGAATCAGTTGTATGTGCACCTTTTCCTTATCTACAATCACTAGTTAAGCAAAGTGAAGGAACAGATTTGAAAATCGCTGCACAGAACATGCATTATGAAGAAAATGGTGCGTTCACAGGTGAAGTTAGCCCATCTATGCTTAAAGATATCGGCGTAACTTATGTTGTATTAGGCCACTCTGAACGTCGTGAACTTTTTGCAGAGACGGATGAAACTGTTAATCAAAAAGCGCATGCTGCTTTCAAACACGGTTTAACACCTATTGTTTGTGTAGGGGAAACGCTGGAACACCGTGAAAGTAACCAAACAATGGATGTCGTTTCTGATCAAGTGAAAAAAGGTTTAGCTGGACTTTCAGATGATCAAGTGAAATCGACAATTCTTGCTTATGAGCCAATTTGGGCTATTGGAACTGGTAAAACAGCTTCTTCTGAGCAAGCAAATGAAGTATGTACACACATTCGCAAGGTTGTAGCAGAAACATTCTCAACTGATGCAGCAGAAGCTGTTCGTATTCAGTATGGTGGTAGTGTTAAACCAGCAAATGTTGATGAGTTATTAGCACAATCTGATATTGATGGCGCATTAGTTGGAGGAGCTAGTTTAGAAGCGGATTCCTTCTTGCAATTAGTGGAGGCTGGTGCAAAATGAGTCAAGATAAATTAGCAGCTCTCATTATTCTTGACGGATATGGACTCCGTGATGAAGAAAAAGGGAATGCAGTAAAACAAGCAAAAACACCTAACTTTGATCGTTTTTACAATAAGTACCCACACAGTCAATTAATTGCTAGTGGAGAAGAAGTAGGTCTCCCTGCTGGTCAAATGGGTAACTCGGAAGTCGGGCACTTAAATATTGGTGCCGGTCGTGTTGTATATCAAAGTTTAACGCGGGTTAACTTATCGATTCGTGAAGGTGACTTCTTTGAAAACAAAGTGCTCGTAAAAGTAGTTGAACGTGCGAAAGCTGCAGACAAACCATTACATGTATTTGGTTTATTGTCGGATGGCGGAGTACACAGTCATATTGAACACTTATATGCGGTACTTGAACTTGCAGCTAAAAAAGGCGTTAAGAAAGTATTCGTACATGGATTCTTAGATGGACGTGATGTCGGTCAAAAATCCGCAAAACAATACATTCAAGCAGCTGAAGATAAAATGGCTGAAGTTGGTGTAGGTGAATTCGCGACTATTTCTGGTCGCTACTATTCAATGGATCGCGACAAGCGTTGGGACCGTGTGAAAAAATCATATGATGCAATGGTTTATGGCGATGGTCCTACGTATTCAAATGCATTAGAAGTTGTTGAAGATTCTTATGCAAATGAGATCTATGACGAGTTCGTTTTACCGTCAGTTATAACAGATGAGAATGGTAATGCTAAAGGAAAAATACAAGATGATGATTCTATTATCTTTTATAACTTCCGTCCAGACCGTGCAATTCAAATTTCTCGTACTTTTGCGAATGAAGACTTCCGAGATTTTGATCGTGGAGAGAAAGCACCAAAGAATGTACACTTTGTATGTTTAACAAACTTTAGTGAAACAGTTGATGGTTTTGTTGCATATGAACCTGTTAATTTAGATAATACTGTTGGTGAAGTTTTATCTCAAAATAACTTAAATCAATTACGTATTGCTGAAACAGAGAAATTTCCACACGTTACATTCTTTATGAGTGGTGGGCGTGAAAAAGAATTTCCTGGTGAAAAACGTATTCTTATTGATTCACCGAAAGTTGCTACATATGACCTTCAGCCAGAAATGAGTGCATATGAGGTAACGGATGCATTACTTAAAGAACTTGATGAAGGTAATCAAAATGCCATCATTTTAAACTTTGCAAATCCAGATATGGTTGGTCACTCAGGTATGCTAGAGCCAACAATTAAGGCGATTGAAACCGTTGATGAGTGTCTTGGTAAAATAGTTGATAAAATCATAGAAAAAGGTGGTCAAGCGATTATTACAGCTGACCATGGTAACTCAGATGAAGTTGTTTCAATGGACGGAACACCAATGACAGCTCACACTACTAATCCAGTACCTGTAATTGTTACGAAAGATGGTGTGGAGTTACGTGATGGTGGTATCCTTGGTGACTTGTCACCGACATTGTTAGATTTACTTCAGGTTGAAAAACCAAAAGAAATGACAGGTACTTCATTAATTAAAAAATAAAACGCTATAAGAAAAAGGAGAAAAAATTATGCCATTTATTACAGATGTTTATGCACGCGAAGTTTTAGATTCACGCGGTAACCCAACAGTTGAGGTAGAAATTTATACAGAATCAGGAGCATTTGGTTCTGCATTAGTACCAAGTGGTGCTTCTACTGGAGAACACGAAGCAGTAGAATTACGTGACGGAGACAAAGACCGTTATTTAGGTAAAGGTGTTTTAAAAGCAGTACAAAATGTAAATGAAGTACTTGCACCAGAACTACTTGGTTTAGATGTTACACGTCAAGTTGTGATTGATTCATTATTACTTGAACTTGATGGTACAGAAAACAAAGGTAAATTAGGAGCAAACGCTATTCTAGGTGTATCAATGGCTGTTGCACACGCTGCTGCTGACCACTTAGGTGTACCGCTTTACACTTACTTAGGTGGATTCAATGCGAAAACACTTCCTACACCAATGATGAACATTTTAAACGGTGGAGAACACGCTGATAATAACGTTGATATTCAAGAATTTATGATCATGCCAGTAGGAGCTCCAACTTTCCGTGAAGCACTACGTATGGGCGCAGAAATTTTCCATAACTTGAAGAAAGTATTAACTTCTAAAGGTTACAACACAAGTGTTGGTGATGAAGGTGGATTCGCTCCTAACCTTAAATCAAATGAAGAAGCACTTTCTACAATCATTGAAGCTATTGAAGCTGCTGGTTACAAGCCAGGAGAAGAAGTACAACTTGCAATGGACGTAGCATCTTCTGAGTTTTATGAAGATGGTAAGTATAACCTCAAAGGTGAAGGTGTTGTTCGTACTTCTAAAGAAATGGCTGACTGGTACGAAGAAATGGTTAACAAATACCCAATCATCTCTATTGAAGATGGTCTAGATGAAAACGACTGGGAAGGTCACAAAATGCTTCAAGAACGTATTGGTGACCGCGTTCAATTAGTAGGTGATGACTTATTTGTTACAAATACAGTTCGCCTTGCTAGAGGAATTGAAGAGGGAGTAGGAAACTCTATTCTTGTAAAAGTGAACCAAATTGGAACACTTACTGAAACGTTTGAAGCAATTGAAATGGCTAAACGTGCTGGTTATACAGCAGTTATCTCACACCGTTCTGGTGAAACAGAAGATGCTACTATTGCTGACATCGCTGTTGCAACAAACGCTGGTCAAATTAAAACTGGTGCACCGTCTCGTACAGACCGTGTAGCTAAATATAACCAACTTCTTCGCATTGAAGATGAATTAGTTGGAACAGCAATTTATGCTGGTAAAAAAGCTTTCTATAACCTTAACAACAACAAATAAGGAATAGTAAAGTGAAAACAAAAAGCTTGCCTTTCATTAGGCAAGCTTTTTGTTTGAATAAAAGTTAGATGACAATGTCCAAAAATTTAATTTAATAAAAAACTTTGGCAGCGTGAAACAGGCATTTAAGTCTTGGCATAATCGGAAGTCTCGCAATCAAAGTTGAGATAAAGTACGACTTAGTTACTTCCCCGCTACTCAAAAGAAATGGACTCGCTTTCCTGTGGGCACGACTTCAGCTAACTTGATAAAGAAGAACACTTTACCAAGTGGATCTTCAGCCCGTGCTGTTCCGACGGGAGTCTCACCCATTTCGCTTGATCCGCTGGTTTGTAATTACAAACGATGAATTAAACTGGATAGAAATAATAATTTACATGCTAGTTTTTAGCTAACAAATTTGATTAAGATCCGCTCATTTCTATGTACAGATTTTACTCTTTGTTAGTGATAGGAGATGGAAATTAGCATGTCAAGTAAAATTAATGACATCCTCGAAAATCAAATAACATTTTGATAACATTATCTTCGTATAATAGTGAGGTTATTTTCGTAATAGTTGTTGATTACAAGAAGCTTAGCCCTGGACGTTTCGTGCATTGTGTCGCTGTTGAGGCATTCCATGTCCTGCAGTCTACCTATATTTCTATCGCTAGTACAGATGCCTTCTTTTATGAACTAAAATTATAACTATGAAAGAAGGACAAGCTCTTTATCGTTACTATGTATTGCAAAGATGTTTATTTATATGAGAAAATAGCCTGTGGAAATGGAGTCATTTTCATATATTACGCTAACTTGCATTAAACGTACTGTATAATGCTCGAGTATAAAAATCAATTACATTTTAACTACAGACAAGCTCATCAATTGTTTATATACTACATTAAAGTTTTTCTTCAAACTAGCGCAGGAAGCAAATAGCTGAGGTTCGTGCCCACGGAAAGCGAAACTATTTTGCTGACGTAGCGAGTAAGACCAGAATGTTACGTCACAGTTGATGATAATTCCGACTTAAGCTAAGCGATGATATTGCGCAGTCTATGTTTATTTACTAATAAACAACCTATTTAAATATTGCCAAGCTATATAATGAACACACTCCAAACTGATAACAGTCAACGATTAGCTTTAATTTTTGGTGAGAAAGTTGAGTAAATAAAAAGCAATCTCCTTTTGGAGATTGCTTTTTTACTTTATTGATTTGTTTTTTCACGAATAAATGCTTCAACTTCATCTGCAGTACCCATGCTAAGTAATTCATCTTTGAAAGTAGCGAGCTCTTTCTTGGACAATCCTTTTATTTGTGTACGTGCTGCAAGAATTGAAGTTGCACTCATACTATACTCATCTAATCCAAGACCTAAGAGAATTGGAATTGCAATTGAGTCGCCAGCCATTTCCCCACACATTCCAGCCCATTTGCCTTCTGCATGTGCTGCTTCAATAACATTGTTAACAAGGTTTAAGATAGCAGGGTGGTATGGTTGGTATAGATAAGAGACATGTTCATTCATACGATCGGCAGCCATTGTGTATTGAATCAAATCATTTGTTCCAATACTGAAGAAATCAACTTCTTTAGCGAATTGACGAGCAATTACAGCAGTTGAAGGGATTTCGACCATAATACCGACTTCGATCTTATCGGAAACATTGACACCTTCGTTTAATAAGTTTGTTTTCTCTTCTTCTAATAGTGCTTTAGCTTGTCTAAACTCATCTAAAGTTGCAATCATAGGAAACATAATTTTTAGGTTCCCATATGTACTAGCACGTAGAAGTGCACGTAATTGTACACGGAAAATATCATCACGCTCTAAGCATAAACGAATAGCGCGGAATCCTAGAAATGGATTCATTTCCTTAGGTAAATCTAAGTAGCTAAGCTCTTTATCTCCACCTATATCTAGTGTACGAACTACAACTGGTTTATCACCCATTTGTTCTAAAACAGATGAATAGGCTTCAAACTGTTCATCTTCGGTTGGAAGCTGGGATTTACCCATATAAAGAAACTCCGTACGATATAGACCAACGCCTTCTCCACCATTATTAATAATACCAGCAACGTCTTCTGGTGTACCAATGTTTGCGACAAGTTCAACATGTTCTCCATCAGAAGAAACAGTTGGTTCATCTTTTAATTGCGCCCAGATTTCTTTTTGCTTTTCGAAATCTGCGTGTTTTTGTTCATACTTTGCTATTTCTTCCTTAGTTGGGTTGATAATAACCTCACCGTCAATCCCATCCACAATTGCAATTTCATCTTCAATTGCATCTGTTGTTATTGTTTTTGTTCCAACAACAGCAGGAATTTCTAATGAACGAGCCATAATTGCTGAGTGAGATGTACGTCCACCGATATTAGTGGTAAACCCTTTAACAAACTTCTTGTTTAGTTGTGCTGTATCAGATGGAGTAAGATCCTCTGCAACAACAATAACTTCTTTATCAATTAATGCTGGATCTGGAAATGATACATTTAGTAGGTGAGCCATTACACGTTTTGTTACGTCTTGAATGTCGGCAGCACGTTCCCGCATGTATTCGTTTTCCATCGCTTTAAACATGTCAATAAACATAGTAGCTGTTTCGTCTAAAGCAAATTCAGCATTAACCTGATCTGTTTTGATTTTATCTTTAATCGGATTAATCATTTCTGGGTCACTTAGTACGAGTAAGTGTGCAGAGAAAATCTCAGCATGTTCATCGCCAAGTGTTTTGCGAGCATTTTCTTTTATTTTCTCTAATTCTGTTTTGGAAATCTCAAGTGCTTTACTTAAGCGTTCCACTTCAGCTTCCACATCGTCAACTTTCTTTTTTTCAAAAGAAAGATCCGGAGCAGCCAATTTATAAACTTTAGCAATAGCAATTCCGTTTGATGCTGCGATCCCTTTGATATTACTCATTAATAATTACTCCCCTAGTCCTTCTTTTTTGATCACTTCAAAAATTGCATCTACTGCTTCTTGCTCATCAGAACCTTCCGCAACAATTTTAATTTCAGCGTCTTTTGGAATTCCTAATGACATAACGCCCATAATAGATTTTAAGTTTACTGACTTACCGTTATATTCTACTGTAACGTCTGAAGCGAAACTTCCTGCTTTATTTACAAGCACTGTTGCTGGACGTGCGTGTACACCTGTTGAATCTGTAATTTTAACTGTTTTTTCTGCTGACATGAGAAAAACCTCCTGAATTATTTATAAATTTTTATAGGTATGTTACATTACAATTTTACTCTGTTTTTAGTTGTGATTTCAAGGGTTTCTTCAAAAACGTCGCATAATTGTAAGATTCCTAAAAAAGAGGGAATTAAATATTCCAATCTTTCTATGTTATACCTACACTACAATACCATTATATGAGGGTGAAGTCCAATAACATTGCTTAACCATCTTGTTGATTAAGCTCTTTTTATTTCTACTTTATCTAATAGAGCCTCTACATCACTTTTTGTACATAAATCTGCGCTAAATGCAGTTGCACTTCCTGTAGCTACTGCATATCGAAATGTATCTTCAGCAGACTTTTCTGTGGTATATGCAGCTAGAAAGCCGGATACCATAGAATCCCCTGCACCGACTGTGTTTTTAACGGTTCCTTTAGGTGCCTTTGCAATAAAGCTTCCTTGTTCTGAGATATAAACTGCTCCATCTCCGCCCATGGAAACAATAACATTTTGAGCTCCTTGTTCGTGTAGTTTTTTGCCATATGTTACGGCATCTTCTATTGTCTCTATGTTGACATCAAATAATTCACCAAGTTCTTGTTGATTTGGTTTAACTAATAATAGTTTCGTTCCAAGTAGTTCTTTTAATCCTTGGCTAGATGTATCAGCAACCATTTGTACGCCATTAGTTTCACAAATTGCAGCTGCTTTTACGTAGAAATTAGAAGGAACTGTATTTGGGATACTACCAGCTGCAACTAAAATATCTCCTGCTTTTAAATTTCTGATTTGCGTATATAGTTCCTCTAACTGATCAGTGGAAATCGAAGGACCTGGACCATTAATTTCTGTTTCCTTATTAGACTTCATCTTCATATTAATTCTAGTAGTTCCTTGTACAGGTATGAAGTCTGTTTGCACAGTTTCTGCTTGCAACTTATTCTTAATGAAATCACCAGTAAAGTCACCAAGAAATCCAAGTGCTGTATTATTGATAGCGAGCCTTTTTAAAACACGTGAAACATTAATCCCTTTACCACCAGGGTAGTATGAAGTTTGTTCGCCACGGTTTAATTCACCAAATTGAAATTCTGAGACATGAATAATGTAGTCAATTGATGGATTTAATGTACATGTGTATATCATTCTTCTGTCACAACCTTTACGTTAGTTTTCTTTTCAAACAAATCAAGTGAAGCTTCTGTTGGTTTGTTTATGATAATTGTCGCTGCTTGTAGGTCATCAATTTTAGCAAAAGAAATCTGGTTTAGTTTTGAAGCATCTGCTACCACGAAACCATTCTGGGCTATTTTTAAAGCAGTTTTTTTTATTATTGCTTCTTCTGGATCTGGTGTTGTATAAGCATAATCACTATGGATTCCATTCACACCAAGGAAACATTTATCTAATCTATATTGCAGAAGACTTGCTTGTGCACCTTGCCCTATTAGTGCTCTTGTTGTATTTTTCACAAAACCGCCAAGTAAATACGTTTTAATATTAAGTTGACTGAGCAATTCTACATGGGTTAAGCCGTTTGTAACGACCGTTATATTCCGATCTACTAAGAATGGTATCATCTCATATGTTGTCGTTCCGGCATCTAGATAGATACAATCATTTTCCTCTATTAACGCTGATGCATAATAAGCAATCCTTTTCTTACTATCTATATGTTGTCTCGATTTCTCGGGATAACTCAATTCTTGGCTTTTTGATTGCTTTAACGTAGCGCCACCATGTATTCGAACAAGTAAATGTTGCTTTTCTAATTCACTTAGATCTCGTCTTATAGTTGATTCAGATGCCCCTGTTAAAGCTACTAATTCTTGAATGGTAACTAATTGTTGTTTTTGAATAACTTCACTGATTAATTTGTGTCTTTTCGGTGTTAACATTTTTAATCCCACCTAATTGTAAGGGCTTTATCTTTATAATAAAACAACCTACCTTTATTTTCAATCAAAAACTGCCAAAATAAATCATTATCAAGCATATTTGTGCTTTTTACCTATTTTCTAAGAGCCATTTGTGTATGTCTTCCATTACCTCTTGACGATTTATCTCATGAAGTAACTCATGTCTAGCATCTTGATAAAATTTAAAATCTATCTTATTAATGCCTTTGCTTTGGTACTGTTTAATTGTTTTGTTAACACCTTTGGTAAACTTACCAACAGGATCATTGGTTCCGCTAATAAAGAAAAACGGGAGATCTTTTGCAATAGTAGCTATTTTCTTTTGATCTTGGATGACTTCAATCCCATTAAAGAGATCATAGAAAAAGGAAGCACTAGGTATAAAACCAGTATCTGGGTCGTCAAGATAAGCCTTTACATTTCGCTGATCTCGACTAAGCCAATCGAATGCAGTTTCTCGTTGTTTAAAGTAACGTGCGTACTTTCCAAATACTACTTTATTTAAAAAGTTAGAAGGTTCATTCCATCCATGGGAGGTTATTTGTGATTTTGCAATCATTTTCCCTATTTTAGTAATGAGTTTTGGTTCAGAACCAGTTCCTGAAAGTATCACGCCTGCAAGTTGATTCGATTCTTTTAATAAATAATTGCGAACTAAAAAAGATCCCATACTATGTCCAAATAAAAATATTGGTAGAGTAGGGTGTCTCATTTTAATCATTTCAGTCAAGGTTAGTAAGTCATTTGTTGCTTTGTCAAATCCGTTTGCTTGGTCAAAATAACCAGTTCCGTATTTTTTTCCCGTTTGACCATGTCCACGATGATCATTTCCATAAACTAATATGCCGCGTTCTACTAAAAAATTTGCGAATTCATCATAACGATCGATGTGTTCTGCCATGCCATGTGCGATTTGCATGATTGCTTTAGGCTCAATAGAAGGGTTTTCCCATTGTTGATAGTAGATAGAATAGTTATCATTTGTAGTGATCCAATTTGTTCGTTTCATTAGAAATTTACCTCGCTTTATTTACAACTTTTACACTAGTATATAGTAAATTGGAATAGAGTGGCAGAACAAACCATGCTTTCTAGTAAAAATTAACTTGCGAAGTAGTTCCTATTTATGCTACATTTAGTTTATGTATTAGTGTGTCTTAGGAGGTGTACGCAACCATGCAAGGAGTTGCGATTACGTTATTAATTATTGTTGCCATAGCACTTATCGTTTTAGTATTACTTCAGTCAGGAAAAAGTGCTGGATTATCAGGAGCAATTTCTGGTGGTGCAGAGCAATTATTCGGTAAACAAAAAGCGCGTGGTATTGATGCTGTCTTGCATCGTGCTACTGTTGTAGCGGCTGTTTTATTATTTGTATTAACATTTGCAGTTGCTTACATTCTATAAGCGAAACAATGGTTAACCCCCTTACTAATTAGATAGTGAGGGGGTTTTGATTTAATCTACAAATACTATTATAAGCAGTATCTGTGAAAGTTATGTTTCTTTTTGGTAAGATTAACCCATCATACATAATAGATACAAATTAATTTGAAAGGGAGAAGAATAATGCAGATAAAAAAACCTCAGCCTTTTACGTTTGAAGAAGGAGAACGCGCGGTATTACTATTACATGGCTTCACAGGTCATACTGCAGATGTTCGTATGCTAGGAAGATTTTTACAAAAGAAAGGCTATACAACACACGCTCCTATATATCGAGGACATGGAAAAGCCCCTGAGGATCTCATTGGTGTAAGTGCTAAAGAGTGGTGGGAAGATGTTCAAATAGCCTTTCGCGAACTGAAAGATATGGGCTATCAAAAAATTGCAGTAGCAGGATTATCATTGGGTGGTGTGCTTGGTTTAAAGCTAGCATATTCAGAAGCAATTAGAGGTATTATCCCAATGTGTACACCGATGTTTTTTGATAACGAAACACAGTTGACAAAAGGCTTTCAAATTTTTTCAAAACAATATAAGGAAGTAGAAGGTAAAGATCAGGAAACAATAAAACAAGAAGTGAAAGAACTTGTCGATGAATCGCCAGAATTATTTAATCAATTAGGTGATTTAATAACAGATGTGAAAAATAATATAGATACAATTTACACACCGACATTTGTAGTGCAAGCTAAAGATGATCAAATGATCAATACTGATAGTGCAAACTTTATTTATAACAATGTGGAATCTGACCAAAAAGATATTAAATGGTATGAAGATGCAGGACATGCTATCACATTAGGAAAGAAAAAAGAGGAAGTTCATGAAGATATTTATCAATTTTTAGAATCATTGGATTGGTCTTAAACCATAATAAGCATAGACCGTTTCAATAGAAAGAGGGTGAAAGAATGAATCAAGAAAAAATGCAAGAATCAATCATGCACTATTTTCAAGAAAAAGCAACGAAACCTTTAACTGTAAAAGAGATCGAAGAAGTATTGGAGCTTCAAGATGTTGATCAATTTAAAGTGTTAGTAAAAATGCTAAATCATCTAGAAGAAAAGGGTGAATTAGTTAAAACTAGAAAAAATCGTTATGGATTACCTGAAAAAATGAATTTAATTAAAGGGCGCATTCAAATGCATGCGAAGGGTTTTGCCTTTCTAATCCCAGAAGAAGAAGGACAAGATGATGTTTATATTAACCATGCAGACCTACAATCTGCGATGAATAATGATATCGTACTTGTGCGAATTGATAGTAGAGATGAGTTTGGAAAACGACCTGAAGGTGTTGTTATTCGAATAGTTGAACGTGCTACAACACGTGTAATCGGGACATATGATGATAACGGGAACTTTGGTTTTGTCATTGCAGACGATAAGCGAATTCCGAATGATATCTTTATCCCGAAAAGTGCATCAGGCGGTGCAGTTAGTGGCCATAAAGTAATTGTGAATATTACTAAGTTTCCAGAAGAGCGAATGAGTGCTGAAGGTGAAGTAATTGAAATATTAGGACACAAGAATGATCCAGGTATGGACATTATTTCAATCATCTACAAGCATGGCATTACAGTTGATTTTCCAGATGAGGTATTGGAACATGCAAGTCAGATACCAGATGAAATAGATGAATCAGAAATAAAAAATAGACGTGATCTACGTGACGAGATGATTGTTACAATTGATGGTGCAGATGCAAAAGACTTAGATGATGCTGTAACGGTTAAGAAATTAGATAACGGTAACTTTAAGTTAGGGGTTTATATTGCGGACGTTTCTTACTATGTGGAAGAAAATTCACCAATTGATCAAGAGGCATTTGAACGAGCAACAAGTGTTTATTTAGTTGATCGCGTTATCCCGATGATACCCCATCGTTTATCTAATGGAATTTGTTCCCTGAACCCACAAGTAGATCGACTTACCCTTGGCTGTGAAATGGAAATTAATAATCAAGGTGAAGTAGTCAAACATGACATTTTCCAAAGTGTTATACGGACAAATGAAAGAATGACTTACTCCGATGTTAATAAGATTTTAACAGATAAGGATGAAGATGTTCGTGAGCGTTACCGGGAGCTTGTTCCGATGTTTGAAGATATGGAAAAATTAGCTGAGACTTTACGCGGAAAACGTTTTGGTCGTGGAGCGATCGATTTTGATTTTAAAGAAGCACAAGTAATTGTCGATACTGAAGGTAAGGCTATTGATGTAGCAATTCGTGAACGTTCTGTTGCCGAACGACTAATTGAAGAATTCATGTTAGCAGCGAATGAAACAATTGCTGAACACTTTCACTGGATGGACGTACCATTTATTCATCGTATTCACGAAGATCCAGATGAATCTAAATTACAAAAATTCTTTGAGTTTGTAGGTACATTAGGTTATGCAGTCAAAGGTACTGCTAATGAAATTCACCCTCAAGCATTGCAAAAGGTTCTGAAAAGAGTAGAGGGCGAACAAGAGGAAATGATTATTTCTAAATTAATGTTGCGGTCCATGAAACAAGCGAAATATGATCCGCAAAGTATTGGTCATTTTGGCTTAGCAACTGAATTCTACACGCACTTCACGTCGCCAATTAGACGTTATCCAGATTTAATTGTACATCGTTTAATTCGAACATATTTAGTTAACAAACAATTGGATTCTAAAACGCAACATCATTGGAAAGATAGGATGCCTGAGATTGCTAAACATGCATCAGAGAAGGAACGTGCATCTGTTGATGCAGAGCGTGAGACAGATGATTTAAAGAAAGCAGAATTTATGCAAGATAAAATCGGTGAAGAATTCGATGGTGTGATAAGTTCCGTTACAAACTTTGGATTATTTGTTGAATTAGAAAACACGGTAGAAGGCCTTGTTCACGTAAGTTATCTAACGGATGACTACTACCATTTTGATGAACGAGCATATGCCATGATTGGGGAAAGAACAGGCACTATCTTCCGTATAGGTGACGAAATTACCATTAAAGTAGCAGCTGTTAATTTAGATGAACGTGCTGTAGACTTTGAGGTTGTTGGTATGAAGCCAAGAAAATTGCGCGTATCTAGTGGGACTGGGAGTCAATCTAATCGAAATGATCGCAGAAAAAAAGATAAATCAAATGGCAATGGAAAGAGCAAAGGAAACGATAAAGGTAAAATAAAACCACCAAAAGCTTCAAAAAAGAAAAAAGGTAAAAAGAAATAATGATAAGAGGCTGTTGAAAATGTCAACAGCCTCTTATCATGTGAAGATTCATTAGTTACTATTTGTTCGATTTATCCAATTGCCGTAAAGAGCCCAACCGTCTTCTACATCAAATGCTTCTAAATTTGGAATGGAGTTAAATCCTTCTTGTGAAAAATCTAACCAAGGTCGTAGGGTCTTGGATTCTTTCTCTACATAATGATAAACCGTTTCCCAAAAACCTGGTTGTTCAAAAGCGTCATCCCAAAAATATTTTACATGTGCAAACCATTCGTGTTTTTGATCATTTCGTATAATCATAAAGCGATCTTTCGTCTGGTTTTGATAAAAGGTTGATTCTGCTAGGTGCTTATCCGTTATAAGTGCTTCAGTATATGGAAAAAGATAATAACATTCATATGGGAAAACAAGTGGTTGACTATCTGCAAAAGAACTCAATAAAGCGCGTTTTTCTTCTGGATTTACGACTTTTAACCATCTATCGCCTTTCACACCATTAAGAAGTTTAGCTTCTCGAACTGGCAAAGCGTGTAACGTTGTGATCTGTTCTAACTCTAATTTAGCTAATACGCGCTTCGCAGCATGGTTATGTATATTTGTATTGGCTCCAATCCATTTGATACTTGGATCGTTCTTTAAGTCTTCTATAATAAAAGTTAAAATTTTCGTTGCATATCCTTTTGCCATATAACGAATATCACTACGTAACCGACCGAGCATTGCATAGCCACCAGGAAATAACGAATACCCAGCTATAGTAATCAATGTCTCATTTTCAAAAACACCGTAAACAGCATGTGTTTGGTTTTCAATAAGATCGGGGAAAATATGAACTACATAATCATCTTCTATATTTGTTTGTAGATTTTGAACGCTCGTTTGGTCATGAAGTGTTAATTTTCGAATGTGTGTTGCTTGTTCTATCATGTTTTTTGACTCCTTTCATTTTATTATCTTTTTACATAATCGCACAAAAAAACGAACCTTGTCCATTGATAAGCGTTGTCATGGTTTCATTTACCTGTTAAAATATATGTCACGTAGTTAGAGGAGGAAAACCGCCATGCCAAAAGGGACTAGCGGCAAGGTTATTGCCCAAAACAAAAAAGCAAATCATGATTTTTTAATTGAAGAAACGTTTGAAGCTGGATTAGTACTAAAAGGGACTGAAATCAAGTCTATTCGTGCAGGTCGAGTAAATATGAAAGATAGCTTTGCTAGAATAGAACGTGGAGAAGCATTATTGTATAATATGCATATCTCTACTTATGAACAAGGAAATATTCATAATCACGAGCCAACACGAACAAGAAAACTATTGTTGCACCGGAAACAAATAGATAAGTTATTTGGGGAATCACAACAAGCAGGTTATGCGATTGTGCCATTAAAAATGTATATTAAAAATGGTGTAGCGAAAGTATTGATTGGTCTAGGTAAAGGTAAGCGTAAATTTGATAAACGTGAAGACCTTAAACAGAAACAAGCAAAACGTGATATGGATCGCGCATTGAAAGATAATTTTAATTAGGTGTTAGAAGTTACCAAGGAGATATGCTTGTAATTTCGCAATTATTTGATATACTAGTAATTGTCTTAATTAAACAAACAAAATATGATATAGGCTTTTTCTAGCCATTTCGTTTTGTTCCTCTTACATGGGGACGTTACGGATTCGACAGGGGTAGATTGAGCTCAGGTTGCGTGTCGAGGTTACGGCTCGTAAAACGTTACAAGCCAATATAACTGGCAAAGAAAACAATTACTCTTTAGCAGCTGCGTAAGTAGCACTAAAGGATCCTTCCTACCATCTCCCGTGTGGTAGATCGAAGGGTCTCAAATGAAGCGGGATACGCTGATGTCCACTATCTGAGGACGGTCAGAAGAGACTAATCAGATTAGCTTCTAGGAAGCCTGTTGATAGGCTGAATAGCGAGCGAAATATAATTTATCAACTATGCACGTAGATGCCTGAGTGCCAATATCTCTGGACGTGGGTTCGATTAGTAATTAGTCGCCTTATGTGGTAACACATGAGTGAAAATTCGGCTTTATCGGTGAAACCTAAGTCACATATAACGTGTGATACGGCAATACCGAGCGGTATGTGGAGTAATCCAACAGCCGTGTATCGACTTATAGACTGCCAAGTGATTGGTAGTACTAGGATGCGAAATTCTACCTAAAAGGTAAAAACTACATTTCGCATAATACGCCGAAGAACCTCTGGATTACTACAAGGTTCAAGATATAGTCAGTGCCATGACGAAAGCATGGAATAGCACGTCCCACCGTCTCCACCAATACATAATTGGTGGTTTTTATTTTACCCTTTTTAAATAAAAATCATTAAATAAGAAAAAAATCTGTTTCAAATAATTGTTTCTGTGAAAGTTGTTCCTGATTATACTTGCCATTTCTAGGAGTTACATTAGTGTAATTATCTAAAATAAACTTTGCTCTATTCTTTTTCTTTTCAATACGTAAGAATGGATAAATCTTCTCTAAGAAATAAAATACTTCATGTTTTCGTTTAATATATAGCGTGTATGAATCCTTATGCTTATTGGGATTATAGTTCTTTTTGTTATTTATTACACCACCAGCAATACTTTTGATGTATTCAAGTAGTTCCTTGTCTGTAGATGCTACACTTATGCAAGGCCTCCTATTTTCCTTCTCATGCATTCTCGTTAATGTAATTGAACCCTCTCCATCAATTATTCCAGCAAGATACGCAGCTTCACAATTATTCAAAGTTATACACCAACTTTCTTAAGATACCATTTCTAGGAGTTAAATTAATTTTTCTTATATTCCATTTCCAAATGGCCAAATAATTCGATTTTCGCATTAACTGTATAAAAAGCTCGATCTAATTCTTTTTGTTTCTCGATTATTTTAAGTTTGTGACTTTCTAGAATTTGTTTTTGTTGAGAAATTGTCTCATCTCTTTCATACCTAAACGAAGGAGGATCGGGTGTAAACACATATCGTTGGGTCAATAAAGATGGTGAAGACTCCTACTAATGGTAAGCTTCCAAAGCATGGTGGTTCACCAATTGGTAGCACAGGTGCATCTGATGCTGTAAAAGAAGCAGAAGAAAAGGGACATGATGCAGAGCCATATTAAGCACAAGTAGGTAATAGAATATCTTTTTTTCATTAATTAAATCAAATTAATAAGAAAACGCAGTGCGGTTAGTATACCGCACTGCGTTTTGTGCTACACGCATTCGAACTATTTCATGCGTTAGCTTGAAACCTTATTTCTTGCTTCATTAGATCTTCCTAGTCCAGAATTTTTTCATTAAAAACGCAGAAATTCATAATCATTTTCCATACTTTTAAAACAAATAATTCCAAAAAAGTTATTGACATTGATAATCATTATCGATTAGTATGGTATTAATTACATAATGACTATGGAGATAGTAGATTAAGTCAACAGGAATTCCAAAGTCTTTGATAAAGGAGGAAAATTATTATAGTAAATATTTTTTGCGAAATGAAAAAGGTACAATAATAATTTATTAAATGAGTTATCTTAACTCATTATTTTTTTACTTATTCATTGATAATGATTATCGTTATCAAAAATTAAAAAGGAGTTGACTTTAAATTGAAGAAAATATTCACAATGGGAATTGTATTGTTCGCTTTCTTATTTTTGCTTTTACCAAATGCATTTGCTGCCACTTCACTAGAAGATGGTACCTATCAAATTAATTACTCTGTTTTACATGCGGACAATGATTCAGCGTCAATGGCAGATGGTTATTTTGCGAAACCAGCACAGTTAGAGATTAATGGTGGTGAGATTACAGTACAAATAGATCTAACCAGTAGCATGATTAAAGAATTACAGGTTGAATCAAAGGATGTAACGGAAGTAAGTTCTAGCGGTGAAATTAGAACAGTTAAATTCCCAGTTAGTACTATTTCTAATCCAATTATGTCAGAAATTCATGTAATAGCTAATGAGTCTTATGACCATTGGTACACAATTAGATTTTCTTTTGATGAGAGTTCTTTAGAGGTTATTCAATTAGCTGAATCAAATACAGAAGAGACTAATACAACTGAATCAACTGAATCGAATTCGACTGCTTCTACAGATGAGCAAGTTAGTAGTGAAACAAGTGATAGCGATGTAAGCAGTGAACAAGTCAGTAATCCTGAAACAGGTGAAACTATGTCAATAACGCTATTATCGTTGCTACTTATTTCGTCTATAGTATTTTTATTTTCCAAAAAAATCAAGTTTAATAGATAAGGGGAGAGCACTATTGAAGAAATCTTTTAAAATATTAATTGCTTTGTTTGTTGTAATATTCACAGTATTGCCTCAGGTTCAGCCAGCTGTGAGTGTTGTTGCTGCAGAACAAGAATTGTCTGATGGAGCGTATACGATAGATTACGATGTCTTTTATCAAGGAGCAGAAACAGTATTTGGTAAGTACTTCTCAACACCAGCTGAATTAACTGTTGAAAATGGGAAGAAGTACATTAGCTTTACTGCTTCTAGTAGTAATATAATTCTATCATTCGAAACAGAATTCGCGGGTCAATATAGTGAAGCTGAGGTTGTCAGTGAAGACACAGTTAATGAAACACGAGTTATAAAATTTGAAGTAGAGAATTTAACAGAAACAAATGTTAAATTAGTAATGTCTTATGGTATGACACATGACATTCAATTGAAATATGATCAAGCATCGATAACAGAAATAGAATTAGAAACATCTGAGACTCCAGAGGAAACAGAAACACCAGTAGAATCAGAGACTCCAGAGGAAACAGAAACACCAGTAGAATCAGAGACTCCAGAGGAAACAGAAACACCAGTAGAATCAGAGACTCCAGAGGAAACAGAAACACCGGTAGAATCGGAGACTCCAGGGGAAACAGAAACTCCCGTCGAAAATGAGGATATTGAAATTGAAGACGGAGACTATACGATTGATTATGATATTTTCTATCAAGGAGAAGAGGCACCACGGTATGCCAGTTACTTCTCAACTCCAGCAGAATTAACTGTTGAGGATGGCGATCAATACATTAGCTTTACAGTATCTAGCGGTGATGTAATTGTCTCATTGGAAACAGAGTTCGAAGGGGAGTTTAGTAAGGCGGAAGTTGTTAGTGAAGACACAGTAAATCATACACGTGTCGTGAAATTTGAAGTAGAGAATTTAACGGAAACAAACGTGAAGATTGTAATGTCCTATGGTATGTCACATGAAATTCAACTGGTCTATGATCAAGAATCAATAACAGAAGTCATTGAAACTCCGGTAGAAACAGAAACTCCAGAGGAAACAGAGACACCAATAGAATCAGAGACTCCAGAGGAAGAAGAAACACCAGCCCAGAATGATGGCGATGAAATAGAAGATGGAGACTATACGATTGATTATGATGTTTTCTATCAAGGTGAAGAAACAAGTTTTGGTAGTTATTTTTCAACTCCAGCAATATTAACTGTTGAAGATGGCAAGCAATACGTTAGTTTTACTACATCTAGAAGTGATGTAATCGTATCGTTTGAAACAGAATATGCAGGTGAATATACCAAAGCGGAAATTGTAAGCGAAGACTTAGAGAATCAAACACGTCAATTAAAATTCGAAGTGGAGGATTTGACAGAAACAAATGTGAAGTTGGTAATGTCCTATGGTATGACACATGAAATCCAACTAGTCTATGATCAAGAATCTATAACAGAAGTGGTTGAAACACCAGAGCAGGAAGAAAGTGTTACTGCTAAACCAGTCGTGAGTAATGGAATGGCTACAATTGAAGATGACGCAGTAGACAAAGTAAAACAAGATGGTGAATTAGTTGTTAATGTTGATCAGGAATTAACAATAGAATTATCTCTTTCTAGCGAACAAGTTCAACAGTTAAAAACGAAAAACGTTAAATTAATTATTGTTAACAAAGAAACTACTGTTTCTATTTTAGCTAGTGAATTACCAGACGGAGAATTTAAATTCAATGTGGATGTAATTGAAGATGTAGAAGGATCTGATCAAGCATTAAGTAAGATCTTTGATTTCAACATTAGTAATAAAGATACATTTGAACAACCTGTGACATTGCAGTTTAATGTTGACCCGAATTCTGTTGGTAATAAAGATATAGAAGTGCGTTATTACAATGAGAGCACGAAAGAGTGGGAATCGATTGGTGGTAATTATCAAGATGGAATAATAACTGCTGAAACAAACCACTTTAGTATTTATGGTGTTTTTGAAATAGTGGAAGAATCTCCAGAAACGCCAGAAGAAGATACCACAGAAGATCAGGAATTAGCTGATGGAGAATATGACCTTCCGTTAAGCGTCTTATCTGTTGATTCAGATTCAAGTTCAGCTTTTGAAAAGTACTTTACTGAGACAGCTATATTAAAAGTAGTCGATGGCAAGTACACGATTGTTATAACTCAAAATGATTATAATCTTTCGGCATTAGGTGCGATAACATTTGAAATCAATGGAGTGGAACACACATTGGTTGAACAGAGCAAGGATGATGAAACAAGAGTGTTAACACTTGATATCGATGAAATACAATCGAGCTATACAGCGACAATTGAAGCAATTGGAGCACCACATCTTTACCCTGTAAGGTTTGTTTTTGATCTATCTGAATTAGAAATAGATGTTGTGGATGAGGGAGAAACCGGTTCGAATGATGAGGAAAACCCAACATCTAATACTGATAACACAGATAATATAGTAGATAACGTTGAAAATTCAATAAATGAAGAAAGTAATGAAAATGGTCCTGAATTTGATCGCGATGCTGATACAGATAATGCTACTGAATCTGTTTCATCTGATAGTGAAACTGAGGAAAATAATGCGAAAACTGGAGATGCAGTACAAATTGGCATGTACCTATTATTTTTACTAGGCTCACTAAGTTATTTAGTTGTTAGGTACCGCAGTAATAAATTTAGACTAATTACTAAATAATTCATATTTTCATTTTAATAGGTATATAGAATAAGGAATAGTAAGTTGCAGATTAATGCAACTTACTATTCAAATCTATACAAGTATTTCCTAACGGAAGGAGAGTAGAATTTGAGAAACTTAAAAATTTGTTTCGGAATATTGTTGCTGTTACTAGTTAGTGCATGTTCAGTAAATTCGGCTGAAGACCAAAAAGATTCAACAACTGTTAATGCAGAATCTAATCAGGATGTGGAACAAGAAAGTACAAATCCAGAAGTTGAACAAGATGAGAATGTAAGAATTATAGCAACAACTTTTGCCATTACACAGATAATGGATAAGCTTGAACTTGATTTAATTGGTATCCCAACAACATCTTATTCTGTACCTGAACGTTATGAAGAGGTTACAGAGGTTGGAAATCCAATGTCACCTGATATGGAGCTTATTAGTTCTTTAAAACCAACAGATGTTTTATCTGTTACAACTTTAAAATACGACTTGGAACCACAGTTTGAACAAGCTGGAGTTGAAACTAGTTTTTTAAATCTACAAAGTGTCTCTGGTATGAACGAAGCGATTCTCTCATTAGGAACAAAATATAATCGATTAGATCAAGCAAATAAGTTAATTGGATCTATTGAAGATAAAATAAATGAAATTGAAACAAAAACAGAAAATGAAAATCCACCTAAAGTATTAATTTTGCTTGGTGTTCCTGGTAGTTATCTCGTTGCAACTGAGCACTCCTATGTTGGAGATTTAGTAAGTGTTGCTGGCGGAGAAAATGTTATCACAGGCCATAGTGAAGAATATTTATCAGCAAATATGGAGTATCTTCAACAGGGTAATCCAGATGTTATTTTACGTTTATCTCATGGAATGCCTGATGAAGTGGTTGAAATGTTTAATAAAGAATTTGATACGAATGATATTTGGAAACACTTTAATGCTGTTAAACAAGACCGCGTGTATGACTTGAAGGAACCAGTATTTGCTACCACAGCAAATATCCAAGTAATAGAGGCATTAGATGAACTCGTTACGATCTTATATGAATAAGTCATTTATAAATAAAGGAAGATTAGTATGAATAAAAAAGTAATAAGTTTTTCAGTGGTCAGTTTATTGATAATTATTATGTTTTGCTACTCAGCAATTTCTGGAAGTATTTCTATTTCATTTAATCAATTAATAGATGGCCTTATACATGGTGGTGTCGAAGAAGTAGAAGTAATAAAAGATTTACGTTTTCCAAGAATTTTTGTATCTATGTTTGCAGGAGCTGCTTTGTCTGTCTCTGGGGTTTTGCTTCAGTCAGTCATGAGAAATCCGCTAGCTGATGCTGGTGTAATAGGAATATCCTCAGGTGCGAGCTTCTTTACGTTATTTGGCATCCTTTTTCTACCTACATTGTATATTAGTAGTCCTCTATTTGCATTTATAGGTGGGGCCTTGGCATGTTTCTTGGTTTACTGGCTTTCATGGAAATCAGGCTTACACCCATTACGACTTATTCTCACTGGTATAGCAATCAGTGCTATGTTTACTGGATTTAGAGAAGCTATGTTGATGATTTGTAGTTATTTTAATATTTCGGTGGGCGCATCAAACACTTCAAATTTATTAATGAAAACATGGGATGATGTTCATATTATTATCGTTTATGGACTGATCGGATTAGTCCTAGCATTCTTTGCAAGTTCCTGGTGTAATTTACTTTCTCTGCAAGATAAGAAAGCAAAAAATCTAGGTTTAAACGTGACCGCTGCACGATTATTGATTTCAGCGGTTGCAGTACTATTAGCGGCAGTAGCCACTTCAGTTGCTGGGGTCATACTATTTGTTGGTCTCCTTATTCCAAGTATAGCCCGTCAACTTGTAGGAACCGATCATCGAATCTTAATTCCTTTTTCAGCAATAGCAGGTGCTTTACTGATTTTAACAGCTGATACAATAGGAAGAACGATTATTTCTCCATTAGAGATTCCGGCATCTACTTTAATGGCCGTAATTGGTGGACCGTTCTTAATCTACTTATTGAGAAAGAGTGAGCGAATAAATGGAATTTAAATCTATTTCTTTTTCATATAATCAAAAAAGCAACCAGTTAAATTCTATTTCAGGACTTATAGAAAAAGGTAAAGTTACAACCATCATTGGTCCAAATGGTTGTGGTAAATCAACATTATTATCAGTACTCTCAAAAGATAACAAACCTTTATCAGGTCAAATTGTAATAAATGATCAAGATATTAATAACTATAAACCAAAGGAGTTAGCAAGAACAATTGCAATGGTTTATCAACAAAATGACGCACCACAAGATTTGACTGTTGAACAATTAATTGCATTTGGAAGAGTACCATATAAAAATTTATTTCATCCGAAATTAAAGGAAGATCAAGAGGTCATAGATTGGGCTATTTCTTCCACACGTTTAGAAGAAAAGCGGCATAAAACATTGGATCAATTATCTGGTGGTGAAAGTCAACGCGTGTGGATTGCATTATCTTTAGCTCAAAAAACAGAATTTTTATTTTTAGATGAACCTACTACATTTTTGGACATCTATTACCAAATGGAAATACTTGAGTTAGTGCGCTCGTTAAACAAGAAATATGGATTAACAATTGTTATGGTACTTCATGATATTAATCAAGCAATTCGATACAGTGATTCACTTATTGTGATGAAGAATGGCGAAATTTACGCAAATGGTGCTCCAGATAAAATTGTGAACGATGTAATGATGAAAGAAATCTACGGTGTAGATGTTGCTGTATACAACAGCAAGTTAGCAGGGCTGTATCTTGTTCCTATCGGAATATAAGCATTAAATGAGGAAGATATCTATGAATCGAGAAAACATAATTAAAAATTTGCAAAGAATTCTAACGATAATAGCAATTGGCGTGTTTTTATATTCTGGTTATACACTCTCGATTATTCTTTATGGTTACTATGAGAATAGACAGGTGCTAGCCGAAGCACATGAAATCTATCATTCCGAAGTAACTCGTACAGAAACAATTGAGAGCACCGGTCAGATTCGCGACCAATTTGATTCTCTAAGAGAAATTAATTCAGATATCATTGGTTGGATAACTATTGAAGAAACACAGATAGATTACCCAATTCTTCAAGAAGAGAACAATGACTATTATTTGAATCGGAACTATAAAAAAGAAGAATCTCGAGCTGGAAGTATCTTTATGGATTATCGAAATGATATTAATTCAGAGACAAACAAAAATATTATCCTCTATGGCCACAGAATGAAAGATGGATCTATGTTTGGACAATTAAAAAAATATTTAAGTGAAGAATTTTTTGAAAGTGGCAATAAAGTGTATCTTGATACTTTATATGAAGGATTTAGTTTGGAAGTATTTTCAGTCTATCAAACAACGAGTGATTTTTACTACATACAAACAGACTTCAATGAGGAAAATGATTTTATGACATTTATTGAAGGATTAAGAGATAAGTCACTCTATCAATCCAATGTATCTATTTCAGATGAAGATACAATTGTTACGTTATCAACCTGTGATTATAGTTTGGATAATAACAACGGAAGGTTAGTTGTTCATGCTAAGTTAGTGCAAAGAGAGGCGAGTGAATGATGAATTTAAAATTAGTGAAATATGCTATAGGAGCAATTTTTTTACTCACTATAAGTGCCTGCGGTCAAACAAATAATGTTACAGAAGCTGTTAATAAAGAAGGTTCTGTTACAGTTACAGATTTTACGGATCGCTCAATAACCTTCTCTGAAACACCTGAAAAAATTGTCGCACTTGGAAATGGCGATATTGACATAATTTATGCATTAGATGGTGCAGTTATAGGAAGACCAAATGGAACGGATGGATCAGCTGAAGCTATTGATGCTGAAGAAGTAGGAACCACACATGAGATTAATTATGAGAAAATAGCTTTGCTAGCACCAGATGTCGTTCTTGCTAACAGCGGATTGAATGATAAAGATGTCCCAACAATTGAGGCAATTGGTACAAAAGTTATTTTAACCCATGCTAACTCAATTAAAGATATTAAGAATCAAATAACTTTATATGGCGATCTATTAGATCAGAAAGATAAGGCAGTTGAGCTCAATGCTAAGCTAGATAATGAGCTAGAAAGTCTTCAAGAAAGTGATAATAGTCCGAGAGTTCTGTTAGTTTATGGTGCTCCAGGTACCTACATGGCTGCACTCGATAATTCTTTAAGTGGTGACATTCTTAAAGCGGCAGGGGGAATGAATATTGCTTCTGAATACCCTGCTCTTAAAGAGTTTCCACAGTATGCACAAATAAATACAGAACATGTAGTAGACTCGGATCCTGATTTAGTTTTATTAATCACCCATGGAAACACGGAAGAAGTAAAAAAAGGATTTATAAAGGAAATGGAACAAAATGCAGCATGGAACAATATTTCTGCAGTGGAACAAGGAAATATTAATGTTTTACCTTCAGATTTGTTTGGTACAAATCCAGGAACAAGGGTAGTTGAAGCTGTTTCTTATATGGTTGATATATTGAATGATCTGGAGTGAATGGTATGAGTTTGATAGGAAGAAAAGTGAAAAAGAAGTATATATTTTTAGTTACCTTTTGTTTACTGATTTTCACTGTGTATCTCGGTTTAACTTTTGGAGCGGTACCTATCAGTTTGCAAGATATATGGCAGGTACTAGTTGCTAAAGCTGATGATAGATATGAAAGTATTATTATTGATTTAAGATTGCCTCGAATTATTATTGGTTTGTTGGTGGGGGCATGTTTGGCAACATCTGGTGCTCTATTACAAGGTGTAATGAAAAACCCCTTAGCTGATCCAGGAATTATTGGAGTGTCAGCAGGTGGTGGATTAATGGCGATTATTACGATGTTGATATTTCCGCAATATAGTTATTTATTACCGGTAATGGCGTTTATAGGAGCCTTTGCTACTACGATTGTAATCTATTTATTAGCATGGGAAAATGGCGCTTCTACTATCAAAATCATTTTGGCTGGAGTTGCAATGAATGCATTACTCGGAGCTGTTATGAATGGTGTGATGGTTATTTATAGTGATCGTGTTCAGTCTGTTATTTCATGGCTTTCAGGTGGATTGAATGGAAGGAGTTGGTATCATTTAGAATTTATGTATCCTTATGCAATTGTAGGTCTTTTGCTTAGCTTTTTTGCAATAAAGCCAATAAATATAATCTTACTAGGTGATGAGTCTGCTAAACTACTTGGTCAAAATGTAGAATTAATGCGATTATTATTAATTCTATTAGCTTCTTTTTTAGCGGGCATAGCTGTGAGTGTTTCCGGATTAATTGGCTTTGTAGGATTGGTTGTTCCACACTTCATCCGCTTATTAATAGGTGAAGATTATCGAATGTTACTACCTTTATCAATGTTAGGTGGGGCCATACTAGTGGTATTTGCTGATACGATAGCTCGAACCATGTTTGAACCAATTGAGTTACCCGTGGGCATTTTATTAGCTTGTATCGGTGCACCGTTCTTTCTATTCTTATTACGTCGAAAGCGGGTGATGTAATTGAAGTCGTTGGAAACAAAACAACTGCGCTTTAAACAAGGTAGTTTTGTTTTAAATGATATTAATGTCACCTTTCCAAAAGGTAAGATGACGGCAATTGTTGGTCCTAATGGATCAGGTAAGTCAACTTTATTAAAAATATTAGCAAAACTGTATAACGCTAATGAGGGTGAGGTTCTTCTTGATCAACTATCAGTTACTACTTATAAGCGAAAAATGTATGCAAAAAATGTGGCTATGTTATTACAAGTTAAAGAGACTTTACCAAATTTAACTGTTCATGAGCTGGTAGCATACGGTCGCTCTCCTTATCAAGGTTACAGATCTGAAAAAACAGATGATTTGTCTATTATAAAATGGGCATTGGAAGAAACGGGATTAACTAAACTGGAAGACAGACTATTTCATACGTTATCTGGTGGAGAACAACAGCGTGCTCGTATCGCAATGGCACTAGCGCAAAAAACGGATATTCTATTATTAGATGAACCGACAACATATCTTGATATTGCGCATCAATTAGAATTAATGGAACTACTTGTACGTATTAACACTACGCATAAGATAACCATTGTAATGGTACTTCATGAGATACAGTATGCAGCGGCCTATTGTAGTCATATCATTGCGATGAAAGAAGGTGAAGTAATTCGGTTTGGTTCACCAAAAAATGTAATTAATCAGAAATTTTTTCGAGATGTTTATCATATCCATGCAAAAATAAGATTTGAGGATAATTATCCTATTATAGTACCACTATCAAAAATAGAATAGAGGAGGATGTTTATTATGTTTATTGCAACAAATACTGTTCAGTTGAAAAATGGTCACGCAGAGGCGTTTGTAGAACGTTTCAACAAAGTTGGTAAGGTCGAAACAATGGAGGGATTCGTTGGGTTAGAGGTATTAGTAACAGAAAACACAAAAGAATATGAAGAGATCACGATTTTCACAAGATGGGAAAATAAAAAAGGGTTTCAAGGATGGATGAAGAGCGATGCGTTTAGAGAATCACATGCACACCGTGGAGGGGTTCCGGATTTCATAATAAAGAATAAGACCGCGTTTTATGAGGTTAAGGTTACGAGACAACCTATTAATGTTGGATAAAAGGTTTTTACATTATTCTTGACAAATGTTCATTTGTAACTAAGAATGTTACAAAGAGGTGAATAATGTGATTAATACGCGTCTTTCTGTTGCAATCCATATTATGTCTTTAATTGCAACGTATCCAAGGATATCTTCTACAGAGATTGCAACTAGTGTGACAACAAATCCAGTAGTAATAAGACGAATAAGCAGTGAGTTGAAAAAAGCTGCTTTAGTAACCGCACAAGTCGGAATTTCTGGTTTTTCTTTAACGAGGGACCCTAAGGATATTACCTTATTAGACATTTATAAGGCTGTTAATATAGAAAAAGAATTATTTTCGATTCATGAAAAACCTAACCCCGCATGTCCTGTCGGTAAAAAAATCCAAGGAACTTTAGATGTTACGTTTAAAAATGTTCAATTGGCAATGGAAAACGAACTAAATAATAAAACGCTTCAAGCAGTTATGGATGATCTCTTTATATAAAGAGATCATCTTTTTAGTGTACTTGATAATAAAAGAGACGGATTTAACTAATACTTAGATAATTAACAGACTATTATAATAGTCATTCTATTCATATTAGTTTTTGTACCAATAGTATTTGTTTTAAGTTAAATAAAAACGGGAACTTAATAATCTATTAATAGATTGACATTAGACTGACACATTTTAAAAGTATTATACTAGTTAATATTTAAAAAAGAGGAGCATTAAATTGAAAAAGATATCTAGGTTATCACTACTAATTCTAGTAGTAGTAGTAGTAGCGATTGCTTACATAGTAGTGAATGGTAACAATGAAAAAGTTAGTAATATGACTAACGCAGAAAGAGGCGATTTAGTAGAACAAAATAAAGCTGTAGATACAGAGGGTCTTGTTGTAAGTGTCTTAGAAGATGGGATTGAAGAACAAGAAGTGCTAGAGGAATCCTATTTAGAAATACTAGAAAATGAGGCATATACCGAAGAGAACATGTATGTGGTGAAAGACCCTTACGAGAATTCGCCATTAACAGCCTTAGCGTTATTTCAAACAGAAGAACCATCTAAAATAACGGTCACAGTTCCAGGATCAACAGATGCAACAACCATCACACATACTTATGATACGTATGAAACGAAACATGAGATTCCTATATTAGGTTTGCTACCAGACAGTATAAATGAAGTAAAGGTATCTGTAGAAACAGAAACAGGGAAAGTAACTGAACAAATGGTTTCTATTGAAACAGAAGTATTACCTGATTATATTGGAACAGTCGATATTGAAGAAGCAGATACAGAACAGATGGAGTTGGGCGATAGTTCCTTAACCTTTTTCATAGCAAGTACTAAATATTCTTATGCATTTGATTCAAATGGTGATGTTCGTTGGTATAATACGCGTTATAATAGTCATGTTCTTCATGAACTAGAAAATGGGCACATTTTATACCTAACTAAAGAAGATAATAGCTCTAGTACATATAATGAATTAGTTGAAATGGACTATCTCGGAAAATATTATAAGGCTTTTTACTTAAATTCAGAAACGGTTATTGGGGAAGCAGGTAGTGATGAGTCAACTATGATCCATCATGACGCAATTGAATTACCAAATGGGAACTATCTTTTAACCATTAATGGGGATAGTAATTATATTGAAGATGTTATGGTTGAGTTAGATAGTGAAACAGGTGAAATAGTTAAATCAATTGATTTAAAGGATCTATTACCTGAATCGTTTTATGAAGAATATGACGCCACAGAACGTGATGATGGTAAAATTGACTGGTTTCATCAAAATGCTGTAGTTTATGATGAATCAGATGATTCAATTATTGTTTCAAGTCGCAATCAAGATTTGATAATGAAAATTGATTATACTGCACAAACATTCACAAAGGATCAAATTGTTTGGATTCTTGCCGATGAAGAAGGTTGGCCAGAGGAATATCAAGATGTATTAATTGAAGGTATAGGTGATGATTTTAAATATAGTGCGGGTCAACATGCACCAGAAATATTACCAGATCAAGATAATCAATCTAATACAATAGATGTTTTACTTTACGACAATAATGTAGTTGTCACGCGTGGTAATGAAGAACTATCAGATAAATATAGCCGTGGCGTGGTGTATCGTATTGATGAAAATGGAAAGACGGCTGAAGAAATGTGGAGCTTTGGCGAAGAACTAGGAGAAGAATACTTCACTTATATTGTTGGTAGTGCGCGTTATATGGAAGTAACAGGAAACTATCTAATTGATTTTGGATATGTTAATGAAGATGAAAGAAGTGGAATCTTTGAAGTAAATCAGAATGGAGAAATCGTTTGGCATGCTGAAGTGTCTGAATTTCCTGAAGGGGCTCGTGCTTATCGTGCTGAACGGCTTGATCTATATAATAATTGGGAGTATTCATTAAGTAATTAATTAAGAGTAGCCAGTTAGGTTCAATTAAAACTATAAAACGCGTTTCGAAATGAATCTTATCATCTCGAAACGCGTTTTATTATCTAGTAAGGTTTAAAATTTTCTATATTCACTTTGGACACTGATCCATTTCTCTGTTGTAAATTTATCTAATGCCCAGCTTCCGCCAAATCTTCCTAGTCCAGAGTGCTTTTCACCACCAAATGCTACATGTGGTTCATCATTAACAGATTGATCATTTACGTGGATCATTCCTGTATGGACTTTTTTTGCTACTTCAAGACCGCGCCAGCGATCACTAGTAAAGACAGAGCCGCTTAAACCATATGGTGTACCGTTTGCAACCTGAATTGCTGCTTTTTCATTCTCTACTTTAATGATTACAGCAACAGGGCCAAAAATTTCATTTTTTGCCATTGTCATTTCATTTGTTACGTTTGCAAGTACAATTGGTTCCATTAAATTACCATTTACTTCACCAGAGGTCATAACTGTTGCGCCTTCTTCTTTGGTTTTTGCAACATCTTCTAGAATACGACTTACTTGACCATTATTAATTAGTGGTCCGATAAATGTATCTTCTTCATTCGGATCACCTGTTTTAAGTTGTTTGACTGCTGCAGTGAACTTTTCAACAAATTCATCGTGAACATTTTCATCAACAATGATTCGATTGATTGCCATACAAATCTGACCTTGATGAAGAAACTTACCAAAGACAGCTGCTTTTACAGCTTCGTCAATATTCGCATCATCCAAAACCATCATTGCGTTATTACCACCAAGTTCTAAAGCAGTATCTTTCAGGTCCTTACCTGCTAATTGTGCCAAATGACTACCTACTTCAGTAGAACCTGTGAAGGAAATAGTTGATGGAATAGGATTTGTTACAACTGAATCACCAATCACTGAACCTCTTCCAACAACAACGTTTACGACACCTTTTGGAAATCCTGCTTCTTCAAATAAGGAAGCGATTAGAAGACCTGATGTAATTGGTGTATCAGATGCTGGTTTGATTACTACGGTGTTACCTGCTGCAATTGCTGGCGCAACAGAACGTAATGTTAAATATAATGGGAAATTCCATGGACCAATAATACCAATTACGCCTTTGGGATTCCGATAAACGAAATTCTCCTTTCCAGGTGTATTAGATGGTAGTATCGTACCTGTCATTCGTGTTGGAAAAGAGAGAGCTTCTTTAATCACTTCGTAACAAATGCCATATTCCACATTTGCTTTAACTCGAGTACTACCGGATTCTTCTACTAACCAGTCAATAATTTCATCTTTACGTTTCTCCACTAATTGTAATAGGTTTAAAAAGTGTGATTGTTTTTCAGCAGGTGTAACCTCTTGCCAACTTTTTTGTGCGCTTTCAGCCGCTTGATACGCTTTATTTACATCCGACTCATCTGCTGAAGGGATCGTCATGATTTCTTTTTCTGTATATGGATTATAATTTTCAACAACCGCATCACTTGAACCCTTAATCCATTGTCCGTTAATAAATTGTTTTGTGAAATTTTCGTTAACCAATTATAAGCCTCCTAGTGTAATAGATTATATAGTAGTATTTCACTGTAATTGTCAGTATTAAACATTTTAATATAGAAAAGGCTAGAAGATTTACCCTCTAGCCCTTTCTTATTTCATATTTTTATGGATATAAGTTGTGATCTTTCTTAGTTCTGTTACAGATGGCCTTCCGAATGGACTTGTCTGTCTTTGTTGATAAAGCAAACGACCGTTTTCATCAACTAAAAAGTAAGCGGGTTCTCCGTGTGCACCGTGATCTTCATATGGTGCATTTTCCTTGTGATAGTGAACCTGATAATCTTTGATTGCCTGATGCTGTTCATCTGAAAGTACTGTAAAGCTGAATTTATGTTCTTTTGTCATGTCTGTTAAAGCATTTAAATTGTCAGTTGAGATCGTAATGATATGAATGTCTTTTTTGTTAAAGTAATCTTTTCCTTCTTCTAATGCATCCAACTCACTCATACATGCTGGACACCATGAGCCACGGAAAAAGATAATTAAATACCAATCTTCTTTTTGTTTGCGCTGTTCCTCAAAATTATATTCCTCACCTGTTGCAGTAGGAAGAATTAGATTAGGAACAGTTTTTCCAAGTTCAAATTCTGACATTGAATACTCCTCCTTTATTAAATTCCTTCCCTGAAAAAGGGAAAGCTAAAAGTTTATTTTGGAATTTTCATTAATCTTTCCATTCTAGAATGCCTTGTAAATTTTGATAAATACTATTTGGTTCAAGGTTTAATTCTTCTACAGGTAAATTCTTGCGATTTATCCAGGCTGTCTGGAATCCATAGTTTTTCGCTCCAGAAATGTCCCAACCATTAGAAGACATAAATAATACTTCTTCACGTTGTACACCAAGTTGTTGTAAAGCATAATCATAGGAAGCAACCGTAGGCTTAAATTGTTTTATCTCATCTACACTGATGAGTTGATGAATAAGACTGGAGATTTCCGATTCCTTAATTAACGGGTCTAACATATCGTGCGAACCATTTGAGAAAACGGCAATTTTTTTATTTTGTATTTGTGATAGTATCTCTTTTACTTCTGGATAGGTTACAAGATGTAAGTAGCTATTAATTAATTCTTTTTCTGAGTTTTGATCAAGTTGTTCACCGTGTTGCTTTACTGCATAACGTAGTGCTTCTTTTGTAACGGTGAGGAAAGTTTGATAATTCCCCATTAATTGGTGTAAGTTTGAATATTGTATTTGCTTTTCTCTCCAAGTTTTACTGATTTCAGTACCTTTTCCAGGATACATTTTTTCGCAATTGTCGCCAACTGAATGAACATCAAACAGTGTACCGTAGACATCGAAGACGAACGCTTTAATAGATTGTTGTGGCATCTATAATCTCTCCTTATGAATTATAATTGAATGAAATTTAGTAACGACTAATGAAATGAATATTTTCTCTGTGCACCCATCACTTACTATTCCCTAATTCAATTGTTTTCTAACTTCTAAGAATGATGAAATAAAAATAAGTAGAAGCCAGTTTAATCTGACTTCTACTTATTATAGTCTTTCACCTTTTTTTAGTTTTTCAATAAATTCGTCTAAATCATCCCTTTTAATGCGCCAATGTCTACCAATTTTAAAGCCAGGGAGTTTTCCTTCTTGTACAAGTTTATATGTAGTCATTTCACTCAGTTGCAAGTATTCTGCAACTTGTGCGATTGTCATGATTTCTTTCTCCATATGGCCGCCCCCATTAATCAACATAAAGCTATCATATCATAATAATGTTTAGTTTTGAAAATAACGGTATTTAATTATACTCAATTATACTCAAATATATTTAAACGTATTTGTTTAAAAACTATATATATGAAGAAAAACTAAGAATATAGAAGTATATTAATAATGTATGCGTTTTATTGAGATTTTGAGCATTTAAAAGAATATGATATGATTCATTTTGTTCAAAACGAATCGGATTGTTCAAATCGGACAAAATATAATTACTAAAAGAGGTGTTAAATTGAACATTCAAAAAATAAAACAAGAATGGTTTGGTAATGTAAGAGGTGATGTGCTAGCTGGTATTGTTGTTGCGTTAGCACTTATACCAGAAGCGATTGCCTTCTCTATTATTGCTGGTGTAGATCCAATGGTTGGACTTTATGCCGCATTTTGTATTGCAGTAGTAATTGCATTTATCGGTGGCCGTCCAGGAATGATTTCTGGTGCTACTGGTGCGATGGCTTTACTAATGATTACATTAGTCGCAGATCACGGTTTACAATATTTATTTGCTGCTACAATTTTAACAGGAGTACTCCAAATCTTATTTGGTGTTTTTAAACTAGCGAGTTTTATAAAATTTGTGCCTCGTTCTGTTATGGTTGGGTTTGTTAATGCACTTGCTATTATGATTTTCACCGCACAGTTTCAACATTTCGAAGGTGAAACGTGGGTTATGTACACGCTCGTTGCAGTTACGTTAGCTATTATTTATTTATTTCCGCGAATTACAAATGTAGTGCCATCAACTCTGGTGGCAATTATTGCTGTTACAGCATTTGTTGTCTTTATGAATGTTGATATTAGAGCAGTAGGTGATTTAGGAAATCTAACACGCCAATTGCCAGTTTTCTTAATTCCATCTATACCGCTTAATTTTGAAACATTAATGATTATATTTCCTTATTCATTGTCACTTGCAATTGTCGGTTTACTTGAGTCATTATTAACTGCAAATATTGTCGATGACATGACAGACACACCAAGTAATAAAAATAAAGAAAGTCGTGGACAGGGAATTGCCAATATCGTAACGGGATTCTTTGGTGGAATGGCAGGTTGCGCAATGATTGGACAGTCTGTTATCAATGTCAAATCAGGTGGAAGTGGTAGATTATCTTCCCTTGTTGCTGGTGTATTCTTAATGTTCTTGATTATTGTACTTGGTGGGGTCGTTGTACAAATCCCAATGGCAGCATTAGCTGGTGTCATGATCATGGTCTCTATTAGTACATTCGATTGGTCCTCATTACAAAATATTCATAAGATACCGAGAACAGATGCATTAGTTATGGTTGTAACTGTTGTAACTGTTGTTATAACCCATGATTTATCTATTGGTGTTATGGCGGGTGTATTATTAAGTGCTATTTTCTTTGCTGCAAAAATTTCTAAGGTGAAAGTGAAGAAAATCGTAGAAGTAGAAGGCACAAAACATGTGTATAAAATTTATGGCCAAATCTTTTTTGCTTCTGTAAATGATCTAATCGACAAGTTTGATTATACAGATGATATAGAAGAGATTGAAATTGATTTATCTAACTCACATCTTTGGGATGATTCAGCAATAGGTGCTTTAGATAAGATAGAGACAAAATTTGAACAAAACCATGTTAAAGTGATTTATTCAGGTTTAAATGAAGAAAGCGAATCGCTTAAAAATAAAATTGGTGGCTTGTCAAAAGCTTCCGGACATTAAAAGATTATTCAACAAATTAAATGTGAAGAGGTGGCTATATTGTTTTCTAAACTACTACTTGCAACAGATGGTTCAGAGCATTCTATTCGTTCAGCTGATTACGCGGTACAACTTGCGCAACAGTTTAATGCAACTGTAGATGTTGTTTATGTAATTGACGAAAAAAAATCAAAATCAGATGTTCTTCACCATGTCGATAAGTATGAACTGAAAATAGAAAGACAAGAGAAAATAAAGCCTGTATTAGCACTTTTGGATAAAGAGAAAATTGACTATGAAGTTCACTTTACTCATGGAGAACCAGCACCAAGTATTATTGAGTTTGCTGAAAGTAATCAATCAGATTGTGTTATCGTGGGAAGTAGAGGACGTAATAAAGTACAAACAATGATTCTAGGTAGTGTCAGTCACAAAGTCGCAAAACATGCACATTGCCCAGTGTTGATCATTAAATAAAAACAAGGTGTTCGCAGAAAGGCGAACATCTTGTTTTTTTGTGTGTACTTGTTAGGCTTATAGAGTATATAAAAAGAACTTTTAGTTAGGAGTGATAGTATTCCTTATATTTTCCTTATTTTTGTAGTTATATTTTTTGCGGGAAATATTTTAATAGGGAAAGCAATTAATGACTTAGCACCGTTTACGATTGCTTTCTTTCGGTTATTTGTGGCATTTTTAGTTGTTTTGCCAGTTGGTTTAAAATCAGCGTGGAACAACAGGGAACTATTTTTAAAATATAAAAAACCTTTCATTATAATGAGTTTGACAGGTGTAACGTTTTTTAATATGTTTATCTATGCTTCGTTACAGTTTACCACTGCTTCTAATGTGTCTGTGTTAGAGACGGTTATTCCGGTGATAACCATTTTATTAAGTGCTTGGTTGTTAAAAGAAAGATTGCGAAAAATACAGTGGGCAGGTGTTATTTTATCTGTTTTTGGAGCAGTTTGGGTTGTACTTAATGGAGAAGTCTTGCAAATAACGACGATTAATTGGAATATCGGTGATTTTATTATGGTTGGGGCTATCCTTTGTTGGGCGGTATATTCGATCTATGTAAAGCAATACATGCACTTTTTTCCTTCCATTGCTGGACTGCTTGTGATGACAAGTATTTCACTTATAGTATTATTTCCTCTGGTCATGATGGAGTGGTTATTCTTAGGTGTACCAGATCTATTCCAAAGTGAGTATGTCGTTAGTTTATTATATTTAGGTATATTCCCAAGTTTAATTGCGTTACTATTATATAATCATGCCGTACAAAAATTAGGCGCATCTAAGGCGTCATTATTTCTAAATTTCTTACCAGTCATTACAATGCTCGGTGCGTATCTTTGGTTAGGTGAATCGATTACGCTCATACAAATAGGTGGTGCATTGCTTGTAATAGTAGGTGTAATTATTACAACACAAGTAAACTACAAATCCGTTTAAGAAAAAGAGATGCATAGCTTCTTTCATAGCACAATTATTGCTATAATAAGATTATTATTATAAAAGGGAAGGGAAGCATGTGAAAAAAGAAATTCATGTAAAAGGTGTAACAATTGGTTCAGGTAATCCAAAGATTTGTGTGTCATTAATAGAAAATTCAGCGGATAGATTGGTTGAGGAAGCAAAGGCTTTGCGCACACTTGAAATTGATTTAGTTGAGTGGCGTGTTGACTTTTTCAAAGATGTTGGTAATGTAAAGTTAGTAAAAGAAGCGCTTGAAGAAATTCGTCACGTTCTCCCAAATACACCATTAATTTTCACTTTTCGCACAGAAAGTGAAGGGGGAGAAAAGCAAGATCAATTAGTTGATTATTTTCAGCTAAATAAAGAAATCATCGAAACAAATATGTTAGATATGATAGATATTGAACTTTCTACAAACAAAGAAAAAAGACAAGCACTTATAGAATGTGCACATGCTAATCATATATCTGTAATTGTATCTAATCATGACTTTGATAAGACGCCTTCGAAG
Source organism: Paraliobacillus zengyii (assembly GCF_003268595.1). Lineage (NCBI taxonomy): Bacteria > Bacillati > Bacillota > Bacilli > Caryophanales > Bacillaceae > Paraliobacillus > Paraliobacillus zengyii. Next base: position 2,731,118 of record NZ_CP029797.1, on the reverse strand, counting down.
GATGAAATTATCTCTCGATTATGTCTTGCAGAAGAAATAAATGCTGATGTAGCGAAGATTGCTGTCATGCCACGTAGTCCTAGAGATGTTATAACATTGTTAGACGCAACAGAAACAATGTATCGGTCATATGCAAAAGGGCCAATTATCACGATGTCAATGGGGAGTATAGGTGTTATTAGCCGTATGGCTGGTGGGATTTTTGGTTCGGCAGTTACTTTTGCTGCTGCAGAGCAAGCATCAGCCCCTGGCCAACTAGCTGTTTCAGACTTGGTACAAATCTTAAATAAATTATAGTAATCAAAAAAGAGATCTATTAGATCTCTTTTTTGATTACTATAATTTATGAATCTAGCAAAAATGACACAAATTGAAATATAATTGTAATGTTCATATAACACTACTGTTACTTCAAGATGTTATACTGACGTTGCTGGAAAATTCACAGCGCAAATTTAAGTCTTTAAAACTATATATATACCTATAACCTACATAGAAGAATAGTAAACATAAATACTAAAAAAAATTGTAAATAGAAAGAGAGTGTGGAAGCATTGAATAATAAAAAAATCTTAGTTGGTATGACATTAACATTTGGTTTAATAATATCCTTTCCAGTAGAAAAAGAATTGGTCTATGCTGAAACACAAAATGTGATTGAAGAAAATCGTGCGGAAATTCAATCTGAATTAGAAGATAAGAAACAAGATTTACAAGATGTGCAAGCTGAATTAATAGCTTTAAATGAAGATATTGCACGTGTTGATGAAACAATAGAAGAGAATGAAAACAAAATTAAAGAAACAGAAGTTGAGATAGAAACAAAACAAGAAGAATTAAAGATAAAAGAACAAGAAGTGAAGGAATTAGAAGAAGATATTGACAAACGTTTTGAAATCTTGAAGGATCGTGCATCATCTTTACAAAAATCTGGAGGTTCTGCTGGTTATCTTGAAGTGATTTTTGGTTCAGAAAGTTTCACTGATTTTATTGATCGTGTTTCATTAGTAAGTAAAATCGCTAAAGCCGACAGTAATTTAATTGATCAGTTTGAAGCGGACAAAGAAGAATTAGAGGTACAAAAAGCTAAAGTTGAAGAAGAGTTAGCAGAATTATCTGCAATGCAAGAAGAATTAACATTAATGCAAGCACAGATTTTAGAACAAAAAGAAGAAAATGAAGCAAAAAAAGAGACTTTAAATGAAAAAGAAAAGGCTAGTCAATCTATAATTGCTGAACTAGAATTAGAAGACAGTGAATTGGCACAGTTAGAGGAACAAGCTAAAGCACAAGCAGAAGAAGCAAACAGTCAAGTAATTGAACAGTACGCAGCGACAACAAGTACTTCTAGTAGTTCAAGCAGTTCAAATTCTTCAACATCTACAACGTCGTCAACAGTAACTGTTAAATCTAGTGGAAATGCAAGTAGCATCATGTCTGCTGGTTATAAATATATCGGAAACTCTGCATATAAATTTGGTGGAGGACGTACTTCTTCTGATATAGCAAATGGTTTGTTTGATTGTTCAGGATTTGTTTCATGGGCTTTTGCACAAGGTGGAATAAGTGTACCAGCTAGTACTAGTGGATTAAGCGGAGTTGGACAAAAGGTTTCAACTAGTGACATGCAACCTGGAGATCTTGTGTTTTTCAATACATACAAGACAAACGGTCATGTCGGAATATATCTAGGTGGTAATCAATTTATTGGTTCACAGTCATCTACAGGTGTTGCAGTGGCAAATATGGGTAGCGGATACTGGGCAGATAAATTCAGTGGTCATGTTCGCAGAGTTAATTAATACATTCATTTAAGTGGCATAGAAGCTCACTTTATCAAAAGTTCGATGTAACGTTCATAACCTTACATCGGGCTTTTTTCTTATATTATGTCAATTATGTCTATATTATGGATAGATATATAAGAAAGGAGAAACAATTTGGTGGAACAATCATTCGATACTAATTTAATTAAAAATATAGAAGTGAAAAATGCTGCTGAATTTAGTGGATATCATGTTTATTTTACGATCAACGATCAGAAATTCCAATTGTTAGTGGGGGCTGGTGAACGTCTGTTTGTTCTTAATATTAAACATGTATTTGAAGAAAAAGCTGCATGCAAACTATGTTCAAGAATAATATTACCTACACCTATTGGTCATCAATGGTGTAAGTTTTTAAAAGAACAAAAAGAAGTGTTACTTTCATTTTTTGAAAGTCAAATAAAACTTTATCAGAAATAAAAGTAAAGCCAGAAGGCACTTGTAAGTGCTTTCTGGCTTTATGATTGCTTAATTATGTGTGTGATAAGCTTTAGTTAAATTATTTGTAATTTCTTCTAGTTCATAACCTTCAATTTCGTCCCTCGGAATAAAATGAGCAACTTTTCCATCTTTCATTAGAGCAATAGAAGGAGAAGATGGCTGGATACCTGTAAAGTATTCACGCATTTTTTCGGTTGCTTCTTTATCCTGTCCAGCAAAAACAGTGACAAGGTGGTCAGGCTCTACACCATGTGACAAGGCATCTATCACAGCAGGTCTAGCTAATCCTGCAGCACAACCACAAACAGAGTTGACAACTACTAAACTTGTACCTGTCGAAGTCTTTACAAATGTATCTACTTCCTCTGGAGTTGTAAGTTCCATAAACCCAGCAGATGTTAATTCACTTCGCATTGGTTGTGTAATTTCTTTCATATATTCTTCATATGCATTCATTCTATGCACTCCTTACTAAAAGTTTAAGTAACACTTCATTTATTTTAGCACAGTTAAACCAAATCCAAAAATCAGAATAACAAATAATGGCTTAAAATATGAAAAAGATATTGACAGCGAAGTGTAACATGTTAAGATAGTAAGTAATCTAATTGATAATGAATATCATTATTGTTTAATTCTTCTGTAAAGGAATTTTTTATGAAAAAAAGATACTTGATTATTCTACTAATTCTATTATCTATTCTATCCTTATTTATTGGAGTAGTTAATTTAACGCCAGGAGATTTGTTTCACTTAACAGAAAGTCAGTCACAAATAATATGGATTAGCCGATTTCCACGATTAATCAGTATTATAATTGCAGGAGTTAGCATGAGTATTTGTGGATTAATCATGCAACAATTGAGTCGAAATAAATTTGTTTCACCAACAACTGCTGGAACAATGGACTCTGCAAGATTTGGTATTTTAGTATCTATGTTGTTATTTTCAACTGCATCACCTATTCAAAAAATGTTAGTTGCATTTGTTTTTGCATTAGCTGGAACATTTATCTTTATGAAAATTTTAGATAAGGTGAAATTCAAAGACCCGATATTTATTCCTTTAGTGGGATTGATGTTTGGTAGTGTCATAAGTTCAATAACGACGTTTTTTGCTTATAAAAATGATTTAATTCAAAATATGTCTTCTTGGTTACAAGGTAATTTTGCGCTGATCATTCAAGGGAGTTATGAAATGCTCTACATAAGTATACCATTGGTTGTTCTCGCATATATCTATGCAAATCGTTTTACAATAGCAGGAATGGGCGAAGACTTTTCTACGAATCTCGGAATGAATCATAAGAAAATTGTGAATATAGGGCTTGTAATTGTAGCGTTAATGACCTCTGTTGTTATCATAACGGTTGGAATGATTCCATTCTTAGGTTTGATCGTACCGAATATTGTAACGCTATATAAAGGTGATAATCTGAAGAATAGCTTGCCACATACTGCATTATTAGGTGCCATATTTGTATTGGTTTGTGACATTATTGGAAGAACTATTATCTTCCCTTATGAAATTGCAATTGGTGTCACCGTAGGCGTTATTGGTAGTGGACTATTTCTTTATTTGGTAATGAGGAGAAAGGTTTATGAGTAATAAAATTAAAATGCTTCTTTTAGCTTCAGGCGCAGTAGTACTTGTGCTCATTTACATATTTATTGGTATAACAGGAAACTGGGATTATATTTTACCGAGAAGAGCAACTCGCATTTTAGCAATTGTTATTACAGGTGCTGTGATCGCCTTGTCAACTATAATATTTCAAACAATCACAAATAACCGAATCTTAACACCTAGTTTAATCGGTTTGGATTCATTGTATCTATTAATTCAGACATTTATTATTTTTGTTTATGGTTCTACTAGTGTTACGGCTCTAGATAAAAATTTGAATTTCTTTATCGCAATTGGATTTATGATTGCTTTTGCACTGTTTCTATTCCAAATATTATTTAAGAAAGGCCGTAATATATATCTTCTACTTTTAATAGGTTTAATATTTGGTACTTTTTTTCAAAGTTTATCATCGTTTATGCAAGTATTAATAGATCCGAATGAATTCTTTATTGTGCAAAATAAAATGTTTGCAAGTTTTAATAATGTCGATACAGATCTATTATATTTATCTATTGGAATACTTTTTATCACTTGCCTTTATCTAGCCAAATATGTGAAATATCTAGATGTTTTATCTCTTGGTAAAGAACAAGCGATTAACTTAGGATTAGACTATGATTTTATTGTCAAACGCCTAATGATTGTAATTGCAATTTTAGTGTCAGTAGCAACCGCACTTGTCGGACCAATCATGTTTCTCGGTATCTTAGTTGCGAATGTTACGAAAGAGATGTTCAAAACCTACCGACATACCTATCTAATCCCTGGTTCCATTTTAGTTAGTATTATTGCATTAGTTGGCGGGCAATTAATAGTTGATAGAATCTTTACATTCTCTACAACATTAAGTGTAATCATTAATTTTATAGGTGGAATCTATTTTCTATATCTTATATTAAAGGAGAATAAAACATGGTAGAAATAAAAGAAGTTGCAAAAAAATATGGCGATTCGTTTGTTGTTGATCATGTTTCTATGAATATCCCTAAAGGGAAAATCACCTCCTTTATTGGTCCGAATGGGGCAGGAAAAAGTACACTTTTATCAATGATGAGTCGTCTAATTGCTAAAGATCACGGTGAAGTTTTAGTCGATGATGAAGAAATCACGCAGACGAAAAATAATGAGTTAGCGAAAAAAATATCTATTTTAAAACAATCTAATCATATAACTGTTCGCTTAACAGTCAGAGAACTAGTAAGCTTTGGCCGTTTTCCTTACTCACAAGGAAGATTGACGAAGGAAGATACCATTATGATTAATGAATCAATCGCTTATATGGAATTGGAAACGATGGAAAATAAATTCATTGATGAATTAAGTGGTGGGCAGCAGCAACGTGCATATATTGCCATGATTATTGCCCAGGACACTGACTATATCTTATTAGATGAACCTTTAAATAATCTTGATATGAAACACTCTGTTCAAATTATGAAAGTATTACGAAGATTAGCAGATGAATTAGGTAAAACAGTTATTATAGTTATTCATGATGTTAATTTCGCTTCCGTTTATTCGGATTATATAGTTGCCTTAAAAGACGGAAAAGTCGTTAAACAAGGTGCAAAAAATGAAATTATTAAGCAAAGTGTTTTAAAAGAGGTTTATGACATGGATATTCAAATTCAAGATATTGATCAATGTCGTATCTGCCTTTATTTTGCGTGAGTAGTGACGTCCACGCAATCTTAGCTAATATGTTTTAAATCATGGTGAAGTTGTGTCTATAATGCTGGGAGTCTGGATTTCTATTTGGATAGCTGGGCCCAAGAAATAAGCAAATCTTAATAGGAAGCAATCACAGATAGTTAGACCAATTATCATCTGTTTAAATAAATTTTAAGAAAATAGGAGTGAAGAAATGAAAAAACTTGCATTGTTATTACTTATGTTGCTTTTCGCACTAGTTGCAGTAGCTTGTGGTTCTGAGAGCGACGAAGCAACAGCAACAGATGATATAGAAGAAGAACAAACAGAAGAAGAGGTAGAAGAAGTTGAGGCTCCCACTGAGATAGAGGTTGAGCATGAACTTGGCACTACTACTGTCCCTGTAAATCCAGAAAAGGTTGTTGTATTTGATTTTGGTACATTAGATAGCCTTGACAAGTTAGGTGTAGATGTTACAGCAGTGGCACAAGAAAGCTTACCGTCATATCTATCAAGCTATGAAGATAGTGCTTATGAAAATGCTGGTACACTATTTGAACCGGATTTTGAAAAACTAGCTGAAATTGATCCAGATTTAATTATAATTTCTGGTCGTACATCAGAAGTATATGATGATTTATCAGAATTAGCTCCAACGATTTATATGGGTGTAGATACTACACGCTATATGGAGTCATTTGAAGAAAATGTTACACTATTAGGTGAAATTTTCACGAAACAAGAAGAAGCTAGTGCTGCATTTGAAGAAATTGAAACAGAAATAGCAGATTTAAAAGAATCCATTCCAACAGATAAGACAGGACTTATTGTTCTAACAAATGATGGTAGTCTTAATGCATATGGACCTGGTTCACGTTTTGGAATAATTCATGATGTATTTGGTGTTACTCCTGCTGATGAAGAAATTGAAAGTTCAACACACGGTCAAAATATAAGTTTTGAGTATGTTTCTGAAACAAATCCAGATTATATATTTGCTGTAGATCGAAACCAAGTTACCGGTGGCGATTACACTGCTGAAAGTGCGCTAGATAATGAATTGGTTAATTCAACTAACGCAGCACAAGAAGACCATATTGTTCTTCTAAGCCCTGATTATTGGTATCTTTCTGGTGGCGGTCTAATATCTGTAGCTGAAATGGTTAATGAAATTGCTGCAGGAATAGAATAAGCTTTATAAATAAGTAGATTAATAGTAAAAGAGGTGGTTAATATAACCATCTCTTTTATTTTAAAAATTTATAGGAAAAAGTACTTAATTATTTGGTGGTTTATGTCGAAAATAGAAGTAGTGCTAAAAAGCTATCGCTTTGAAAAAAATAAAGGCATTGGGTTTAGCGTTAAAAATAAAAGATACATTAAGAAAAAGGGAGGATAATCTATTGACAACGGAGAGTAAGAACATCAATGAAATGATTAAAGATTTATATAATGGTACCATCCATACGGTTAAAAAGGTTATACCAATGGAGCCAGTAATGGGTTCTCCAGAGCTTATAGCTCCACCATTAGTGGTTAAATTTGGTGTTTTAATTGGCTTTACAGGAGATTTAAAAGGAGAGTTACTTTTACAAGCTAGCCAAGAATTGTTTAGTGAGATTGGTGAAGCGATGTTTGGTATGCCGTTATCAGAAGAGATGCTTGATTCTTTTGCAGGTGAATTAGGAAATATGGTTGCAGGAAGTTTATCTACTTATCTAGCAGAAGTTAAAGTTCAAACGGATATTACACATCCCACTGTATTAAATGGTAGCACTAAATTAACTGGATTTAAGCGAGCATTACGAGTTAAAGTAGACTATGGACAAGGAAAAGAACTAGAGGTTTTCATACTGTTAAATCAATAGTCTGAAATAGATTTGTGTATATAAATGAAAGTACTTTAACCGATATTGATTTATACGTATAAAACAGGTATTCTGATACTATCTTTTATTTTGAAAATACTAGATGAAATGTGTCTATAAGATCATTCGTTACGTAACTTATCATACTATTATTATTTTATACTAGTGAATGACATATTTTATTTATAAAGGGGAAAGCAAATGAGTACTGAAAAATATATTATCTTTCAATTAAACGGTCAAGAATACGGGGCAAGTATTCAACAAATTATCTCAATTGAACGTTTACAAGATGTTGTTGCACTGCCGCAAGTTTCAGATTTTATTGAGGGTATTACGAAAATGCGTGGCGAAGTTATTCCTGTCATTGATTTAAAAACTCGAATGCATTTAGAGCGGTCTGATGAAACAGAACAATCAAGAATGCTTGTTTCTAAAGTCAATGAAGGTGAAGTAAATGTTGGTTTTGTAGTAGACGCAGCATCCGACGTAATTGATATTGATCAATCTGATATTGAAGATGCACCAACAACAATCAAAGGTGTCAATGCGAATTTTTTGCATGGTGTGGCAAAATTAGAGGATCGATTATTATTGTTGGTCGATCTAGAATATGTGTTGAACTATGAAGAATTAAATGAATTAAAACAAGTTGTTGAAGAGAAATAAGACTTGATGTAGGAGGAAATAGTATGGCTAGAATTTTAGTAACAGATGATGCCGCATTTATGCGCATGCAATTAAAAAATATTTTTACTTCTTTAGGTCACGAAGTAGTAGGAGAAGCAGAGAACGGAAAGATGGCTATAGATCTTTATAATGAGTTGAAGCCTGATCTTGTATCAATGGATATTACAATGCCTGAAATGAATGGTGTTGAGGCTCTTAAAGAAATCAAGAAAAATCATCCGGATGCTACAGTTGTTATGTGTTCTGCTATGGGACAACAGCAAATGGTGTTAGAAGCAATTCAATCAGGTGCAAAAGACTTTATTGTAAAGCCATTTGACCAAGATCGTATTCAGCAAGCTTTATCTAAAATCTTTTAAAGTATTTAAAAACGTAAAAGAAAATCTTTTACGTTTTTTCATTACTACAAAATAATAGTTAATATTTTCAAAACAGAGCCGATAATAAAAGGGAAGATTAAAATAATAGTAAGGGGTGTCATCCGATCATGAAAATCAGATTAAGTCTATTTGTTAGTTTTTTGCTAGTTATTTTATTACATACTGCAGTTATTGGCTATAGTATATTTGCGTTGGTAAAAGTGGACGCGTTTTCATTACCAATAATTATTGTTTTCGGTGTTGTTTTGATCGCGAGCTTTGCAATTGCTCACTTCTCAAGTCTGAAAATTGTGAAGCAATTAAAACAAACTAGTGAACGAATAGAAATATTAGCAAGTGATAAAGTAGAAGATCTGCCTGAATCAAATATGAATAATGAAGAGTTTATTTTATTAAATGAAGAAATTGACCATCTATTTGAGAAAACTAAAAATTCATTACAGTTTATCTCGACGATAACAGAGCATATGAATAAACAAAGTAGCACATTACATCAATATACAGATGATTTAGAGAAGGATAGTAGTTATATTACTGCTACGATGCAAGAAATATCAAGCGGTGCTGAAGAACAAGCAAATTCTGCTTCCTCTTTAACAGAAACGATGCAGAAATTCTCCAATACAATAATGAGTGTTGTATTAAATGGTGAAAATATAAAAGAAGAGTCCAAATCTATGTTATCAATCACAGATGAGGGTAGTCAACTGATGCATCAATCGGTTGATAAAATGTCGGTTATTGATGATACGATTAAACAATCGTTAGATAAAGTAAGAGGACTTGATGCTATGACATTAAAAATAACCAAGGTAGTAACTGTCATTAAAGAAGTTGCAGAACAAACTAATTTACTAGCGTTAAATGCAGCGATTGAAGCAGCGCGTGCTGGCGAACATGGAAAAGGCTTTGCAGTTGTAGCAGATGAGGTTAGGAAACTTGCAGAACAAGTAAGCTTATCTGTTACCGATATTACGGAGACAACAAGTGGCATTCAAGACGAGTCCAAAGAAGCTGTAGAAGCATTGGAACGTGGATACCAAGCAGTTAATGAAGGATCAACACAAATTCAAACGACTGGCTCTACATTTGACAAGTTAAATACTATTATAACGAATATAGGTAAAGAGATCGAGGATGTCTCAAATAACTTGTATGATGTACTTGATAATACTAAGGTTATTAATGACTCGATTACTAACATTGCAAGTGTGTCAGAAGAATCAGCAGCAGGTATTCAAGAAGCAGAATCTGCATCAGAACGTTTGAGTGGATCTGTTGAAAATATTCGCGTAGGACAAGAAGAGCTAGAAACAGGTATTAGTAAATTGAATTTCTAGTATGTAAAGAAGAGAGGTAATAGCTGAAAAAGGCTAACCGCTCTTCTTTTTTTTGTAAAAATCCAAAGGGTAGCATAAAATAATAGTATTAGTAGATATGGAGGAGATTAAAATGGATTTATTTAAAACCTTTGTAAAAAGTGAAAGACAAGTGAGATTGTTAGAAAAAGCAGCTCAAATAGCACAAAAAGTAGAAAAAAGGGTTAAAATTGCTGAAGAAACTGCATCAATGCCAATTGGAAATGTAGAAGATCTAAGAGCGGTAAACTATATGTCTCTCACATTACCTAAATCTTATGGTGGAGAAGCTTTATCGTTATATGAATTCTTATTAATGCAAGAAAGACTAGCTGCTGGTGATGGTGCCACTGCTTTATCAGTTGGTTGGCATTTAGGAGTTGTCAAAGAACTGAGTGAGGATCATTTATGGAATGATGCTATTTATCAACCATTTGCGAAAGAACTTGCTGAGAAGCAATTGTTAGTAAATCGTTTAGCAACAGAACCAGCAACAGGAAGTCCAACGAGAGGAGGAATACCGGAAACAAAAGCAAAACGTTTAGGAAATTCTTACCTATTAAATGGTAGAAAAACATTTGCATCAATGGCTAGTGTACTAGACTATTATATTGTCACCGCATATATTGAAGATCAAGAAACAGTCGGTTCATTTCTTATTGCTAAAGATACACCAGGAATTAGCATAGAACATACTTGGGATACACTTGGAATGCGCGGAACAGGAAGTGATGATGTTATTTTAAAAGATGTTACAGTTGCAGAAAATATGCTTGTTGAATTACATCAAAAGGGTAAAAAACCTACTCCTAAGGGATGGCTTTTGCATATTCCAGCTTGTTATCTAGGGATTGCAATTGCAGCACGTAACGATGCAATTGTATTTGCTAAGAATTTTCAGCCGAATAGCTTAAATACACCAATTTCAGAAGTGGCCCATATTCAACAAAAGATTGGTGAAATGGATTTAAAGCTCATGCAAGCACGCTACTTTATGTATAGTATTGCAGAGCGATGGGATAACAATCCTGAAGAAAGAGGACAATTAGGTGCGGAGCTAGCCGCTGTAAAGACAGTTGCAACAAATAGTGCAAATGAAGTAGTAGATCTAGCAATGCGCATAGTTGGAGGACGAGGACTATCTAAAGAGAATCGATTTGAACAATATTATCGAGATGTTAGAGCCGGCCTTCATAATCCACCAATGGACGATATGGTAATAAGTATACTCGCTAAAAGAGCAGTTAATTAAATGACTGCCTTTTTTGCTTGTGTTTTGAAAAATGATGCTTATTAGTTGTTATAATCCTTCCTTTCCTTCATATCCATAATAGGAAGGAGTGAATGTGATGGGACAAATAATAAATCCAAAAAGAGTATATACCTACCAACAGTTAACGGCAGACATAGAGCAATTAATCAAAACATATCCGGATCTACTCGCTGTTGATATTATTGGTAAGTCTGTGAATAATCGCTCTATTTATTCGATAAAGCTTGGAAGCGGCGAGCAAAAGATTCTCATAAATGGTGCGCATCATGCAAGAGAATGGCTAACAACAACGCTACTTATGGATATGGTTGAAACGTATTGTCTAGCAGCCTCAACCAATCAGTGTATTAGTACTTATCAGGTAAAAGATATTCTAAAGCTAGTAACGATCTACTTTATTCCAATGGTTAATCCAGATGGTGTGACACTGGTACAGCAAGGTCCAGATTTATTTCCCAACAGTAAAGAATTACGTGAGTGGAATGAAAATAAAGATGACTTTATGGATTGGAAGGCAAATATCCATGGCGTAGATTTAAACCGACAGTACCCGGCTGACTGGGAACAAATTCAGCATGATCCAGGCCAACCAGCTGCAATGAATTTTAAAGGGTACGCAGTCCTTAGTGAACCAGAAGTGAAAGCAGTTTATGATTTGGTACTGGAACATGATTTCAAGATAGCTGTAGCTTACCATTCATCCGGGGAAGAAATCTTCTGGAAGTATAAAAGCACAGGTCAACAAGAAGAATATGCAAAGAAAATCGCGGAATTAGCTAGTAATAAAACAGGTTATCAGTTGATTTATCCAACTGATAACCCGAGTGGAGGTGGCTTTACTGACTGGTTTATTAGCTATTTTAAACGACCAAGTCTTACGGTTGAAATAGCTCCTTTGATTGGTCCTAGGCCAGTTCCATTAAATTATTATGAAAAAATATGGCATGAAAATAAAGAAGTACCCTTAGAACTTGCAAACCATTTAATAATCTAACTTATGCCTGTTTCATCTGGTCAATTTTCTCTTGTAATACTTCAGCATAATCATCTAAAAGTTGGTCAAATATTTTTTTCCAACTTTTTGTTTTGGCAAAAACTCTAGCAGAAGTCTCCATTTGTTTTCTCTTTAAACGATTTGTTAGGAGTTCAGTGATCGCCTTAACAAATTGATCAGGTTTATTAGGGTCACATGCTATTCCATGAGCGTATGTGTGCTTTTCTAATAGATACTTTACTCCTCCTGTGTTGGCACCAATAACTGGAGTTCCAGATGCTAGCGATTCTAAAACAACATTTCCAAATGTTTCGGTGGCAGATGGAAAGACGAATAAGTCAGAATTAGCATAGACATCAGTTAATTCTTGACCATGTACGTAGCCAGTAAAAGTTATATTCGGGATATTAAGTTCAATTAAGCGTTGGCGTTCAGGACCATCTCCAGCAATTAACCAATGTATTTTGTTTGAAAATGAAGTTTGTAAACCGCTAATAATTTGTATGAGAGAATCAATATTTTTTTCTGGAGACAATCGTCCGACGTAGCTCAATATGAATGGAGTTGTAATGTTATATTTTTCTCTAAATGTCTCATTATGAATACTTGGCTTGAAGGCATTGGTATCTACACCACGTTGCCACAATCGTAAGTTGGTAAATCCTTTCCGTTTTAATTGTTGCATTGTATCAGGCGAGGGAACGAAAATCCTTTGCATTGGTTCATGTACACGATGTAAATACTTCCATACAGCTTGCGATAAAAAGCGTAAATGATAGTATCTTAAATATTGATCAAAATTAGTATGATAAGAACCAACTAAAGGAATTTGATTTTTTAACGCATATCTTATTCCATATAAACCAATTGAAAAAGGTGTTACAACATGAATAATATCCGGTTTGAATGCTTTTAATGATTGCTTAATTTGTGCGTAGTTAGGAAGATGAATTTGATATTCGGGATACAAGAAAAAACGCATACTTAAGAGAGGATGAATATATAGGGGTTGGCTTTGATCAAGACTAGGTTTAAAGATATGATACGTGTGCTCGCTTTGGTCTAAATAGCTAATAAAGTTAGTTAGTGTTGTCGCAACCCCATTTACATCTGGAGAAAAGGTGTCAGTAAAAATAGCGATACGCATATTTTCCCTCCTTTTATCTTAATAGCTCTACTGTAAAGATATACAAATTTCATACAAAATACGATGCGTTTTTTGTAAAAAATAAGTAAAAATTTTATCACTTAGAGTGAATGAAGCTATTTGACCAATTACTTCTACTGTTATATAATGAGTGAAATATTAAAATAGGTGATGGAGTTCACCAAATAAACCGCAAAATGCTAATGACTCCTACCAGTATAAGTTCTACTGGTAGGAGTCTGTTTATTTGAGGAGGAAATGTAAGTGAGAAACAGTACACTGCATTACATAGAGCGATTTAAAAATAGCTTTCATTTTGTTTCATTAATTTATTTAATTAAATGGATATGCTTAGCTAGTATAGTTGGAACTTTAGCTGGAGCTGCCTCTGCATTTTTCCTTGTTAGCTTAAATTGGGCAGCGACAACGCGTGAATCATATACTTATCTTTTATTTTTCTTACCTTTTGCGGGTGCGTTCGTTAGTTTTTTATATATGAGATTTGGTGGTAGCGCAATTAAAGGAAATAATTTAATTTTAGAAGAAATAAGAGATCGTAAAGAGGGTATTCCACTACGTATGGCACCACTTGTTTTATTTGGTACAATAATGACACATCTGTTTGGTGGTTCAGCTGGTCGAGAGGGTACAGCTGTGCAAATGGGGAGTACGTTTGCTGATTTCACAGGGAAAATATTTCGTTTAGACAGAATAGACCGAAAGATTATTTTAATAGCTGGGATAAGTGCTGGATTTAGTTCTTTATTCGGGACACCATTAGCTGGTACGGTTTTCGGTATAGAAGTACTTGCATTAGGTTTAGTTAGCTATCAAGCATTAATACCAGCATTTTTAGCTAGTATCGTTGGTGATCAAGTTACAAGAGGATTTAATGTTCCGCATGCACATTATATCATTGATAGCATACCAGCATTTTCAATCATAGTGGTATTGAAAGTGATTATTGCGTCAATTCTATTTGGTTTAGCTGCAGGGTTATTTAGTAGATTAACTGGTTTCTTTAAGAAAACATTTAGTAATACGTTTAAAAACCCAATGTTAAAAAGTTTTGTAGGTGGTACAGTCATTATAATACTTGTATACATAATGGGCACAAGAGATTATCTTGGTTTAGGTCTACCTCTAATTGAGGATTCCTTTAATAGCGAAGTAAACCCACTAGCATTTTTGTGGAAGATTATCTATACATCTATTACACTAGGTGCTGGATTTCAGGGTGGTGAAGTAACCCCATTGTTTGCAATTGGTGCAACACTCGGCAATATGTTAGCAGGTATACTAAACCTTCCATTAGGATTTTTAGCTGCTTTAGGATTCATTGCGGTTTTTAGTGGGGCAACTAATACGCCTTTAGCTTGTTTTATTATGGGTATAGAATTATTTGGGGCAGATGCTGCAATATATTTATTTCTTGCATGTATCATTAGCTATCTTTTTTCAGGACATACGGGCATTTATTCATCTCAACAAATAGGAACTTCAAAAAGTCGTCAGCTTATTAAAGATGAAAAGCGGATACTTTCTGATTTGTAACAAAATAAAGTAAAAAATGAAGAATGACTTTAAATGAAAACGTATACAAAACAAGTGAATAATTGGTATAATATAGAGAAGAAAATAATCAATGAGGAGAAATGCTATGTTTAATCAAATCTTACTAGCTTCAGATGGATCTGAACATGCAATTAGAGCTTGTGAAAAAGCACTTGTTTTAGCAGAGAATAATCCACAAGCAAAGATAATTATAGCGTATGTTGTAGATGGTACCACTTCAAAAACAGATGTGTTACACCAGTGGAACTCCATTGATTTAGATCAAAGTCGAAAAGCTAAGTTGCAAATTTCAGAGAGAAAGATTAAAGAAAAAGGTATTGATTATGAAATTAAAATTTTGCACGGTGATCCAGGGCCGTCAATTGTGAAATATGCAAATGCGCAGCAGGTTGATATTTGTGTAATTGGTAGTAGGGGATTAAATGGTTTACAGGAAATGGTTCTTGGCGGTGTAAGTCATAAAGTAGCCAAACGAGCCGAATGCCCAGTCTTAATTGTTAAATAATAACTCATAAGGATAAGATCCTAATCTTATAAAATTCACATTACCTTTCGTCGTAATAACATCAACTGTGACATAAACCGCCATGTTGATTTTCGCTTCGGTCAGTCGCTTTCCGCGGGCAACGCTTCAACTTCCTCGGAAGCAAAATACGCTTCCTGCGGGATTTTCAGCTGTTGCTTTTCACGCAGGAGTCGACTGTCCTACGCTACAATCAATCAGCTTAACCTGAATAGCTGTTGTCATAGCACAATTAAAATTTATGACCAGTAGACCACGTATTAATTTTAACGCCTATCCAGCGTAGGAAGTGAAATTGACTCTATTTTGACGTAGAGGTTGAACATTTTTTTGATAAGCACTAAAAAAGAGTCTGATGTATTTTTATTGTACATCTGACTCTTTTTCTTTTTTGAAAACAAGGTAGCGCATCAGAAAAAAGCTTGCGGTTGAAGATAGAAACATTGCCATTCCCTTAGCAATATTGCGAGCAAGAAGCGACGGGATTGTAATAACAGTTTGGATTGCAAATATATCCATTAAGCCAATAAATGTTCCGTTATTAATTAACAATGCAATAAATGCCTGAAAGATAAACCAGCTTAGTTCCTTTTTGTTGAAGTAAGCACGATGACTAAACGTGTATTTTGTATTCCAAATATAGCTATTAATAATTGCGCACGTGTATGCAAAAGTATTAAAAATAAGTAGTAAATTGGAATCTGTTGTAGGCCAAATCCATAGTAATATATTTAAAAGTGCAATATCCACAACGGCATTGCTGATTCCTATAGTACTAAATTGTAATGCTTGCCATTTAACTTTCTTTGCCATTCGAATAATCGCCTTTCTAGAAACTTTTTTTATACAAGTTTAATAACTCTTTAATTAGGATACAGATAAATAAGCATAATTTCAAATCTAATAAGAGGAGGATTATAGCAAATGCGATTGAATAAAGAACTAAAAGAACTAAAAGAATTAGAATCATTACAAGTGGTAAAACCAGAGGGTATTTTAACGATGTATTTAAATACAGATCCATCAGACCCAGAACAAAGTGGTGGAGAGTGGAAAATCCAACTGAAGAATAGTATGAATAGTTTTGAGAATTACTTAAAGCAAAGTGACGATAAGGAAGAACTAGATAAGTTTAAAAAAGTACGTAAACAAGTGGAAAACTTTATGTTCGAAAATCAAAAAAATCTCAAAAAAAGTGTGATTATCTTTGCCTCGTCAGATCAATCAACATGGTTTGCTGAGATTTTACAATTACGCGTTGAGTCAATGTTTTATTGGCAAGAAACGCCAGTATTAGATCAATTGAAGAATTTGAATCAATCATATCCAAAACTGGGCATCGTTTTAGCACAGCAAAACCAAGTGAAGATTATTGAAGCAGAGCTAGGAAAAATAGTAAATACGGAACTATTCGAGTTAGATCTAGACACAGAAGATTGGCGACAGTTTGCTGGTCCACGAGCTAGCACAAGCGGAAAGAATCTACAAACTGATCTGTTTGATAAGCGATTTGAAGCTAATCAAAAACGTTGGTATAAAAACCTGGCACCAACCTTGGACAAGGTAGCTAAGAATCATAACTGGAAAAAGATTTATTTAGCAGGTGAAAAAGAAGAAGCACTTGATTTGGCTAGTTACATGCAAAAAGAAGTAGATAGTATCTTTTATCAAAATATATTAGATCATGAAGAATCACAGGTATTGGAAAAAGTACTTGCTTAACAAAAAGGGCTTCTCTTACAAAAAATGTAAGAGAAGCCCTTTCAACGTGATGCAGTTACTGACACTCAGGACATCTTCCATATATCTCAAACTTATGATCATCAATCATAAAGTTACTTAATTCTTCTTGTATATCATCCATTGGACAACTTAGAATTTCCTTTGTAACACCACATTCTTTGCAAATAAAATGATGATGATGATGCTGATCACATTTCATGCGAAAAAGCTTTTCACCATCAAGCTCTGTAGATTCAAGAATATCAAGCTGGTCAAATAAATGTAAGTTACGATATATCGTGTCAAAACTAATACCGACGAAATTAGGTTCCATATGTTGTAATAGATCTTTAGCTGTACGATATCGATCTTCATTGGAGAAATAATCTAATATAACTTCACGTTTATCAGTATATTTATAGCCTTTTTCTTTCAACACGGATAACGCTTCTTGTACTTTCATATGATCGCCTTCCTTCTAGTGAAATAATCCCATGCTTTTTTTAGACCAATTGTAATAAGTAAAATAAAAATAGAAGTCATAACAATCGTACCACCAGGCGGGATTTCAAAGTAATATCCTGTTACTAATCCTATAATAACAGATAATTCACCAAAAATGACAGAATAAAATATTGTTTGTTTAAACCCTTTGGCAATTCTAATACTCGCAGCAACAGGTAAGGTCATTAAAGCTGAAACGAGTAAGACACCGACAATTCGTATAGACGCTGAAATGACAAGTGCAACTAATACAATAAATATGAAATGGATTCGTTTTGCATGAATTCCAGATACTACCGCATGCTCTTCATCAAAAGAAAGCATAAAAAGCTCTTTGTAAAATAATATTATTACGAAGAGAACAATAATGGTAATGGTTAAAATACTCCATAGGTCGTTACGACTAACAGCTGATACAGACCCAAATAAATAACTATATAAATCCGTATTAAATCCATCTGCAAGGGAGATGAAAATGACACTAAGGCCAACACCACCAGATAAAATAATAGGTATTGCTAATTCTTGGTATGCCTTGTAAACACTGCGCAGGCGTTCAACAAACATCGATCCTATAACAGAAAAAAACATCCCAGAATAAAATGGGGAGATAATGGCTAATCCATATTTCTTTTCCATTAGTAAACCAAAGGCAATGCCACCTAAGGTTACATGAGATAACGCATCAGCAATTAACGATAGGCGCCGAACAACGACAAATGTTCCTAGTAATGGGGCAATGAAGCCAATTAGTAAGCCGGTATAAAAGGTGTTTTGTAAAAATTCATACGTAAAAAATTGCGTGAGCATAAGTACACTTCCTTAACTAATTTAATGCTGATGTGTGACAAGGTTTAGATCATGACCATAAAAGTGCGATAATTCTCTATCAGTCAAATTTGAGAATGATTTCGTGTCTCCGTGAAAATGCAAGGATTTATTTAAACAAGCAATACCATCTGCATGCTCAGTCATTGTTCCTATGTCATGTGAGACTAATAATAGTGTAATATTATTTTCTTCATTCAGACGATGCAGTAAGCCATAAAATTTTTGAACATTTTCAGTGTCAATTCCTACTGTTGGCTCGTCAAGAATCAATAAGGCAGGATCACTTACTAGAGAGCGCGCAATAAATATACGCTGTTGCTGTCCACCTGAAAGATCGCCAATGTTTCTATTGATATAATCTTGCATCCCAACCATTTTAATTGCATTTACAACCTTTTGTTTATCTGCTTTTTTAAAGAAGTGGAAATAACCTAATTTAGCAGTAATTCCTGTAGAAACAACTTCTCTTACTGTTGCAGGAAAACCTCGATTAAAACTATTTGCTTTTTGTGATACGAATCCAATTCTACTCCACTGTTTAAAGTCGGTAATATTTTTGTCAAAAAGTTTTATCGATCCTTGTTGTGGCTTTTCAAGACCGAGCAATAGCTTTATAAGTGTCGTTTTCCCACCACCATTTGGTCCAACAAGACCTAAAAAAGCACCTGTATTAATTTCTAGATTAATATCTTTTAATGCATGTTTATTATCATATGCAAAGCTAACATTCTCCATTGTTATAAGTGGTTTGGACAATTTATGAACCCCCGATTCTCTTACAAAATTCACTATAGCCTATTGTATCTTAATGATTGCATTTTGTAAATAAGAATAATTACGTTTTAAGTATGCTGTAAGTTAGGCGAATTAAAAAACGTGCTTCTCCATTAGGAAAAGCACGTTTTTATTAAGATTAATGGACTGGAAATTGATTAGTGTAACCACTATATTGTTGATTTGCTTGCTGAATTTTTTGTTGATCAGCTTTATCTATGCTATACCAACCATTTTTGAACATCAAATTATACAAATTTCTCTGACAATCTTGCGTTTCATTAAAAATAGCTAGTAAATCCTGATAAAACGTTTGATTACTGGCTTCGTTTAATGCAATACTGTATGATTGTGTCATATATTTTTCTGTAGATAACATGTCATTAATAAAGTCGCGGTCATTCATTTCAGGTGTTTTGTTAACTTGTGTTTCAGGGTTCTGAACCTTTTGCTGATTCATATCTTATCCTCCTTATTATTGCATCATTGAATTTGGTTGTTGATTTGTATGTTGTAAAATCTTTTGATAATGTTTTTGGTGCATCTGACAGACTTGTTCCAAAGCAGATTTGAGCTCAGGGATAGTGCATTGTTCAGCAAAAAAATGTGCCTTTTTTGTTGCATTTAAATTCCATGACATCATGTCAGTTAAATATAATAAGTCTTTTGAAGATACAACAGTAGGTGGTTGTTGCATAATTTGACCAGTTTGAGCAGGGTTCATATTTGTTGCTTGTTGTTGCTGTTGCTGTTGCTGTTGCATATGTGGTGTCCTCCTTTTAATTTGTGCATTTGTAATGTCACCATTACTAATGAAATTATACAGTGATGATTTAGAGGCATACTACTAGTCAGGTGTGCATTTTTCTTATATACTAATAGGAAATAATCAGGGTTTATAACAATTAAAAGAGGTTATTATGATAAACTAGAAATAAAGGAGTGACATACAATGACGATTACTTTTTATGCATATCCAAAGTGTGGTACGTGTCAAAAGGCAAAAAAATGGCTTGAACAAGAACAAGCTGCGTATACTGAAATACATATAGTAGAAAACCCACCAACCAAAGAACAATTACGTTCGATTATATCTAAAAGTGACATGCCAATTAAAAAGTTTTTTAATACAAGTGGTTTAAAGTATCGAGAGCTTGGATTAAAGGATAAGTTATTGGATGCAACGGATGAAGAGAAATTGGACTGGTTAGCTTCTGATGGCATGCTTATAAAACGACCATTAACAACTGATAATGAAAAGGTTACACTAGGATTTAAACTAGAAGAATTTGAACAGACTTGGAAATAGGTTAATTTAAAATACATTTATGGAGGTAGTTAGAGTGAGTTTACCAAAAGATTTGCGTTATTCCGAAGAACATGAGTGGGTTAAAGTAGAAGGAAATAAAGTACGAATTGGTATAACAGACCATGCGCAAGACGAATTAGGTGATATTGTATTTGTAGAATTACCTGAAGAAGGTGACGATATAGAGTCAGATGAGCCATTTGGTAGTGTAGAATCTGTTAAAACTGTTTCTGAGTTATATGCTCCAATTAGCGGGAAAGTGGTTGAAGTAAACGAGGAACTCGATGATAGTCCTGAATTTGTTAATGAATCTCCATATGATAAAGCGTGGATGGTTGTAATAGAACCAAGTGATTCATCTCAGATTGAGGCATTAATGACTCCAGAAGAATACCAAGCAATGATTGAAGATGACGAATAATTAATTATTGCATGTTTTTTTTCCTTTTTCATACAATATTACAGACAGTATAAGTTATAATCCCTTGTTACAAATGCAGTAACAAGGGATTACTTGTAAATAACGTTAATTAGTAAAGTAGGTGAAGCTCATGTCTTCAAATGATACTAAAAAGATCATTATTGTTGAAGGACGTACAGATAAAAAACAAATCGAAAAATTAATTGACGAATCAGTTACGATAATTTGTACAAATGGGACGCTGGGTGTTGAGAAGATGGAAGAGTTAATACTAGATTATGACTTAGACAATCGAGACGTTTTTATCTTGGTTGATGAAGACCATTCGGGTAATAAATTACGAAAGCAATTATCAATAGAATTACCACACGCAATACACATTTTTATTGACAAGACTTTTAGAGAAGTTGCAGCAACCCCAGAATTAGAACTAGCGACAGCATTATTAAGTAGAGGAATTACTGTAAACCCTAGTTATCTTATGTAAGGTGGGAAATATGATACCAATAACGCGTGAAACAATACGTACAGTAGTGCAACCAGATAAAATGATTTTTATTTATACCCCTTTTTGTGGAACGTGCCATTTAGCGAGAAGGATACTAGAAGAAATTGAAGAAGCTTCAAATGGAGCTGTTATATTTTATGAGCTAAATGCAGGTTTATTTCCTGAGGTGATGCAACAAGAAAGAATAGAAAGTGTTCCTTGTCTATTGATGACCAATAATGGAGAGCCGAGTAAAATATACTCGTTCGAATCGTTAGGTAAGTTAAATAATTTATTACATTCAAATCGCTGAACCTATCATTTAGGCATGATATTACCTACTGCTGTAACGATATCTAAGAAATTGGCTTTATCATTAAATTGTTTATAAATAGTTCCGGTTGAATCAATTAATACAGTAGTTGGAACACCCTGACATTGATATAAGTTATATATTTCTGTTCCTTTATCCATTAAAGTTGGCTGTTCCAAAAATTCTTTAGTGAAATCTACAGCTGCTGATTGATCGCGTTCTCTACCTGTAACATTAATAGTCAACATTTTCACTTTTGGATTGTCTAGTGATCGGTAAAGTTGTTCCTTCTTTGGTAAGTCGATGCTACAATCTAGGCACCATGAAGCCCAAAAAGTAAGAATAATGATACTGCCAAGGTCATCGTGTAAATGATAATTACCTTCTTTATTTAAATAGGGTAATACAAAATTTGGTGCTAACATTTAAATCATCCTTTTAATAGAATATTGCTATTATTCTAACACATTTTATGGCGTTAAAATATGTTGACATTGATTATTAGCATATGCTAAAATTACATTTAGTTAAAATAATTACATACATTATCTCTTATCAAGAGAGGTGGAGGGACTGGCCCGATGAAACCCGGCAACCGTTAAACATTTATTTGTGTTTAAAAAGGTGCCAATTCCTGCAGAGCAATTGCTTTGGCAGATGAGAGAACAGGAAAGTTATATTCGCCAGCCAAAAACGCGTCTTTCTGTTCTCTTGAACAGAAAGTCGTGTTTTTTAATTTGTGTAGAAAGAAGGAATAGTATGATATCAATTCAACACTTGTCAAAAGTTTATAAAACCAAATCTTCAACTATTCAAGCAGTAGATGATTTAAGTTTAAATATAGATAAAGGCGAAATATTTGGTGTAATTGGATATAGCGGAGCTGGTAAAAGTACCTTTATCCGTTTAATAAATCGACTGGAGGAACCATCAACTGGCGATATAATTATTGACAATCAAAAAATAACGTCATTATCTAAAAATGAATTAAGACTTTCACGTCAAGAAATTGGAATGATTTTTCAACATTTTAATTTGTTATGGTCAAGAACAGTTCGAGATAATATTGCCTTACCACTAGAAATAGCTGGTTTATCAAGGCAAGAGCGTTATAAGCGTGTTGATGAATTAATTGGACTTGTTGGTTTGACAGGCAGAGAAGATGCATTCCCATCGCAATTGAGCGGTGGTCAAAAGCAACGTGTTGGCATAGCAAGAGCTCTAGCTAACAATCCAAAAGTACTTTTGTGTGATGAAGCAACCTCAGCACTTGATCCAGAAACAACAGACTCTATTCTTTCTTTATTAGTAGATATTAATCAAAAACTTGGTTTAACTATTATCCTTATTACACATGAAATGCACGTTATCCAAAAGATTTGTCATCGTGTTGCAGTAATGGAAGAAGGTAGAATTGTTGAACAAGGTGATGTAGTAGAGGTTTTCTCGCATCCGAAACAGGGTGTTACGAAGAAATTTGTTGAACAAGTTATGGGGAAACCGGATGATGAAGTTACAGAAGAAACATTAATAAAGTCTGTTACAAAAGGAAAGGTTTTACGTTTACACTTTGTTGGTGAAACAGCAAATCAAGCTGTTATAAGTCAAGTTGCTAAAAGGTTTGATGTGGAAGTAAATATCTTGCACGGTAACGTTAAGCAAACGCAGGCAGGGGCTTACGGTACCTTATTTGTGAATGTAATAGGTGAAGAAGAAGTAATAGAAGAAGCACTAAGATTTATTACTTCTACATCTGTTGAAGTGGAGGTGAAAAATAATGCTAACTAATCCATTTCCGAACGTTGACTGGATGGATCTATTATTTGCAATGGGTGAAACATTCTATATGACAATGCTTGCTTTAATTGGAACCTTAATTTTTGGTGTTATTTTAGGGTTATTATTATATCTTACAGCGAATGACGGCATTTGGGAAAATAAACTATTGAATTTCATTGTATCGTCAATCGTTAACGTTTTTCGCGCGATTCCATTTGTTATTTTGATATTATTACTTATTCCATTTACTGATTTTCTAATTGGAACGATACGTGGTCCCAATGCGGCTTTGCCAGCTTTAATTATTGGATCAGCACCATTTTATGCTAGGTTGGTGGAAATAGGTTTAAGAGAAGTGGACAAGGGAGTAGTAGAAGCAGCTAAATCAATGGGTGCAAAAACAACAACAATTATTTATAAAGTGTTGTTAAAGGAATCCACTCCAGCACTCGTTTCAGGTTTAACGGTAACAGCTATAGCCTTAATTGGTTACACCGCAGTTGCCGGAGTTATAGGTGCAGGTGGTTTAGGTGACTTTGCTTATTTCCATGGATTTATGCGTAGAGACTTTGATGTTGTTTTTGTTTGTACAGTCTTAATTGTAATAATTGTATTCATCTTCCAATTTATTGGTGATGCGATCACCAATAAAATGGATAAAAGGTAACCGTTAATAATACCCACTATGTTGGGAATTATATATAAAACAAAAAAAGGGGAGCAATGCAAAATGAAAAAACTTGTAACATTAATATTGTTAGTATCTGTTGGGATTATATTAGCGGCATGTGGAAACGGAGATTCAGAGGACAATGTGATTAAGGTCGGTGCAACAAGTGTGCCACATGCTGAAGTTTTAGAGGAAGCTCAACCATTATTAGAAGAAGAAGGTATAACATTAGAAATCGAACAATATACAGATTATAGTTTACCAAACCAGGATTTAGTGGATGGCACAATTGATGCTAACTACTTCCAACATGTTCCATTCATGGAAACTGAAATTGAAGAAAAGGGCTATGATATTGTTAATTTAGGTGGCGTTCATTTAGAACCAATGGGTGTTTACTCTCAAAGTATTGAAAGTATTGATGACATTGAAGAAGGAACAGAAGTAGTTATTAGTCGTAATGTACCAGATCATGGTCGTATCCTTTCTTTATTTGAATCAAATGGTCTAATAACATTAGCTGATGACGTTAAAAAATCAGAAGCGACTGTTGATGATATTGTTGATAATCCATTAAATTTAACTTTTTCAGCAGATGTAAATCCTGAATTTTTAATTGAAACATACCAAAGTGAAGAAGATGTACTAGTTGCAATTAATACTAACTATGCAATTGAAGCAGATTTATCACCAGTAGACGATGCTTTGTTTATTGAAAGTGATGATTCTTTATATGTGAATATTGTGGTTGCAAATGCAGAAGATGAGAATAATGAAAACTTAAATAAATTAGTAGAAGTTTTGCAATCAGAGGAAATTCAAAATTTCATTACAGAAAATTATAATGGAGAAGTAATTGCTGTTGGTGGATCAGAAGAATAATTCGAGAAATTCAAATGAATTCAAAGAATATTTGATGTACTTTAACTAATTTTAAACTCAATTCTATAGGTGAAGCGAAAAGGTTATTTATTAGTCCAAACGATTTGTCAACTCTTTTGTTACATCATCTTACAAATGATATAATAAATTTGTTCAAATAAAGAAAGGATGGGTTTTAACAAACCATGGATAATCTAGCTTTAACTTATACAAGTGAAATGGAAAAGGCGATGCAATTAAATCACGGTTTAGGATTCGCTGAATACGAAAGAAAACTAAATCAACGTTTAGAAATTGAAAGAGCACGAGAGAAAAGTCATCGAAATGGCTTGAAAGCAGTAACAGAGATGAAACGAAAAGTGCATCGTTAATAAAAGAAAAATATTAAGATCCCTTGCGAATACATTTGCAAGGGATGTTTGCGTTATAATAGAATAGAAACATGTAAATTAGTTTCTTCATTATAATACAATTAATAAGAAAAAGTTTGAAAACAAGTTGGAATTATGAGTGAAAATCTTGATTATAGATTCGAAATAGTATAAGATTGTAATGAGAATAAACTGAGAATGAATAAAAATTATATTGTTCATTCCACACAACATAAATAATAATTTTTTTGGGGGTATCGAAATGGCAGGATCTATTCTAGAAATTAAAGATCTTCACGTTCAAATTGAAGATCAAGAAATATTAAAAGGTGTTAATTTAACGATTAAAGGTGGCGAATTCCACGCGATAATGGGGCCGAACGGTACTGGTAAATCAACGTTGGCATCAGCAATCATGGGGCATCCTAATTATGAAATAACTAGTGGTAGTATACATTTAGATGGTGAAGATGTTTTAGAAATGGAAGTTGATGAACGTGCAAAAGCTGGACTATTTCTAGCGATGCAGTATCCAAGTGAGATTAGCGGTGTTACAACATCTGATTTCCTACGTTCTTCTGTTAATGCACATCGTGCAGAAGGAGACGAAATTCCTTTAATGAAGTTTATTAAAGAAATGGATAGTTCAATGGACTACTTAGAGATGGATAAAAATATGTCGCAACGTTATTTAAACACTGGTTTTTCTGGTGGAGAGAAGAAACGTAATGAAATTCTTCAATTAATGATGTTAAAACCTGCGATTGGTATATTAGATGAAATTGATTCTGGATTAGATATCGATGCATTGAAAGTTGTATCAAAAGGAATTAATAAATTACGCAATGAAAACTTTGGTTGCCTAATTATTACACATTATCAACGTCTTTTAGACTATGTTACACCTGATTATGTACATGTAATGATGCAAGGACGTGTTGTTAAGTCTGGTGGACCAGAATTAGTTAAACGCTTAGAGGCTGAAGGTTATGATTGGATTAAAAAAGAGCTAGGCATTGAAGAAGAAACCGTTGGTAACAACGCGTAATAGTAAGGAGGGATTACATGGCTATTGAAACGAAGCAACCATATGAAAAAGAATATATCGAACAGTTTTCTGAAAAACAAAACGAACCAGAATGGATGAAGGTATTTCGCACCCAAGCATTAGAAATTTCTAAGAACTTGGAGATGCCAAGACCTGATAAAACGAATATATCTAAATGGAATTTTACGAAATTTAATTTAGAAGCTGAAATAAATAAACTTGATTCGTTAAAAGATTTACCAGATGATATCAAAGTATTCGTTGATACGGATAAAGATGATCATAATTTAGTCATCCTTCGTAATCAATATAATGCTTATGAAATGATTTCAGATAAATTAGCAGATCAAGGTGTTATCTTAACTGACATTTTCACTGCACTACAAAAATATCCGGAACTAGTTCAAAGATATTATATGAAAGATGCTGTTGCATTTGACGAAAATCGTTTAACAGCTCTACATGCAGCATTAATGAATGGCGGTATTTTTGTTTATGTACCCAAAAATGTTGTTGTTGAAGAACCTCTTCAAGCAATTTTTTGGCAAGAAGATAATAATTTTGCTTTATTTAATCATGTTATTGTTGTAGCAGAAGAAAATAGTTCCCTAACATATGTAGAAAACTATATTTCTTTTAACAAAGATGAAGAAACTGTTGCAAATGTTGTAGCAGAAGTAATTGCACATGACAATGCATCTATTTCTTTTGGTTCTGTTGATAACTTTGCACATGGTACTACCGTTTATATGAATCGACGTGGAATTGCTTATCGTGACGCGAAGATTGAATGGGCATTAGGTCAAATGAATGATGGTAATACGGTTTCAGAGAATATAACGCATTTGATTGGAGATAATTCCTTCTCTTATGCTAAAGCAGTATCAGTTGGACGCGGAGATCAAATCCAAAACTTTACTGCAAAAATTGTCAATTATGGAAAACGTTCAGAAGGACTTATCTTACAGCACGGAGTAATGAAAGATAGTGCCTCTGCCATTTTTAATGGTATCGGAAAAATTGAACATGGTGGTACAAAAGCAAATGCTGAACAAGAATCCCGTGTTTTAATGCTTAGCAAAGATGCACGAGGAGATGCAAACCCGATTTTATTAATTGATGAAGATGATGTAACAGCAGGCCATGCTGCATCAGTAGGTCGTGTTGACCCGATTCAATTGTATTATCTTATGAGTAGAGGTATCTCGCAAAGAGAAGCAGAACGCTTAGTAATTCACGGCTTCTTAGCACCTGTTGTTAATGCAATACCAATTGCAGCAGTTAGAGAACAATTAACTGAAGTTATTGAGAGGAAAGTATACTGATGGATGTAAAAGCTGTCCGTTCACAATTTCCGATTTTAGATCAAAACGTTAACGGAAGTCCTTTAGTATATCTTGATTCTGCTGCAACATCGCAAAAGCCATTACAGGTAATTGAAGCAATTAATGCTTATTATCGTCTAGATAATTCAAATGTCCATCGAGGAGTTCATACCCTTGGTACGCGTGCAACTGATAAATATGAAGGCGCTCGTGAAAAAGTAAGAGGATTTATTGATGCAAAATCAACAGAAGAAATTATCTTTACAAGAGGTACGACTACATCAATTAACACAGTTGCTAACAGTTATGGTCGTACTAATCTTTCTGAAGGTGATGAGATTGTTATCACTTACATGGAACATCATAGTAATATCATTCCATGGCAACAGTTGGCTAAATCTACAGGTGCTAAACTAAAATATATACCACTTCAGTCTGATGGAACAATCACATTAGATGATGTACGCCAGACTATAACAAGTAAGACTAAAATAGTGGCGGTAATGCATGTATCCAACGTTTTAGGAACTGTTAATCCAGTTAAAGAAATTGCTACAATTGCACATGAACATGGTGCGGTTATACTTGTAGATGGTGCACAGGCAGTACCACATATGAAAGTTAGCGTTACAGATATTAATTGTGATTTTTATGCATTTTCAGGTCATAAAATGTGTGGTCCAACAGGTATAGGCGTATTGTATGGTAAGAAAGCGTTACTTGAAAGAATGGAACCAGTAGAATTTGGTGGAGAGATGATTGATTTTGTTAATCTTTACGATTCAACCTGGAAGGACTTGCCTTGGAAGTTCGAGGCTGGTACACCGATCATTGCAGGTGCAATTGGTTTAGGCGCAGCGATTGATTTCTTACAAGATATTGGTTTAAATGAAATTACAGCACATGAAAATAAAATTGTTACGTATGCAATGGAACAAATTCGCACAATAGATGGTTTAACAACATATGGTCCAAAAGAACGTGCTGGATTAATTACGTTTAATCTAGATGATGTTCATCCACACGATACATCAACAGTATTAGACGCTGAAGGTATAGCAGTACGTGCAGGGCATCATTGTGCACAACCGCTAATGAAGTGGTTAGAAGTCACAGCAACTGCTCGTGCAAGTTTTTATTTATATAATACAACTGATGACGTGGATCGTTTCGTTACTGGGTTAAATAAAGCGAAGGAGTTTTTTGGTGATGTCTTTTGATAATCTGGAAACATTATATCGTCAGGTAATTATGGATCATTATAAAAATCCGCGAAATCGTGGTTCATTTGAAGAAGAGTCATTAACAATTAATATGAATAACCCTACCTGCGGTGATCGAATTCAATTGCATCTTTTAGTAGAAGACAATCAAGTGAAAGATGCTAAATTTGACGGAGAAGGTTGTTCTATTAGCTTATCATCTGCATCAATGATGACACAGGCGGTTAAAGGAAGAACAGTAAACGAAGCATTAGAAATGTCACAAATGTTTTCTGACATGATGTTAGGAAAAGATGTTGACACAGAGAAACATGAATTTGGTGATATAGAGGCCCTTCAAGGTGTTGCAAAGTTTCCTGCACGAATTAAATGCGCAACATTAGCTTGGAAGGCAATGGAAAAAGGTATTAAAGAACAAGAGGAAGCATAACGTTGAAACTAGCAAATGCTTATTTTCTAGTTTAGTTAAGCAAACTACTTGAACAGGAGGGGTTTAATAATGGCTAAAAACGCACCGGAAGTCGGAGAATATAAATATGGGTTTCATGATCGTGATGTTTCAATCTTCCGAACTGAAAAAGGGTTAACACAAAAAGTTGTGGAAGAAATTTCGAACATGAAAGAAGAACCCCAATGGATGTTAGACTACCGTTTGAAAGCTTTAAAACAATTTTATAAAATGCCTATGCCACAATGGGGTGGAGATCTAGCTGAATTGAATTTTGATGAAATTACGTATTACGTAAAACCATCAGAACGTTCTGAGAGAACATGGGATGAAGTACCTGAAGAGATCAAAAACACTTTTGATAAATTAGGAATTCCAGAAGCAGAACAGAAGTATCTTTCTGGTGTTTCTGCTCAATATGAATCTGAAGTGGTTTATCACAGTTTGAAACAAGAATTAACTGACAAAGGTATTGTTTTTAAAGACACGGATTCTGCATTGAAAGAAAATGAAGATCTGTTTAAACAATATTTTGGTAAAGTTATTCCTTCTGCAGATAATAAGTTTTCAGCATTGAATTCTGCTGTATGGTCTGGTGGATCATTTATATATGTTCCTAAAGGTATTAAGGTCGATACACCATTACAAGCATACTTCCGTATTAACTCAGAAAATATGGGTCAATTTGAACGTACACTTATTATCGTAGATGAAGGTGCTTCCGTACACTATGTAGAAGGTTGTACAGCACCAACATATACAACTAACTCACTACACAGTGCTGTTGTAGAAATCTTTATTAAAAAAGATGCGTATTGCCGTTATACAACGATTCAAAACTGGGCTAATAATGTTTATAATCTTGTAACAAAACGTGCAATTTGTGATGAAAATGCAACAATGGAGTGGGTAGATGGAAACATTGGTTCTAAATTAACAATGAAGTACCCAGCTGTTATTTTAAAAGGTGAAGGTTCTCGTGGTATGACCCTTTCAATTGCTATTGCAGGTAAAGGGCAACACCAAGATGCTGGAGCGAAAATGCACCACTTAGCTCCAAATACGTCATCAACAATTGTTTCGAAATCCATTTCAAAACAAGGTGGAAAAGTGACGTATCGTGGTATTGTTCATTTTGGACGAAAAGCACACGGAGCACGTTCAAACATTGAATGTGACACGTTAATCATGGATAATAAATCAACATCTGATACTATTCCTTATAATGAAATTCTTAATGAAAATATTTCATTAGAGCATGAAGCGAAAGTTTCTAAAGTATCAGAAGAACAACTTTTCTATCTAATGAGTCGTGGTATTTCCGAAGTAGAAGCGACTGAGATGATCGTAATGGGATTCATTGAACCATTTACGAAAGAATTGCCTATGGAATATGCCGTAGAAATGAACCGTCTAATCAGCTTTGAAATGGAAGGCTCAATTGGTTAATAGTAATAGCTAGAGAGTCCGTTAATTCGGGCTCTTTTTTCTTTTAAAATTTTCAGATATAATGAATAAGGATATGTATTCTTAATTGATTATAAATAGTGTTGAAATAGGAAAAAGATTATATTAAATAGAACGGTTGTGAACGAATGTTTTTTCTTATTTGCATTCTAATTGGTTTCGTAGCTACCTTTGTTGGTAGTATTGTAGGACTTGGTGGTGGTGTAATACTAGTACCAATTTTACTAATATTAAATAAATTTCTCTTAAGCTTTGAATGGGCAAGTCCACAGCATATTGTAGGTATATCACTAATAGTTATGATTTTCACGGCTTTTTCATCAAGTTATACATATTATAAAAAAGAAAGAATTGATTTTAGAAGTGGGTTTCTTTTCGTTATGGGTAGTGTTCCAGGTGGAATTATTGGATCTTGGACCAATCAATTCTTTGATTCGGAGAGATTTTCAATATATTTAGGAATAATTATGCTATGTATGTTTGGCTTATTCTTCTTTAGGAAAACAACAGAACCAGTGACAACAAATAAACGTTGGCAAATAAATCGAACGACAAAAGTCTATCAGAAAACATATACATATCAATTTTCAATTTTTGCCGGTTTTCTGCTGCTTTTATAGTGGGTACGCTTTCTGGTATGTTTGGAATTGGTGGGGGATCATTAATGGTTCCAATTATGGTATTAATCTTCCGTTTTCCCGCTCATACGGCAACAGCAACATCCATGTTTATGATACTTTTTACAAGCATTTCAAGTTCTGTTGCACATATAATGTTAGGAAATATCATGTGGGAATATGTTTGGTTGTTTATAGCTGGTGCGTGGTTTGGTGGTATACTTGGTGCAAAAGTAAATCAACAAATGAAGAGCGGTACAGTTGAATTCCTGTTAAGGGCCTTATTATTAATTATAAGTATCCGATTGATTTGGCAAGGGATAGAATAGAGGGGTTATAGATGAGTGAAGATATTTTTTTCTACTATACAAGCGATTTACATAGCCATTTCGAAAATTGGCCTAAAATAACACGTTTTCTAAACAATAAAAGAGCCGAAAGAATTCGTGAAAAACAATCCTATTGGTTATTTGATAATGGAGATCATATGGATCGATTTCATCCCATATCGGAAGCTCTACTTGGGCAAGGAAATGTTGCGTTATTAAATCAAGCAAAGTATGATTTTGCAACGCTAGGTAATAATGAAGGCATTACATTGGAGCATGCTGATTTATTTCAACTATATGATGATGCCGAATTTTCTGTTGTTTGTGCAAATTTGTCTAGTTTGGATGGTGCAAATCCTAACTGGCTTAAGGCGACTGATCAATTTGAAACACTTTCCGGAGTAAAAGTAGGTGTTATTGGACTAACAGCTCCATTTCATGCCTTTTATAATCCGCTCGGTTGGCAAGTAGAGGATCCGTTTGAGGTATTAGAAAGGGAGTTAATTAAATTAAAAGATGAAACGGATATTATTATACTTTTATCTCATTTAGGCATTAATGAAGATGAGTGGATTGCTGACCATTATCCAACTGTGGATGTGATAATTGGTGGGCATACACACCACTTATTTCGAGATGGATACACTCGTAATAAATCGATCTTAACCGCAGCTGGAAAGTATGGTCACTATGTAGGAGAGATTATCCTGACATGGGACCATCAATTGCAACAGGTGATTAATAAACAAGCGTATGCGACTCAAATTGACCATTTAGAAGAAGATAGCGATACACAAAAACTTGTTGATCAGCAGACAACAATTGCAAATAAACGCTTAGAACAGCCGATCACCACGCTAACAAAACCATTAGCCGTAAATTGGGATCAAGAAACCACTTTAATTAAGGATTTGACAAAAACATTGTTAGATTGGACAAAAGCTGATATCGCAATGTTAAATACTGGTTTATTATTAGAGTCACTACCTGAGGGACGTGTTACTTATGCTGATATTCATCGCATTTGCCCTCATCCAATTAATCCTTGCGTTGTAACATTAAAAGGACAACAACTAATCGAAGTAATCCGTGTAAACTTAACTAAAGCCTACAAGGAATTAGAGGTTCAGGGATTTGGATTTCGTGGAAAAGTAATAGGTAAGATGATTTATGCAGGGTTAGAGATAAAAACAGGGATGGATGAGGATGGCGAAGAAAGACTAAACGAAGTAAGCTTTGGGAATAGTCCCATTGACCCGAAGAAAACGTATACGCTTGCTACAGCAGATATGTTTACTTTTGGGCATCTTTCACCAGAAATAGCGCGTTCAAAGTCAAAAAAATTCTTTATGCCTGAGTTCATCCGTGATTTACTTGTTAAGACGCTAAGGGATAATAATTAATATAAAATTTTTATCATATTATGTAGATAATTGTTGGAAAGTCTGATAGTATTTGATTAAATAACGAAAGACTTCGTAATGAGTAAGGAGATCGTAATGAGACTAGTCGCGACAAGATCAATTCAAGAGGGTAGTGAACTCGCTAAGCCTATTTATAATGGTAAAAGTAAAATCCTAATTCAAAAGAATGTAAAGCTAACATTCTCTATGATTCAACGTTTAAAGCAATTAGGTATTACATATGTATATATCAAGGATGCCCTTACTGAAGATATCATGATCAACTCGCCGATTCCGGATGAATTACGATTGGAAGCGATCCAAACTGTGAAAGAATCATTTGCAGGTTATCGAAATCAGGGATTTGGTAAGAATGCATTTCTTCTTGAAAAAACAAATGTAAAAATGGACAACTTGGTTAACACAATGGTCAATCAAATACAGAGAAATGACGAAGTATTATCTATTATGTCAGACATATTTATTAGCGACGATTATGTATTTTCACATTCCGTTAATGTGACCATTTATTCGTTGGCACTTGCTAATGAATTGAAACTGAATAATAAAAAAATTAAAAGCCTAGGTCTTGGAGCTATGCTTCATGATGTTGGTAAAGTATTTATTCCAGAAGGCGTTTTAAATAAGACTGGAAAGTTAACGGAAGAAGAATTTGCTATTATTCAAGCACATCCAGAAATGGGGTTTGAATTCTTACGCCAATCTTCTTCAGTGCCGTTATTGGTTGCTCATTGCGCTTTTCAACACCATGAACGATTAGACGGATCGGGATATCCCCGAGGATTAAAAGGCAATGAAATTCATCAGTTCGGGAAAATTCTTGGTGTAGCAGATGTTTTTGATGCTGTAACGAGTAATAGAGTGTATCGCGATGCAATGTTGCCTCAGGAAGGCTTAGAGATATTATATGCTGGTAGTGGTACGCTATTTGATCAAGAAATGGTTCGAACTTTTCGGGAAACAATAGCTATTTACCCCAATGGAGTTACAGTACAATTAAGTGACAACCGGACAGCAATTGTCGTTAAACAAAATACACCTTTACAAGAACGACCGATAGTTCGGGTACTAAAAGAAAATAACATAGAAGTAACACCATACGATCTTGATTTATCAGTTGCATTGGATGTTATGATTATTGAATATAATATTTAAATGCATTTTGAATACTATCCTCCCATTGAACAGCATATTGTTTTCTAGGGGGGATTTTTGTGCGAAGAAAAACTAACCATAAAAGATTACACATATCACCTTCTAGTAGACATCTTCTTTTTATTACTACGATATTATTTGTTATCGCAACGTTGGCCAGTATTGTAATTGTTAATAGGGGCATTAAACCCGTTTTATTAGAAATTGCTGAAACACGTAATGAGAATTACGCGAATATGGCAATGGGGATCGCTGTAAATAAAAAGTTAAATGAAGATTTAGAAGTTGAAAACCTTATTGACTTTCAATATGACGATAGTGGTCAAGTCGTAAGTTATCAAATAAATGCAGCTATGGAAAATAGAGTACAAAGGAATATCCAGTATAGGGTGGAGAATTTTATACACCAGCTTGAAAGAGGTATTGTGCCTGATACAAGTGCACCTTTAGATGTAGACATTGAGTCAGAGGAACAAACAACAATTGAAGCAATACAAGATAAATCAAATTTAATAGAGATTCCACTTGGGCAGGTATTAGGCTTGCCGTTACTAGCTAATTTAGGCCCCAAAATACCTGTTAATTTAGAGTTAATTGGTTACGTGAACACAGAAGTTGAAACAAAAGTTAGTGACGTGCAAATTAATAGCGTACATATTGAACCGGTTGTACATATTGAAGTCGAAATTCGTACCATAATTCCATTTGGAACAAAGACCGCTAGAATTGAGCAAGAAATTCCAATAGGTAGTGGTGGATATAATGGAGACGTTCCACAATATTACAGTCCAAACAAAGATGATAATACTAATTTATCTGTTCCAATTGACCCCTTGCAATAAAGTTTGTTGCTTGGTAAACTATTGTAGATAAGAATTGAAAAAAGTAACCTATCCTTTTAAAAAAATAGAAGGGCAACAAAGCGCTAAAGAAATTTGTTGCCTATAATCAGTAATAGTTAATGTTGCTATTGCTGATTTTTTATGTTTTCTATATCAAGACTAGGTTTTACTTCTTTTAATCAAATACAATGGGAGGTTAACAAATGGAAGGAGAAATTTATTCCTTAATTCCAGCAGTGTTAATGTTAGTACTAGTGTTAGTTACTAGAAAAGTTTTGTTATCATTAGGTGCAGGAATTATTGTGGGAGCACTAATGCTTCAAAACTTTAATATAGTTGAAACAATCAAAGAAGTGGGCATCGCTTTTCGAAACATTTTCTATCAGGCAGAAAGTGGTTTTGAAGTAGGGAACTTATATTTATTATCATTCTTACTACTATTAGGAATCATTACAGCCTTTATGACCGCATCTGGTGGTAGTAAAGCGTTTGGCGACTGGGCAATTCAGAAGGTTAAATCACGTCGAGGTGCACAATTGCTTCCTTCATTTTTAGGTATTTTAATATTTATTGATGACTATTTTAATAGCCTAGCTGTTGGTCAAGTTGCGCGTCCTGTAACGGACCGTCATAAAGTATCACGTGCTAAATTAGCATATTTTATTGATTCTACTTCTGCACCTATAACTGTCATTACACCAATTTCAAGTTGGGGTGCCTATATTATTGGAACAATAGGTGGAATCTTTATAGCAAATGATGTAACAACATATCAACCTTTAGAGGCATTTGTGAAAATGGTCCCGATGAATATGTATGCTTTTGCTGCAATCTTACTCGTCTTTTTAGTAGCACTATTTAATATCAATGTAGGGTCTATGAAGAAGCATGAAACGAGAGCTATTAAAACTGGCGAATTATTTGATGAAGCCAAAGGGAATATTGCTGGGGATCTTAAATCGGATATACGTGCACATGAAAGTGGTAAGATTATGCATTTGATTATACCTATCGGATTACTAGTAATTGGTACGATCATTGCAATGCTAATGACTGGATATTTAGAGATACAGGGACAAGTTACTCTTCTTAGACTATTTGAGTATACGAATGTTAACTTATCACTTTTTATTGGTGGTTTATTAGCAGTAATTTTTGCATCCATTCTTTATGGCTTTCAAAAACATCCAAAAACAACTTTCTTTTCTATTTATAAAGAGGGAATACGTTCAATGCTCCCAGCAATATATATCTTAATTTTAGCGTGGATGATCGGCACAATTATTGACCGCCTAAATACTGGAGCTTATTTAGCTGAACTTGTGGAAAAAGCTGCTATAAGTCCAAATTATCTAGCATTACTACTATTTATAGTGGCAGGATTTATGGCTTTAGCAACAGGTACATCTTGGGGGACATTCGGAATTATGCTTCCAATCGCCGCACAGATTGCTGTGGTAACTGATGTGGATCTAATACTGCCAGCAATGGCTGCTGTACTAGCTGGTTCTGTTTTTGGAGATCATTGTTCACCAATTTCTGATACATCGATTTTGTCATCGACTGGAGCAGGTTCAAATCATATTGACCACGTCTTAACACAACTACCTTATGCTTTTATTAGTGCATTTGCGGCTGGTATTGGCTATCTTGTTTTAGGTTTAACAGGTCTAGTAAGTATTGGATTAGTAGCTACATTAGCAACTATTTTAGTCATTGCTTTTTTAGTTGTTATTTCAAACAATAAGAAAACAGCATAATCTGTTAAAAGATGTAGGACGGATCATTTCATTGAAATGATCCGTTTTTTCTATTTTTTTAATAATTACTTAACCTTTGCAGTGTAAAACAGGCCCTTAAACCTTTGTATAACAAGGAAGTCTAGCAATCCAAAAAAAATTGACTTCACGCTTCTAGGGTAATCATCAATGCGTTTGATCTAACTCACTTGAGGTAAACTGCGACATAACATACCGCTTTGGAAATATACTTCGCTTTCCGTGGGCACGGCTTCAGCTAACTTAGTAAAGCAAATAGCGCTTTACTAAGTGGATCTTCAGCCCGCGCTGTTCCCACAGGAGTCTACGTATATTTCCAAAGCTAGTTCAGAATCTACATGATGATTGAGTATGGAATAATGACACTTTAGCTAGACAAGCTTATCAATTGTTTATATTCTACATTACAATTACTGTTTTTCTTCAAACTTGCTTCATTCCCTAGATAACCTAATTCTTCATAGTGAATATTGTTGTTTATTTCTCCTAACTAGCGTATCAAATGAAATTGGCGACACTCCTGCAGGAACAGCGCGGGCTGAAGATCCACTTGGAAGCGTTCTTTGCTTCCAAGTTAGCTGAAGCCGTGCCTGCGGAAAGGGAGTCAATTTCACTTGAGTAGCGGGTCAGGAGATTCTGTTATGTCACAGTTGATGACAATTCCGACGCAAGTAATGTTATGCCGGAGTATATGTTTATTCGGTAATAAAAAAAGGATGCAGCCTTTTTTAGAGGCTGTAATGTAGTTTATCACGTATAGCCAAACTTAAAAGAGTCGACGATTAGCCCTTTTTTTTTTTGATGAGGAAGTTTAGATAATTAAATTCAATAAATGTTCATAAATCTTCCTTTGACAGAAGCAAGCAGTCTCGTTATAATCAGTAAATATCAGAAAAAAATAAAAATTTGAAACATTCCATTTTAAAACGTACATATTTAAAAAGTATGTATTATTTTAGTGCAATTTTATAATTTTCTATTGTTAATGGGGATGTGTTCATTTTGAGAGGAGAGTTTTTATGGAAAATCGGTCTCAGTGGGGAACTCGTATAGGCTTCCTACTTGCGGCAATGGGATCAGCAATTGGTTTAGGAAACATTTGGAGATTCCCTGCAACAGCATATGAAAATGGAGGAGGAGCCTTTTTTATACCATATTTATTCGCCTTATTAACAGCAGGTATTCCATTGTTAATTATGGAGTACACAATAGGCCATAAATATCGTAGTTCATCTCCACGTTCATTTAAACGAATCAGTAAAGGAATGGAATGGATAGGTTGGTGGCAAATTGCTATTTCATTCATTATCTCAACGTATTATCCAATTATTGTTGCGTGGGCAATCATGTATGCTTATTTTTCAATTGGACAAAGTTGGGGAGATGATCCTACAGGCTTTTTCGTAGGAGATTTTTTACAAGTAGCAGAGGCAGGTACTTTTGGTTCAATGGTACCAGCGGTTCTATTTCCATTAATTGCGGTTTGGGCAATTGTTTTTCTCATTCTTGGTAAGGGTGTTAAAAAGGGAATTGAAGTTGCAAATAAAATTTTCATTCCGTTATTAGCTGTTACTTTCATCATCATAGTTATTCGCGCTATTACATTACCAGGCGCTTTGGATGGTCTTGAAGCATTTTTCGCTCCAGATTGGTCAATGATTACCAATGGATCAGTATGGGTGGCGGCATATGGACAGATATTCTTCAGTTTATCAATTGCATTTGCAATTATGATCACATACGCTTCTTATTTACCGAAAAAAGCAGATATTACAAATAATGCATTTATTACTGGTTTTGCTAACTCATCATTTGAATTGTTAGCTGGTATTGGTGTTTTTGCGGCATTAGGTTTTATGGCAAATGAGACAGGTCAATTGGTTTCTGACGTTGCTACAGGTGGCGTTGGTCTTGCTTTTATGGTCTTTCCAGAAATCATTAGTCAAATGCCAGCATCCGGATTTTTCGGTATTTTATTCTTTGGTTCTTTAGTATTAGCGGGATTATCATCGCTCGTTTCTATTTCGGAGACATATATTGCAGGTGTCCAAGAAAAATTTAATATCTCACGTGGTTTAGCAGTAACAATTGGTGGGGGACTTGCAGCAATTATATCGTTATTCTACGCTAATCAAGGTGGTTTAAATCTTCTTGATACAGTGGATTACTTTATTAATAATTATGGAGTAGCGTTAGCTGGATTATTTGAAGTTGTTGCAATTGCTTGGTTTGCGCGTTCTCTGAAAGATTTACAAGCATATGCAAATGATGTATCAGATATAAGACTTGGAGCTTGGTGGAGATTTTGTCTAAGTGTCATTACGCCAATTGTACTTGGTTATATGATGTTACAAAACTTACAAACAGATATCAAAGAAGCTTATGGCGGATATCCAATCGAATTTTTATTTAACTTTGGTTGGGTAGTTGCGATTGGTGCCATGTTCTTTGGTGCATTAATGACAACCAAAAAGTGGCCGAAAGAATAGTAAAATAATGAAAGGAAAGGAGTGAAAGACTCATGTCTGGAGCTGCTATTACAATGTTTGTTATAGGTGTAGTCATTATTTGGGGAGGTTTAGCAGCAAGTATTATGCATGCTGTTAGGGCTTCGAAATAAAAAAGAAGTAAGAGGCTGGGACATAACTAGCCAAAATAACGAAAAAGATTCCGATCATCTTAGGAAGATGGTCGGAATCTTTTTTTGTTGGATTATTTTCAGAATTTGTTGCACCATGCGCATGCTTAGCCGTGTACTTTCTCAAGTTCACCGCCATGAATGCAAATCCTAATTCATTTTCCACTTTCTTCTTGCCTCTTACTGACATACGAGTGAAACGCAAATTAGCCTTCAAAAATCCGAAGACTGGTTCTACATCTATTTTTCGTTTGCCATAAATTTTACCGGTTTCTTTTTCTGAAAGCTGCTGTTTTGTGTATGCTTTTTGTTGTTCCCATTTTTCATTATAATAAATTTTTCGATTCTTTCCTTCCTTTGCTTTTGTACAGTGGGAACGCAACGGACAATCCGAACAGTCTTCACATTCATAGACTTTAAAGGATCGGGTGAAGTTATCTTTATCTGTTCGATTAGATAGATACTGGAAAGCCACTTTTTTATCATTTGGACAACG
This sequence comes from Paraliobacillus zengyii, assembly GCF_003268595.1. Taxonomy (NCBI): domain Bacteria; kingdom Bacillati; phylum Bacillota; class Bacilli; order Caryophanales; family Bacillaceae; genus Paraliobacillus; species Paraliobacillus zengyii. Next base: position 2,690,911 of record NZ_CP029797.1, on the reverse strand, counting down.
GAAAGAATCACTCGCTTCATCATACGCCCAGTTCATTGTGTTAAAAGGGTCTTGCTTATATTTCTTTGTCTTCTCTTTTCGATACATATTGTATGTAATCAGCGGGATGCGCTCCCGATTAATGCGGACATCTTCATAATTCTGTTCACTTCCATACCCTGCATCAGCTACGATGTAGGTGGGAAGTTCAAAGAAGCTTTCCTCGATTTTATCTAGAAAAGGAGTGAATGTGCGTACATCAGTTGGATTGGGAAATACGTCATATGCGAGTGTATATTGTCCTTCGGTCGCAATTTGTACATTGTAACCTGCTTTTAATTGGCCATTATTCATATAATCGTCTTTCATGCGCATAAAGGTGGCATCATGGTCTGTCTTTGAATAACTATTGCGCGCTTCAAATATAAGCCTATCCTTTTCGTATTTTTGTTTGCGTGCTACGTAATCTTTAAACTGTTTGCGGTATTTTTTTGGTGTTTTCCTTGCAGAGCGAAGCTGCTTCCGTTTGCTGGCATCTTTACTTTCTTCGATCTGTTTGTCGTATCCTTCAACGGTCTTCTCTAGTTTCTCAACTACTTTTTCGAGTTCTTTAGTGGATAGTTCTTCCGTACTTTCGCGTTCTATTTCTGGAATAATTTCGTTTGCCAATAATTCATCGTACAGTTGATTTGATTTCTCCACCAAATTCGCACTGTATTTTTCAATCGCTTTTCGCCAAACAAACGTAAATTTATTGGCATTTGCTTCTATTTTGGTGCCATCAATAAAGATCGCTTCCTGGTCAATCAGCTCTTCTTTCACCAGTTGGCATCGAAATTGTACAAAACATTGGCGTAACAGTTCTTGTACTTCTTCATTGACTCGAAAACGATTAATCGTTCGATAGCTTGGCTCATAACCTTGCGCTAACCACATCATACGTACACTATCTTTCAGTAATGATTCAATTTTTCTTCCAGAGAAAACAGATTGCGTGTAAGCACATAAAATAACCTTCATCATCATGCGTGGATGATAAGCAGGACAACCTGTTTCATGTAAGAAAACAGAAAATGCTTTATCAGGTATTTGTTCTACTAAGTCATGGATCGTATAGGCAATATCATTTTTTTGTAATTTCATTTCAAAATCTAACGGCAAAATTACTTTATTCATGTTATAATCTTTAAACATAAGGATACCTCCGATTGTTATTGTGTGGTACTTTAATTTTATCAGAAGGTATCCTTTTTTACTTACTAAAATTTTCGGTTTTATAAAAAAGTTGCATCTTCCAACTACCGTTGGAAGATGCAACTTTTTATTGTTTATCTGAGTTTTGTCCCCGCCTCTTACTTTATTTTTTTGCTTCCTTTTCCCATCTACTTAAGTATGGATAGGGATCAAAAGACCATTCACTATAGCCATTATCTTTGTAAATACCATAATGAAGATGAGGGGGGAACTTACCAGATGTTCCTGGTGGACCATACCCTGTTGCGCCAACAGATGCAATCACATCTCCTGGTTTTACTACATCTCCAACTTTTAAATCGTCTTGAAAACCATTTAAATGAGCATAGTAATGGTAGTTATTATAAATGTCACGAATACCTACACGCCATCCACCGAATTTATTCCAACCCATTATTTCAACAACACCGTACCTTGTTGCTTTGACTGGTGTTCCGTAATTTGCAAAGATATCTGTTCCTTCATGTATGCGTCTACCACCAAATCCACGTGCATCTCCCCATGTATTCCGATAACTGTAATTGTATTGAAGTGGAATAGGAAAATCGCTGTCATTGAGACTAATCGTTTCAAATGTTTTATAAACAGAAGCTATTTGCATAATGGATTGAACAGTTAATGCCCGTTGATAATAATTCCATAATGCAATCTTAATATCTTGCTTTGTATTTCCTTCTTTTGCGAGCATACTTGCCATTGAATAAATTACGTCTTCGTCATTTGATCGGTCTGCTTGATTATCTCCATTTCCATCTTTACCAATACCCTCAAATAGATTAATTAGACTAGGATTTGTATCTTTGCTTGGATTTGCAATGCCAAACCAGCTTTCTTCAGAAAACTTGATTTTAATGCGCTTTTTCGGATCCGTTTCTTTCTCAATATTTTTTTCATATTGATTGATTGCTGCAAGGTAATACCAAGGGATCTGAGTAAGTGCTTCAGTCTTTTTAAATAATGCCATTTTTTCGTTATCCTCTTCTTGATCAGTTGCATCCGTTGCCAATGTATGCGGGATCGAAAAAGATAGTAGTAGAAAAGTGGCAACTAATACGCGTTTAAACATGTCATTCAACTCCTGTAAATAGATGGATACAAGTAACTATAGTTTGTACGACCTTTTGTAAAAGATGAGATGAAAAACTAACCAATTATCAATTTATTAGTAAAAGTTTGTTTTTTAGTGAGGAGCGTCTAGTGTTTAGAAGTAAGAATATGATAAACTATAAACAAGCTATTAACAGGTTTACTGAATATTGTTAGAGGATTGATGACAAAGGGAGAATGAATAAATATGATTGAAGTAGCAGGACAACAATATGAAGTTATAGAAGATGTAAAAGAAGGTTTTCAGCAAGAGGCTTTCGAAGAACGTTACAGTGAAATTCTAACGAAATACGACTTTATAGTTGGTGATTGGGGTTATGAACAACTTCGATTAAAAGGATTTTATGATGATCAAAACCCAAAAGCTGCCTTTGATACAAAAATAAGTACGATTGATGATTACTTATACGAATATTGTAATTTTGGTTGTGCTTATTTTATTGCAAAACGCATTGTTCAGTAAATCCAACTGAATAATGTGTTTTTTATTTTACAAATATAACCAAATTATTATTTTGTTACTTTAATAAATGGTGTTTTCTTGGTATAATATAACTTAAAATCTTAAGGAGTGATTGTTTAATGAAAATCAAGCAATTAGAAGATAAATTTGGACGACCTCTGCAAGATTTGAGGATTTCAGTAACAGATCGTTGCAATTTTCGTTGCAGCTACTGTATGCCAAGAGAAATATTTGGAAAAGATTATGTCTTTATGCAAAAAGATCAACTTTTAAATTTTGAAGAAATAGAACGATTAGCACGCGTTTTTGTTCAATTAGGCGTTAAAAAAATACGATTAACTGGTGGAGAACCTCTATTGAGACGTGATCTACCGAAATTAATAAAAAAGTTAAATGCTATTGATGGGTTAGATGATATTGGTTTAACTACAAACGCCGTACTTTTAGGGAAGATGGCAAAAGATCTAAAAGATGCAGGATTAAAACGTGTAAATGTTAGTTTAGATGCTTTAAATGATGAGGTTTTTCATTCTATTAATGATACAGCTGTCCCTACTAAAGTAGTATTAAAAGGCATTGATAAGGCACTGGAAGCTGGTTTAGGTGTGAAAGTGAACATGGTTGTTAAAAAAGGAATGAACGACCAAGAAATTGTACCGATGGCAAAGTACTTTAAAGATAAGGGAATTACTTTACGCTATATTGAATTTATGGATGTAGGTCAATCAAATGGTTGGGATTTTAGTCAAGTAATTACTAAGAAAGAATTACATGATGAATTATCGAAATATTTCGAATTAACACCTGTTGATCCTGACTATTTAGGTGAGGTGGCTAAACGCTATAAATATGCTGGTACAGACAGTGAAGTCGGATTCATTACATCTGTTTCAGAATCTTTCTGCTCCACATGTACAAGGGCACGACTTTCTGCTGATGGAAAATTTTTCACCTGTTTATTTGCTGTTGAAGGTTTAGATTTAAAAGAGATTATTCGCTCTAATGTAACAGATCAAGATCTAACAGAAGCGATTGTTCCTACATGGGAAAAAAGAACAGATCGCTATTCAGATGAACGAACAGAAGAAACAGTTAAGAATCGCAAAAAAATTGAAATGTCCTATATAGGTGGTTGATAACGTGGATGATAGATACTCCAGGCAAGTCCTATTTCGGCCTATTGGTATGGAAGGTCAAGAAAAAATAAATAATAAACACATTTTATTAGTTGGTTGTGGTGCCCTAGGTTCTGCAAATGCAGAAGCTTTAGTACGTGCTGGAATAGGACATTTAACTATTATTGATCGTGACTATGTCGAATTTAGTAATTTGCAGCGCCAACAGTTATTTACAGAAGAAGATGCACGCTCCAGCTTGCCAAAAGTAATAGCTGCCAAAAATAAATTAACGCAAATCAATTCAACAGTTCATATTGACAGCCATGTGATGGATGCGACTAGCAATACATTACGCCCCTTATTGGATAATGTTGATATTGTTATTGATGCGACAGATAACTTCGATACCCGATTTATCTTAAATGATTTACTACAGCAGTTACGAATACCATGGATATTTGGAGCATGCGTTGGTAGTACGGGGATGAGCTTTACTGTTATTCCTGGAGAAACACCATGTTTAAACTGTTTATTACCTGCGATTCCACTTGTGGGTGCGACATGTGATGCGGTTGGCATAATTGGTCCTACTGTTCAAATGGTTGTTGCACATCAAACAACGGAAGTCTTGAAATTACTCGTCGAGGATAGAGAAACACTTCGATCTAATTTGGTTACATTTGATTTATGGCACAATCAATTCCAAACAATTAAAATGGATCGAGCTAAAGATCCAGATTGTCCTACTTGTGGGAGTAATCCAAGTTATCCCTATTTACAATATGACAAGCAAACAAAAACCGAAATATTATGTGGTCGTGACACCGTTCAAATTCGAAACAATCGGGAAATATCACTAGAAGATTTAGCGAAACATCTAGAAAAGGTTGGAGATGTTAGTCAAAATGGTTTTCTATTGGTTTTACACTATCAATCGTATCGTCTTGTCTTCTTTAAAGATGGTAGAACATTTATTCATGGTACAAATTCAATTGAGTTAGCAAAAAAGATTTATTACCAGTTAGTTGGTTAAAGGGGCGATTAAATTGGAAAGCAGAAACCCGATAAAAGTATCTATTGCTTTAAATCGAATTATGTCTTTTATGAAAAAACAAGGAATTATGAAACAGGTTCCAATTGAACAAAGTTATCAGCGTTTTGTAGCAGAAGATATTGTAGCTGATCATGATGTACCACCATTTAATCGTTCCCCATATGATGGCTATGCTATCAATGCTTCAGATACGGCAGATGCATCGACAGGAAATTCTATTGAAATGAAAGTCATTGGTGAAATAGGCGCTGGTACTGTTTTTACTCAATCAGTTGAATCAGGGCAAGCAGTTAGAATTATGACGGGTGCAGCCATTCCAATAGGCTGTGATGCAATAATTATGTTAGAACATGTTACAACGAATCAAACAAAAGATCGCGTCATTATAAGTCAAAAGGTAAATAAAGATGAGAACGTCTCTTTTCAAGGAGAAGATACAAAAAAGGGAGAAACACTTGTAAGAAAAGGTACCTATATTACGCCGGGCGTTGTTGCCTTATTAGCTACTTTTGGTTATAAGACTGTCCCGGTAATTATCAAGCCCAAAGTTGGTATTATTGCAACAGGCAGTGAATTACTAGAGATAGATCAGGAAATGGAGCCAGGTAAGATTCGTAACAGTAATACTACTATGTTAGAAGCGCAAATAAAAAGAGCTGGTGGCGAGCCAATCAATCTAGGACAGTTTAGTGATGATTTAGCGCTTTGTTTTAAACAAGTAAAAGAGGGGCTTGGAAAAGTAGATTTCTTACTCACAACTGGTGGAGTATCGGTTGGTGATTATGATTATCTACCTGAAATATATCAGATGCTTGAAGCAGAAGTATTATTTAATAAAGTAAGTATGCGTCCTGGCAGTGTTACAACAGTTGCTGCAGTTGATGGCAAATTATTATTTGGCCTTTCGGGTAATCCATCCTCTTGTTTTGTTGGATTTGAAGTCTTTACCAAACCAGTAATTCGTCGTTTTTTACATGCTGACAATGTATATCCAAAGGTTGTTACTGTTCATTTAGGAATAGATTTTGCAAATCCAAATAAATTTGATCGATTTGTTCGTAGTAAATTAATGTATAAAAAAGGTTCTATTTCTGTGGTTCCTTCAGGTCTAGATAAATCAAATGCAGTAACGTCATTAGCAATGGCTGACGCACTTACGGTGTTACCTGGTAATGAAGTAGGCTATAAAGCAGGTGAACTAGTTAAGGCCTTACTATTAGATGATCAAGAAGGTACAGTTGACTTTTTAAAGGATGATGAAGGAGATGATTACCAATGACATCAGAATTGTACGTGGTAACGGATCAGGCTATTCAATTAGACGACGTTGTTAATAAGGTAGAAAGAAGAGAAGCTGGGGCAATTACTACATTTATTGGAACGGTAAGAGAGTGGACAAAAGGAAAACAAACACTCTATCTTGAGTATCAAGCATATATACCGATGGCTATTAAAAAGATGGAAGAAATCGCTAACGAAGCATTAGAAAAGTGGCCAGACAGTAAAATAGCTGTAACACATCGAATTGGAAGATTAGAAATATCTGACGTTGCAATTGTGATTGCTGTATCTTCACCCCATCGTGAAGCGGCTTATAGGGCTAATCAATATGTGATTGAGCGAATGAAGCAGGTTGTACCTATTTGGAAGAAAGAACACTGGGAAGACGGTGAAACGTGGATTGGTGATCAATCAGGTAAGGTTTCCTATCCAGAAGGAGCTCCAACTAAAAAGGATGTGTTTAATGGATGAAAGTTTTGTTGTTTTCTCATTTACAGGAGTCATTAGGAACAGCAGAAGTAGAATTAGATTGGAAACCCCAGTCTGTTGAGGCATTCAAGCTTAAATTTAAAGAGGTGTATAATGTAACAGGGTTAGATCAGGTTATGATTGCAATAAATGAATCGTATGCAATGGATACAGATATTATTGAACCAGGAGATGTTGTTGCGTTAATCCCACCAGTAAGTGGTGGATAATTTATATGGTCAATAAAAGAGACTTAATACGAGTATCAGAAGCAATTAAAAAAATGATGGGATATAGCTATCATGGTAAGAAGGAATATGTCGCAATTGAAGATAGCTACCGACGTTATTTAGCAGAAGATATAATTGCAGATCATGATGTTCCACGATTTGATCGTTCTCCTTTTGATGGTTTTGCTATCCGCTCCTGTGATACGAAAGAAGCATCTAGAGATAATCCAGTCACATTATCTGTTGTTGGAGAAATTGGTGCTGGCAGTATTTTTAAGCAACATGTGCAACATAATCAAGCGGTAAGGATTATGACAGGTGCGCAGATTCCAACTGGATGCGATGCTGTGATTATGCTCGAACTAGTTAAGGAACAACGAACGGAAGCTATAATTAGGATCAAACGAAAGATAAAACCAAATGAAAACATTTCATTTCAAGCGGAAGATACCGGAAAAGGGACAGTTATTGCAAAAAAAGGAACAGTAATAAACCCTGGTATGGTTGCTTTATTAGCTACATTTGGCTATAAGAATGTTCCAGTAAGTGTGCAACCAAAAGTTGGTGTTATTGCAACAGGTAGTGAATTATTAACAGTTGATGAACCGCTCGTGCCTGGGAAAATACGTAATAGTAATTCGTATATGATTCAAGCACAATTAAAGCGGGTTGGAGCAAAGGCTGCTTATTTTGGAAAGTTTAGTGATGATATTGAAGTATGTTTTAAACAGATGAAAGAGGCATTGAACCAATTTGACTTTTTGATTACAACGGGTGGCGTATCTGTCGGAGATTACGATTATTTACCAGCTATTTATCGTAAATTAGAAGCAACTGTTTTATTTAACAAAGTTGGAATGCGGCCAGGAAGTGTTACCACAGTGGCTGAAGTAGAAGGGAAATTACTTTTTGGTTTATCTGGAAACCCATCAGCATGTTTTGTTGGATTTGAACTGTTTGTTCGACCAATTATCCGCACTTTTTTATCAGACCCAAAGCCATTTCCAAAGACAGTGAAAGCAGTTCTAGGCGCAGATTTCTTAAAACCAAACCCATTTGATCGATACGTGCGTGCTAGCACAACATATCAAGATACACAATTAGTTGCTACCCCAGTCGGTTTGGATAAATCTAATGTTGTTTCGTCTCTTGGAAGTGCGACTGTTTTGATTGTTCTTCCAGGTGGAACAAAGGGATATCAAGCAGGAGAAAAAGTCTGGATATTATTATTAGATGATCCTGATGGAGACACTTCCTATCAAAATCCACGTTAATATAGAAGGGGGCGTAAAATTGCCGTTTTACTTACAGGTAGTTGGTTATAAAAATAGTGGAAAAACAACGATGATGCTGCGGTTAATTGATTACTTTTGTGAAAAAGGTAAACAGGTTGCTACTTTAAAACATCATGGTCATGGTGGCATGCCTGTCGGATGGGAAAAGACAGATAGCGTTCGACAACAACATGCTGGCGCAATGCTTTCTGGTGTCCAAGGTGAGAATGTCTTTCAAATTGTAGGTGATGAGGCTTGGAGTTTAGAGAAAATGCTTACCTTTTATGCACCCCTTCCAATAGATATTGTTCTTATTGAAGGTTATAAAAAGGAGAAGAAAGATAAAATAGTAATGATTTCTAAAAAGGAAGAGATTGCTTTACTTGACCAGCTAACACATATAAAGGCAGTAATAACCATACTGCCAATACAAGAAAAAAAATATCCCTTCCCAATTTATCATCCAGATGATTGGTTACTATTAGCCAGAAAGTTAAATGAGGAATGGTTCAGCTAGTCGATATTTCAAATTTCAATTGGACAATATTCACAACCAATTGTTTCTCGTAGGAATGCAATATTGTGTATGGTAATTTTGGAATTAACATCAATTGAGAGCACGTTTTTTTGACTAAGCTCACTTAACATACGATTAACACTTTCTTTAGTTGTGGCGCAAAAATCTCCTAGCTCTTGGTTTGTTATAACAATATTGATTAAAATTCCATTATTTTTTTCTACCCCATAACTATTAGAAAATCGAATTAGTGTAGAATAGAGCGCACCCTTTTTCCCATTTAATAATAGATCCCGGAATTTAGATTGGAATTTCCGCATGTGAGCATTTTCCCAACGCATGAATTCAAGAGTTAGTATACTATTAGACAATAATTCTTTCTCAAGTAGATCCTTCTTAATGGCAATTACCTCCCCATCGGTGAATACGTTACAACTTAATAAAAACCTCGGGTCATCTGCCAATGAAGTTAAAGCACCATTTATAAGTATTAAAACTTGAGGTGAATAAGATGGATGAAAAAATTATGGGTGTTTTGTTAGCTGGCGGACAATCAAAACGATTTGGTTCACCCAAAATGTTTGCCGAAAGAAATGGTATTGCTTTTTTTAAACATAGTTTACAAGCTTTAGCCCCATTTGTTTCGAAAACGTGTATTGTATCACTATCTTCCGAGTGCAAAGCGTTTCTCCATTTAGATCAGAACGTTAAGATAATAACAGATTTAGAAGCATTCCAATCCCAAGGCCCTTTGGCGGGCATATTATCAGGGATGGTGTCTGAACCAGCTGACTGGTATTTGGTTGTTCCAACTGACACACCGTTTATAGAAAAATCGATAATTAAACAGCTATTGGACAAAAGAGAAAATGATAAGCAGGCCATCATTCCTAACGTAAACGGATATTTGCAACCGCTTATTGGCTTGTACCATCATTCCACTCAAAAAGTCATATTACACTTATTAGAAAATGATCAGCGTTCTGTTTTTAACCTTCTTAACCAAATTACTGTAAAAGAATGCAAATTTGATGATGATCGCCCCTTTCTAAATATTAATCATCGCAGTGATTATCACAACTATATTAAGAACGAAGAAAACACGTAATTATGCATATGGTATTACGTGTTTTCTTTGTATTTCTTATTTCGGCCACTATCCGCAATTTTAATCCCTCGTTTTGTTAGTCCTATTAGCTCTTCCAATGATTTTATTGAAAAATTATATTTAACACTAGTTTTTGAAAGACCTTCTACATCAATTGTTGGTCGACCAAATCTGTTTGATGTTCAATGAAAACAGGCATTGGAACAGAATCAAGTTGTGCTGTTCCAATGCCTGTAATTACATTTGTTAGGCCATATTCAGAAGTTATTCAGGCAATACCGACATTCCCTGTTGCTCTGCTATAACCGTAAACTGCATGAATCGTTGCTTGTTCATGAATTAATTGAATTTGTTTTATATTTTAATTTTTCAGATAATAATTCGTAGTGATTTAAATCACTTTTAGCTTACGATTAACATGTTATATTGAAAATGATAATCATTATCAATATAATGCAATTAAACTAACAAGATATTAAAAAATCGATCAAATTGGAGGAGTGTTACTTATGTCAAAGAAAGAAGTTGGTCATACGTTTTTAGCTCGTCTAGGGAAAAAAAGATTACGTCCAGGCGGGAAGAATGCAACAGAGTGGTTAATTAAAGAATCGAATTTATCATCTGACAGCAATGTCCTTGAAGTTGCTTGTAATATGGGGACAACGATGATTGATATTGTTAAAAGGTATAACTGTCATGTTATTGGTATTGATCTGGATAAAGCAGCTTTAGACAAGGCTACTTTAAATATTGCGAAACATGGTTTGGAGCGGCAGATTAGTGTTTTACAAGGTAATGCAATGAAACTACCATTTCCTGATAACCATTTTGACGTTGTTATTAATGAAGCGATGTTAACAATGCTTCAAAACAATGCGAAGGAAAAAGCGATTGCGGAATACTATCGTGTTTTAAAACCTGGTGGATGTTTACTTACACATGACGTTATGTTAACGAAACAAGATGATGCCGTAGTGGAGCAATTACGTAAAGTGATAAATGTTAATGTTCAGCCACTCACAAAAAAAGAGTGGAAGGAGACATTTGAAAAGCATTTTAACGCTACGAATAATATCTCTGGACCAATGACACTTCTTTCACCGAAAGGAATGATTAGGGATGAAGGTTTTGCTGGTACGTTTAAAATTTTTCGAAATGCAATAAGAAAAGAAAATAGACCAATGTTCTTTCAAATGTTTCATACATTTAAAACTAAAAAAGACACATTACATTTCATTGCTGTTTGTAGTAGAAAACACTAATTTTTCAAAACACCCTTTATTAGAAAGAGGTGTTTTTTTCTGTGTAATTTTAAAACTTGATATAGGTCAATTTATTTAATCAAAAAGCTACTTACAATTGGAACATAAACAATTTGAAATACTGAATCTAGATGGACTTTTACTCCTATAAAAAAATCACTCAAGTGAGTGATTTTTTTATTTAATCCAAATCTTCATCGTTTGCTGCTGAATGTGCTAATCTACTGGAAGCAGCAGCTGCGATTGCACCGACAATGTCATCTAAAAAGGTATGACATTCTCCGCGTGATTTATCATTTAGTTTTTCAAGTATTCCTGGTTTTTGCTTATCAATATAACCGTAATTTGTAAATCCAATTGAGCCATAGACATTTACAATTGAAAGAGCTATAACTTCATCTATACCATACAAGCTTTCGTCGACTTCAATTGTTTCTTGCAAAGGAGAAACTAGTTTTTTCTGCTCTGCTAAAACATCAAGTTGAATACCAGTTAAGATTGCATTTTGAACTTCACGTTTACCTAATACTTTCTCTACATTATGCTCACACACTTCCAAAGATAAGTCATCATGATAACTATTTTGTAAGTAATATACAAGGTCGGCTATGTCTTTAATTGTGACCCCTCTTTCTATCAGCCATTCTCTAGCTTTTGTTTCTAGTGTTGTTTTATTTTTTTCATCTTTCATGAAATCCCATCCATTCTCTAAAAGTATCTCTATATACTATACCCATCAGATATTTCCTTAAACTAAGAAGCTGATTTAGTTCAACCCTACCTTTCCTTTACATAGACTAAGGTAACTAATTATATATATGCATGAAGGAGAGGATTTATTGATATGTCAATAATAAACCATTACCTAGCTAATTTTCATGGTGAAGAGATAAGAATTGATAATTATTATGGTTATCAGACAGCGGATCACACATACTTTATTGTGCCAACGACTCAACCAGAAGTGGTACATTTGGAACAAGGTTGGTGTGCAGATTATTTGATTAATAAAGGTTATCTTCGAATAGCGAAGCCGATTCAAAATCTACAAGAGCAATTAATTACTGTTGAAAACGGTAAAAACTATATTGTTCTAAAAGCAAAGAAAACACAAAGAAATAACGAATTAGATGCAGCACAGCTTGCAGAATTTCACCAAACAGGAGGATTATATCCTTATACCCCAAACTATATTTCAACCTATGGTATATGGCAATCATTATGGGCAGAAAGGTTAGGCACGTTTGAAGCCTATTATGAGAAGCAAATAGAAGTTCGGCCTGTCTCAAGGTATCTCCGTTTATTTATCGATACGTTTCCCTATTTGATTGGTTTAACAGAAAATGCAATACAGTATGTACAAGAAACCAATCAAGAACACCGATTTGATAGGGTGGATCAAGGGTGTATCACATTTCAAAGGTATAACAATCAACTTGAACGAGATGTCATTTTCTCTGATCAATTCGTTTACGATCATCCTACAAGAGACTTAGCAGAATACGTACGGCCTTATTTATTAAATAACGAGAAGCAAACAAAAGCGAACGATCCAGTATATCTATTTTTAACGGAATACGAAAAACGTCAACCTTTATCTGTTTTTAGTTGGCGATTACTATTTGCTCGGCTTTTATGTCCAATTCACTTATTTGACTTCATTGAGGCATCAATGGACGTAACAGATAAGGAAGAAACTTTTTATGCATATCAGGATTTACTTGAAAAACAAAGCAACTATGAGAGACAATTAAAAGGCTTCTTTTTCCGTCTCGGGATTGATCCGAATTCCAATCAAATTCCTTTCTTAGAGTGGTAAGACTGTTTTTTCAGAAACTTTAGGCAATTGCATCTTGAATAAGTACATGGAGAGCGGTATAATGTCCACTATAGATATACACATGTGCTTTTTAAAAACACAGGGGGAGGCGTTTAATTTGAAAAAGATACAAGTAGGTTTATGTGGATTAGGCACAGTTGGAACGGGTGTTGTAAAAGTATTAGAGGATCATCAAGAACAGATCAAGCATAAGGTAGGTTGTGAAATTGAAATTTCAAAAATCCTAGTTAGTAATCTTGAAAAAACGAGAGATGTTGTCATTAAACAAGATTGGCTAACAATTGATCCTGCTGACCTTGTTGATAACCCTGAGATTGATGTTATCATTGAAGTAATGGGTGGAATTGAAGATACGAACCAATTGTTAGAACGTGCAATTCGAAACAAAAAACATATTGTAACAGCTAATAAAGACCTTATGGCTGTACATGGTCAGAAGTTGTTAAGATTAGCAAAAGAAAATAAATGTGATATTTTATATGATGCAAGTGTTGCTGGTGGTATTCCAATTTTGCGTTCATTATCTGATGGACTAGCATCTGATCATATTCAGAAAATCATGGGAATCGTGAACGGTACAACTAATTATATTATGACAAAAATGACCGATGAAGGACTGCCATTTGATGAGGTCCTAGAAGAAGCTCAAGCTCTAGGTTTTGCAGAAGCGGACCCAACATCTGATGTGGATGGACTTGACGCTGCACGTAAGATGACGCTGTTAGCTAATATTGCTTTTCGAATGGAGCTTAACTTAGAAGACGTTCGTATGGTTGGTATTCGCGGTATTACACAGGAAGATATAAATTTTGCTGAAAGCTTAGATTACACAATTAAGCTGATTGGTATTGCTTCGATGCAAGATGGTAAGGCAGAGGTAACAGTAGAACCGACATTACTACCTAAAGACCATCCATTAGCTTTAGTGAAAAATGAGTATAACGCGGTGTATGTATATGGAGAAGCTGTCGGTGAGACAATGTTTTACGGACCAGGAGCAGGAAGTTTACCAACTGCAACTGCTGTGGTATCTGATTTAATGGAAGTAGTTAAGAATATTCGTCTTGGCATTAGTGGAAACACGTACATTGATCCTCAATTTGATCATCATTTAAAGAGTGATAGCGAAAAATTCTCGCGTCATTTTATTCGATTAGAAGTTGAAGACCAAGCAGGTGCGTTCCAGGAAATCACAAATGTTTTCTCTGATGAAAAAGTTAGTTTTGCAAAAATACTACAATTACCAGGTGATCGTGAGAAAATAGCTGAGATAGTCATGGTCACACATAAAATTAGTAGAGAGCAACTATTAAAAAGCTTAGCTAATTTAAAAGGATTAGATGTTGTGAAACGTTTAATTAGTCATTATCGTGTAGATGGGGAGGAATAAAGAAATGGCATGGGAAGGTTTATTAAAAGAATATAAAAAGTATTTACCAGTGAATGATCAAACACCACTTATTAGTTTACATGAAGGTAATACGCCTTTAATAAAATTAGAAAACTTATCAAAAAAGTATGATATTGAAGGATATGCTAAAGTAGAAGGAATTAATCCAACTGGTTCTTTTAAGGATCGCGGTATGGTGATGGCGATGGCTAAGGCAATTGAAGATGGAGCAGAAGCTGTTATATGCGCATCGACTGGTAATACTTCCGCATCAGCGGCTGCCTATGCAGCAAGAGCAGGTTTACGTTGTATTATTGTTATACCAGAGGGGAAAATTGCGCAAGGTAAATTAGCTCAAGCAGTTATGTATGGAGCAGAAATTTATTCTATTGAAGGTAACTTTGATGATGCCCTGCGTATTGTTAGAAAACTTGGCGAACAAGATGGTATTACATTAGTTAACTCTGTTAATCCTTATCGAATTGAAGGTCAAAAGACTGGTGCATTTGAAGTTTGTGATGTGTTAGGACACGCACCTGATTACCTATTTATTCCTGTTGGTAATGCTGGTAATATCACGGCATATTGGAAAGGTTTTAAAGAGTACAATGAAGAGAAACAAACTGGTTTACCGAAAATGATGGGTTATCAAGCAAGTGGTGCTGCACCAATTGTCCATGATCGTGTATTTGAAAATCCAGAAACAGTAGGTACTGCTATTCGAATTGGTAACCCAGCAAGCTGGGACAAGGCCTTAAAAGCTCGTGATGAATCAGCAGGTACTATTGACGAAATTACGGATGAACAAATGATTGCAGCCTACCAATGGATGGCTGGAAATGAAGGTATCTTTGCTGAGCCAGCATCGAATGCTTCTGTAGCTGGATTATTTAAAGCATTAGAAGAAGGAAAAGTGCCTAAAGGTTCAAAAGTTGTTTGTGTCATGACAGGGAATGGATTAAAAGATCCTAACACTGCAATTGACTATAATGATATCAAACCACGTGTACTTCCAAATGAAGAAGAAACTGTGATGAAAGTAATCTTAGGTAGTGTATCGGTATGAGTTGGCTAATCAAAGTGCCAGCAACAACTGCAAATATAGGTGCTGGCTTTGATTCGATTGGTGTTGCTTTACAATTATATTTATCTTTAAAAGTTGATCAAGCGGATAAATGGGAGTTTATTCCATGTTCAGATGGAATGGATGATCTACCACTTGATGAAGAAAATTTAATTTATCAAATTGCATTACAAACTGCAAATCAATTTGGACATGCTCAATTACCAACTTCTCGGGTTGAAATGACAAGTGATATCCCTTTAGCACGTGGACTTGGAAGTAGTGCAACAGCTATTGTGGGAGGAATTGAGCTAGCGAATTGTTTACTTCAATTAAATCTTTCAATGGAAGATAAATTAGAACTTGCAACGGCAATTGAAGGTCATCCTGATAATGTCGCACCATCCTTATTAGGTGGCTGTGTCATTGGACATTATGATAAGAATTTGGATTGGATTAACGTTCCAATTCATGATTTGGTATTTTTAGCAATCATCCCTTCTTTTCAATTAAAAACAAAAGAAGCGCGAGCAGTTTTACCAGAAGAATTTGCTTATAAGGAAAGTGTTCAAGCTAGTAGTGTTGCAAATGTCAGTGTTGCTGCTATTTGTCAAGGGAATTGGAGACTTCTTGGTAAGATGATGGAAAAGGATTATTTTCATCAGCCTTATCGAAAGAAGCTAATACCACATTATGATCAGCTTGTTAATTTATTAAAAGAGGATGTATATGGCACATTTTTAAGTGGTGCTGGTCCTACAATGATCGCATTAACAACTAAAGAGGTAATCGATCGAAAATTAATGGAATGGCAAGCATCTATGCCTGAAATGAACTGGCTACCTTTAGCAGTTGAAAATAAAGGTGTACTAACAATACAGCAATGATAAAAATCCCGATTTCAGTCCCCAAACTGAAATCGGGATTTTTTAATGAACAACTCTTTTCATAAACATTGTTGCTTTTCCATATACGGACTTGAGAGAAACTACGACATAGTGAAACTTCCTTACACGCTATGTCAGCAAATGAATTCCCTTTCCCTGGGCACAGTCTCAGCTAACTCGGATAAGCAAAGGTCGCTTTCCGAGTGGATCTTCAACTTGTGGGATTGCGATTACTCATCCCACCCTAAAACATTTGTTATTCCCACAGGAGTGTCATCCATTTGCTTCCTTCGCTGGTTAGCGTATCTTTTCGACGTACTTATATATTATAATTGTTAGTTTTTCTAACTGTCGTTTCAATTACATATAACAAAGCAATCTATACTCTTATTATTACAGTGTTTCAAAACTAGCGTATCAAGTGAAATTGGCGACACTCCTGCAGGAACAGCGCGGGCTGAAGATCCACTTGGAAGCGTTCTTTGCTTCCAAGTTAGCTGAAGCCGTGCCTGCGGAAAGGGAGTCAATTTCACTTGAGTAGCGGTTCAGGAGATTCTGTTATGTCACAGTTGATGATAATTCCGACGCAAGGAACGTTATGTTTGAGTTCATAAAATTTATTCATAAAGTACAATCTTTTAGCAAACAGTCTAATAAATTATTAAAATTCATAAAAAATCATTGTATTAAGAAAAGATTACAAATCGATTAATTATATGAAAGCGAAATCAATATTAGAATTCCGAAAATCGCTTTATTCTTGTAGATTAATGTCGATATTAGAGGAAATAGGGGGGTTGCAGATTGAAAAGAAAAAGTAGTATACAGATGAAGATTCTGATTTTTGTTCCAGTTGTATTAATAGCAATTATCATATTATCATTATTTAGCTATTCGTTTGCAAAAACAGAATTACAATCGGAAATATCAGAAAAGATGTCTTATTTATCAGAAGAGGTTGTTAACGATATTGATGGACAACTAATTAGTCATCAACGTTTAGGAGAATCTTTAAGTGAAATAGTAGGAACTAGTGGTACGAATATAACGGAAGAAGAGTATGCAAGCTTATTTGAAAGATTACTCGCGTTAAATCCGGATACATTTGGAATGGGTGTTTGGTATGAACCGTTTCAATATGATGAAGATCAAGAGTATTTTGGTCCTTATGGATACAAAGACGGAGACGATGTAATCTTTACCGATGAATATGAAACGCCGGAGTATGATTATCCTAATCAAGGATGGTATACGGCAGGTGCAGATGCTGGTGAAATAGTTTGGACAGCACCTTATTTTGACGAAGCACTTAATACGACATTAATTACGACTAGTATTCCATTTTACAATCAATCGGCAGAACTGGAAGGCGTAATCTCAAGCGATATTGATATAGGTAATCTCCAAGAGATGGTTAAAACAATTGACACAGGTGAAACAGGATGGGCGTTCTTAACAGGTTCAGATCAGCAATTTCTTGTTCATCCTAATGAAGAGAATAGTCTAGATAGGACGCTAGCAGAAGATGAGACATTGCAATCTTTAAATGGTGCTATTGAACAACAAGAGTCAGGTGTTGATATCGTAACCTTAGAAGATGGGGATGCACATGTTTATTATCAACATATACCAAGAACGGATTGGACACTAGGTTTAGTTATTCCGGATAATGAAGCATATGCCTCTTTAGATGGATTATTAACCCAGATTGTCATTGTGTCAATAGTTATAATAATTTTATTTGTAATTCTTGCTTTAATTCTTGCCAGAAGACTCACAAAACCAATTAAATTTCTTAATGAAGAGGTTAGTAAAGTTGCCACAGGGGATTTCTCATCGACTATGGAAGCGAGCACGAATGATGAAATTGGCGAATTAACTACAAATTTTAATGGTATGGTCAAAAATATCAAAGAATTAGTAACTTCCGTAAGGTCTTCGGTTTATACGGTTTCAGAATCAACAGGACAATTAAGTGCGGTCTCTGAAGAAACAACGGCGTCTAGTGAAGAAATAAGTCGTGCAATGAATAGTGCTGCTAATGGCGCTACAGAGGCCTCAAGTTATGCGGAAAAGACGAATACACAAACCGCAGCCTTATCAGATCAATTGTCTAGTTTAGTAAATCAAACAAACCAATTAAAAGAGAATTCTAGCGAGGTTCAAAAACTTAATCTTCACGGTGTGGATCAGATAGAGATTCTAAAGGATACATCAGATCAATCTAATGTTGTTATTTTGTCAGTAGAAAAGGTAATTCAGAACCTTTCTGAAAAGATGAATCGAATTGATGAAATTGTTAACACAATTAGTGCTATCTCAGAACAAACTAATTTGTTAGCTCTAAATGCATCCATTGAAGCTGCAAGAGCAGGAGAACATGGTAAAGGTTTTGCTGTTGTCGCAGAAGAGGTAAGAAAACTAGCGGATGAAACGTCTTCCGCAACAGAAAATATCAGTAGTACAATTAAAAGTGTTCAACTGGAGTCAAAAGATGCAGTTAAACAAATTTCGTCATCAAGAGAAATGTCAGAAGCACAAAACAAAGCAGCTGAGGACTCCTCTCAAGCATTTAAAGCAATCTCAAATGAAAATGATCGAATGGTTGAATCAATTCAAAAAATTTCAAATGATATTGAAAATATTAATACGTATAAAGATAGTGTTGTAGAAGCTATTAGTTATATAGCAAGTATTCTTGAGAATAGTGCGGCAGCAGCTGAGGAGGTTGACGCCTCGTCAGAAGAACAGTTGACGGCTCTAAGAACAATAACAACTTCAGCAGAAAGTCTTCAAGAAACTGGTGAAGAGTTAGAAAAACTAATTGAGAAATTCAGAACATAAAAAAAGAGGCTGGGACAAAACTCAGATAAACAATAAAAAGTTGCATCTTCCAACGGTAGTTGGAAGATGCAACTTTTTTATAAAATCGAAAATTTTAGTAAGTAAAAAAGGATACCTTCTGATAAAATTAAAGTACCACACAATAACAATCGGAGGTATCCTTATGTTTAAAGATTATAACATGAATCAAGTAATTTTGCCGTTAGATTTTGAAATGAAATTACAAAAAAATGATATTGCCTATACGATCCATGACTTAGTAGAACAAATACCTGATAAAGCATTTTCTGTTTTCTTACATGAAACAGGTTGTCCTGCTTATCATCCACGCATGATGATGAAGGTTATTTTATGTGCTTACACGCAATCTGTTTTCTCTGGAAGAAAAATTGAATCATTACTGAAAGATAGTGTACGCATGATGTGGTTAGCGCAAGGTTATGAGCCAAGCTATCGAACGATTAATCGTTTTCGAGTCAATGAAGAAGTACAAGAACTGTTACGCCAATGTTTTGTACAATTTCGATGCCAACTGGTGAAAGAAGAGCTGATTGACCAGGAAGCGATCTTTATTGATGGCACCAAAATAGAAGCAAATGCCAATAAATTTACGTTTGTTTGGCGAAAAGCGATTGAAAAATACAGTGCGAATTTGGTGGAGAAATCAAATCAACTGTACGATGAATTATTGGCAAACGAAATTATTCCAGAAATAGAACGCGAAAGTACGGAAGAACTATCCACTAAAGAACTCGAAAAAGTAGTTGAGAAACTAGAGAAGACCGTTGAAGGATACGACAAACAGATCGAAGAAAGTAAAGATGTCAGCAAACGGAAGCAGCTTCGCTCTGCAAGGAAAACACCAAAAAAATACCGCAAACAGTTTAAAGATTACGTAGTACGCAAACAAAAATACGAAAAGGATAGGCTTATATTTGAAGCGCGCAATAGTTATTCAAAGACAGACCATGATGCCACCTTTATGCGCATGAAAGACGATTATATGAAGAATGGCCAATTAAAAGCAGGTTACAATGTACAAATTGCGACCGAAGGACAATATACACTCGCATATGACGTATTTCCCAATCCAACTGATGTACGCACATTCACTCCTTTTCTAGATAAAATCGAGGAAAGCTTCTTTGAACTTCCCACATATATCGTAGCTGATGCAGGGTATGGAAGTGAACAGAATTATGAAGATGTCCGCATTAATCGGGAGCGCATCCCGCTGATTACATACAATATGTATCGAAAAGAGAAGACAAAGAAATATAAGCAAGACCCTTTTAACACAATGAACTGGGCGTATGATGAAGCGAGTGATTCTTTCCGTTGTCCAAATGATAAAAAAGTGGCTTTCCAGTATCTATCTAATCGAACAGGTAAAGATAACTTCACCCGATCCTTTAAAGTCTATGAATGTGAAGACTGTTCGGATTGTCCGTTGCGTTCCCACTGTACAAAAGCAAAGGAAGGAAATAATCGAAAAATTTATTATAATGAAAAATGGGAACAACAAAAAGCATACACAAAACAGCAGCTTTCAGAAAAAGAAACCGGTAAAATCTATGGCAAACGAAAAATAGATGTAGAACCAGTCTTCGGATTTTTGAAGGCTAATTTGCGTTTCACTCGTATGTCAGTAAGAGGCAAGAAGAAAGTGGAAAATGAATTAGGATTTGCATTCATGGCGGTGAACTTGAGAAAGTACACGGCTAAGCATGCGCATGGTGCAACAAATCCTGAAAATAATCCAACAAAAAAAGATTCCGACCATCTTCCTAAGATGATCGGAATCTTTTTCGTTATTTTGGCTAGTTATGTCCCAGCCTCTTTTTTATCATCTATAGTTTTAAAATACTTGTTCAATTTCTGCTACGCCTGGAACTTCAGCCATTAATGCGCGCTCTATACCAGCCTTCAATGTGATTGTTGAACTTGGGCAATTCCCGCATGCTCCCATTAAACGAAGACGTACAATACCTTCATCAACATCTACTAATTCAACATCGCCACCATCACGTAGTAAAAATGGACGTAATTTGTTTAATACTTCTTGTACTTGCTCTTGCATCATCCATCTTCCCCTTTCTTACTTTCATTAACAGTATAACATGTTTTTATCAAAAATCTATTCTGGAGATTTACTTTTTTAGTTATATCTATTTTACCTTTTTAATAATGTTTTGTAAAATAGAATTAATAATTTTAATTGAAATTTGTTACAGTGAGGTGCGAGAGAAATGTCAATTACAATAGCAGTATATGGTGCAGAAAAAATATGTTCGAGTTGCATAAATGCCCCAAGTTCTAAAGAGACATTTGATTGGATAAAAGCAGCAGTACCTAGAAAATTTCCTAACTTTGATGATTTTGAATATGTATATGTAGATATATTTAAGCAGACAAATAATAGCAAAGAGCAAAACTGGATTGATCAGATACAAAAGGATAATTTATTTTACCCTATTATTGTTATCGATGATCAGTTTGTATGTGAAGGTGATCCACGGATTAAAGTGGTTTATCAGCAAATCGAGCAACGAATTAATGCACATGCATAGCATAACACTGAATATGTTTGTATAATAAGATATAAATACTTTGGTGCATGATGAGCCAACAGTGGAGGTAACGATGAGAATACCATTTACGAAAATGCATGGATTAGGCAATAGCTATATATTTATTAATACATTTGATACACAACTTGATGAAAAGAGTCTACCACAATTGGCAATTACTGTTGCAAATAAGGATATTGGAATTGGTTCAGATGGTTTGATTTTAATTCATCCTAGTAAACAAGCACCGGTTGGTATGCGTATTTTTAATAAAGATGGTTCAGAGGGAAAAACGTGTGGAAATGGCATTCGCTGTGTTGCAAAATATGCCTTTGAAAATCAATTAGTTAAGCAAAAAACATTTGAGATAGAAACAAAAGCAGGCAATGTAACTGCTGAAGTTCATGGAACCAAAGATTTAGTTGAAGAAGTAACGGTTGATATGGGTGAGCCTATTTTAAACCGTAAAAGAATCCCAATGATAGGTGAGGACGATGCACAAGTTGTATTAGAAGATTTTCAAGTTAGTCATCATCCTTTACAATTAACTGCTATATCAATGGGGAATCCACATGCAGTCTTTTTTGTAGATGATATTGAGGAAGCACCATTAAGTGATCTTGGACCGATTATTACACATGATCATCGCTTTCCTGAAGGTGTTAATGTAGAATTTGTGGAAATTATAAATCAAACAGAAATGCACTTTCGTGTGTGGGAACGTGGATCGGGAATTACACAAGCTTGTGGTACAGGTGCATGTGCTGCAGCAGTTGCTGCAATTCTTAATGGTCATGCTACTAAAGACGAAGTCGTGACAGTCCACTTAAGTGGTGGTGATTTATTTATTCGTTGGGGATTGGATAACCATGTATGGATGAAAGGAAAAGCAGAGACTACTATTGAAGGTGTATTTATTTGGAATAGGTGAATCATTCACTATATTTGAATCAATCACTATTTATTAGTATACTTGAAGATAATGATTATGGAGAAGGAAGGTAATAAAATGGTCTTAAACATTACAGATAATGCTCGTTTACAAATAGAAGAGATGTTAAAAGAAGAGGACCAGGAAACGGTTCGCCTTCGTTTTGGAGTTAAAGGTGGGGGATGTAGTGGTCTTTCTTATTCTCTAGGTTTTGATTATGATATTAATAAAGATTTAGATACAACAGAAGAAGTTAACGGTATACCATTAACTATTTTTAAACAGGACATAGCTGTAATTGAAGGTACAACAATTGACTTCAAGCAAAACATGATGGGTGGCGGATTTACGATCGATAATCCGAACGCCATTGTATCCTGTGGTTGTGGCTCTTCATTTAAAGCCAAAGACCGAGAAGGTACACCAGGAGACTGTTAATATGAACGAGTCCAATACAAAAAGTACTGCCTAATCGATAGTGATTGTTACTAACACTATTAATTAGGCAGTTTTTTTAGTTTTATAAAGAAGTTTGTAATAGCTATCGAAACTAAGAAAAGTAAACAATAGAGGAGGAATAGATAAAAGTAATTAAAACCATTATTTAGATGAAAAAGGTTTATGCTTACCAAAAAGGGTTTAAAGACAAATGAAAAGAGCGCAGCCAAACCAGTCGAATAGAGATAAAAGTTCTTCATTTTATTAAGCGACCACTGATAAACTAGCATAAATGCGACAGGAACTAATGAGCCATCTAGTGACAGACTAAACGGAAAATATGGTGTTAGAGAATATGGATATTCCCAAAAAGCTCTTCTTACACCGAAGGAATCGATATAGGCAAACCAAACATGGATATTAAATGTAAAGAATAAAATAAGGAATAGCTTAGTTTTATCAATTGCGATAAGTAGTACTATTAATGGTAGAATAAGCATCATAACCATTAACCAAAATTGCCATGTGTCAATACTACTATAGGTAATCCAATATTCATGCTGGAGTTTTGCTACTTCTTCTTGCAATGTTTTTATTTTATTAAAATTATCAATTTGTGCTTGCACTGTATGCCCTCCTTAGATACAACTCTTTTTTATAAATTATCCAAGAAGAAGCATACTATTCATTTATTTCCTTGTATCACGCATTATTATTGAACTAGAGCATTGTCAAACTAAAAATACCACCCACATGGGTGGCATTATTTATTCAAATAAACTAGTTGAATGTTTTGGCTGGACACGAGCGTCTGGTTCTATATAAGCTTTCGCGTTATTAATGGCGGTTGGACCTTCACCAAATCCTGTTGCTATTAAGTTGATTTTTCCTGGATATGTACAAATGTCACCAGCTGCATAAATACCTTCAACAGTTGATTCCATTTTTGGGTTAACAACAATACTATTTTTATCAATATCCATTCCCCAACTCTTGATTGGACCCAGTGACGAAATAAACCCGTAATTAACTATTACATCATCGACATCAATGATAACTTCATTATCGCCTTTTACCTCGCTTACTCTAACTTGTTCGATCAAATCTGTTCCAAT
The DNA here is from genome assembly GCF_003268595.1 of Paraliobacillus zengyii. Classification (NCBI taxonomy): domain Bacteria; kingdom Bacillati; phylum Bacillota; class Bacilli; order Caryophanales; family Bacillaceae; genus Paraliobacillus; species Paraliobacillus zengyii. Next base: position 2,666,718 of record NZ_CP029797.1, on the reverse strand, counting down.
AAGTGCTTCAGGTACATAAGGAGTTAAAATACGAACATTTGAATTCATTAATTTTTCAACACTATGCTCATGTGCGCGAAACTTATCACGACGATGAATAAGTGTTACTTCAGCTGCGATTGATTCCAACATCAATGCCCAATCAACTGCAGAATCTCCACCACCAAATAATACCACACGTTTTCCTTTGAATTTCATCATGTTATCAACAAAATAGTGTAGATTACGACTTTCATATGCCTCTGCTTCTTTTAAAGCTAATTTGCGTGGCTGAAATGCACCGTTTCCTGCTGTAATGATAATGGTTTTTGTATAATGTATTTCTGTCTGTGTTGTTAATTTAAACGATCCGTCCTCTTGTCGTTCAACTTCTTGTACCTCTTGATCTAAGACAATAGAAGGATCAAACATATCAAGTTGTTCCTTTAAATTATTTACAAGTTCTTGCGCTCCAATTTTAGGAAAACCAGCCACATCATAAATATATTTCTCTGGATATAGTGCACTAAGTTGCCCGCCAATATGTGGTAAGCTCTCAATTATTTTAACACTGGCTTGTCGAAGTCCACCGTAGAAGGCAGTAAATAGCCCGGTAGGTCCCGCACCAATAATAGTAATATCATAAACGTGTTGATCAGTCATTCCTGATTCCTCCTATATTGAAAACATATGTAGACATAAATATTTTAACATACTTTATTGTTAAAATAGAAATCTCAGTTCTTAAATAAAGTGATTAGGTGGGTTGAAAAATCGACTAAAACCATCTAAGATGAGTTTAGATTAAATATTACGAAAATGTGACAAGGAATGTATAGGATGGAAGTGACACATTGGGAAAGTCGAGAATAGTTATATTAGGTGCAGGTTACGCAGGAATTATGACCGCAGTAACACTACAAAAGCAGTTAAAAAAAGATGATGCGGTTATTCAATTAATTAATAAACATGCCTATCATTATCAGACAACATGGTTACATGAAAACGCAGCTGGTACCTTAGCTGACGAGCGAACAAAAATAGCCATTGATCAGTTGATTGATCCACGTAAGATTGAATTTATTCAAGATACTGTAATGCATATTGATGTAGATCAAAAGAAAATTAATTTACTGCAGACAGAATTGAACTATGATTATCTTGTTGTGGCATTAGGATTTGAGATGGAAACGTTCCAAATACCTGGATTAAAAGAGTATAGTTTTTCAATGGGAACTGCTAATCAAGCTAGAGTATTAAGAGAACAGGTAGAAAGTCAGTTTGCTACATACACACACACTGGAACAAATACGTATCCATTAACAATTATTGTTGGTGGAGGTGGATTTACAGGTGTAGAGTATTTAGGAGAGTTAACAGATCAACTACCTACTTTATGTAAAACATATGATGTAGATCAGGAAAACGTAAAAATCATTGCAATTGAAGCTGAACAGACTGTTATGCCAGGATTTGATCCTGAACTTGGAGAATATGCGATGCACTATTTAGAAGAGCGTGGTGTTGAATTTCGGTTAGGAACAAAGGTGAAAATGGTTAAACGTGATTATATTGTTGTGGAAAAAGCAGGGGCAGTGGAAGAGATACCAGCTTCCACCTTTGTGTGGTCAGCAGGTGTTCGTGCGAATAAACTGATGGAGAAATCGGGTATTTCAAATGAAAAGGGTAGTGTTAAAGTTAATGTAGACTTAAGAGCACCAGGCTATGATAATGTTTTTGTGATAGGTGATTGTGCACTGATTTTTTCTGAGGACGGTGATATATATCCTCCAACTGCCCAAATGACAATACAAGAAGCTAAACTTTGTGCAAGTAATTTAGTGAAATTATTAAAAGGTGATTCCAAATTAGATTCATTTTATTTTAAGGACCGCGGAACAATTGCTTCTTTAGGAAGAAAAGATGCGATCGGAAGTATACTGAATAACAGAAAAATATTTGGTAAGGAAGCAATAATTTTAAAGCAGATTATTGATAATCGAGTCTTATATCAAATTGGTGGTTGGTCGCTCTTATTCAAAAAAGGAAAGTTTAAACTCTTTCATTAAGTAAATAAACTGGTTTTCTTTGAAACAATGTATAAAATCAAATCATTTTGGTAAAGCTGACACCCAGAGAGGGTGTAATAAAAATGGTTTGGTTTAAAACCTGTTTAAGACGATTTGGCATGACATTTGTTTTCTTTGCGGCATGTCTCACAACGCTAACAGCAATGACGAATGTTTCCGCACAAGAATTTTTAGAGGGAATGGAAGATGATAATTCACTCACACGAACCATCACAGAACAGCCTGTTAAACAAGTAGAATTAACAAAAAAAGAATTAAATAATAAACAACCAAAACAATCGTATATATCTAGTGAACAGGTAGTAATTCCTGATAAATTAGAAGATACGATTGATCTTGAGGCATACCCAAGCGAAACCGTTATAGCTACGGGTTATACAGCAGGAGTTGAGTCGACTGGTAAAACTTCAGATCATCCACAATATGGGATAACTTATTCTGGTGTCGAAGTAACGAGAGACTTATATTCTACTATTGCTGCAGATTTAACAGTTTATCCAATAGGATCTATTCTTTATATACCTGGTTATGGATATGGTGTTGTGGCTGATAAAGGTGGAGCAATCAAGGGAAATAAAATTGACTTATATTATCCTACAGTTGAAGATGTGTATCAAAAGTGGGGTAAGAAAGATGTAGAAGTTTATTTGATTGAAAAAGGAACAGGGGTACTTGCTAAAGAAACACTTAAAAGTTTAAATGAAAATGAATCTTTACAAGTTTTCAGAGATCAAGTAAAAGAGAGTTAAAGAATATCGGTGGCTAGAATTTTCAAGTAAGAGAAACGAGCTATCGATAGATAAAGCCTGTATCAATGATTACTTGAGAATCTACGATACAGGCTTTTTTGGCGGAATTTCATAATGAACTAATTATTTAACTCAACTGGATGATTCAACTTCTCAGAAATAATCTTACGACGATATAACCATCAACTGTGACGTAAACCGCCATGTTGATTTTCGCTTCGGTCAGTCGCTTTCCGCGGGCAAGTCTTTTCGATGGGTCGAGTAATCGCAGACCCAACGCTTCAACTTCCTCGGAAGCAAAAAGCACTTCCTGCGGGATTTTCAGCTGTTGCTTTTCCCGCAGGAGTCGACTGTCCTACGCTACAATCAATCAGCATAACCTGAATAGCTGTTGTCATAAGCACAATTAAAATTTATGATCAGTAGACCACGTATTACTTTTAACGCATATCCTGCGGAAAGGGAACCCATTTCGCTTGAGGAGCGGGGCATGAATTCTGTTGTATTGCAATTTATATAAAGAATGTTACGTCGCAGTTTCTCTCAAGTACGTAAGGTAAAATGCAATGATGCATACGAAAAGAGCACTAAATCAACTTCAATTTTGAATGCGAGGCTTTCTTGCTTAAAAAGGAATATTTCTTAATTCACTCTGCAAAATTTACGAAATTATAAAAAAAGATAGTTGGGATAATTATCCCAACTATCTTTAAGCCTTACATTTATACATTTAATACTAGGTAACCTCTTTTTACTTTAAAAGAGTGGATAAATTATTAGTGCAAGTATAATACCTGTCATACAACCAAAGAAAACTTCAATGGGCTGATGCCCGAGTAATTCTTTTAACTCTTCTTTTTTCTGGTATTCTTCTTTTTTTGACCAGACCTTAGCTTCTTCGATAAAATAATTAAAATCTTTGACGAGCATATTTAAAATAATAGCTTGTTCACCAGCTTGTCTTCTTATTCCAGTAGCATCAAACATAATAATAATACTAAAAACACAAGCTGCAGCAAACAAACCGGAAGACACACCGTGCTCTATACCAATTCCAGTTGTAACAGCAGCAACAGCTGCAGAATGACTACTCGGCATCCCACCAGTACTAAAGGCTAAACCTGGATTAAATTCTTTTGTTGCAATAAAATGAATTGGAATCTTAACCACTTGTGCGAAGATAATTGAAATTAAGGCTGCCCACAATGGGAAATTTTCAAACAAAGCCAACCGATATTCATCCTTTCATTTGTACCTTTAAGTTTAAATTTGTTCATAGCTGTTAACAAATTTATAACTATTATTATAGCACAGCAATTAATTGAACGGAATCAATCTGTTTTTTTGTATAAGAAAGAAGCATTGCTTTTTAGGCAGATCGAATAGTTGGTTTAGGTATACGATCTATTATTTTAATAATGAGAAAAGCTGCAATAATTGCTATTCCTATATCTTTTACGAAAAACGGTATCATACTTAGCCAAGTTATCGAATAGGAAATGGTTAACCCTAGCCAGGTGTTCATGGCTAGATACATGTAATGAACGCCAATTAAATAATTAATAATTACACCAATAAGTGCAATTTTAAATGATGATCCTAATCGCACTGTTTTTTGTCTTTCCGTTAACCAACCAGTTACATAAGCTACAAAAATATAAGATAATATAAAACCACCAGTATAATCAAATAAAACAAATAATCCAGCATGCATATTTGCAAATACAGGTACACCTGCAATACCAATTAATATATAAGCGCATATCGATAACACTGCTAGTTTTCTACCTAATAAGAGTCCAGCCATAATTGCAAAAAAGGTTTGTAATGACAATGGTACAGAAACGCCACCAATCGGAATTGCTAAAAAGGGGAACCAAATAGCTATGTTTGCGCCAATTGCCATTAAACAAACAAAAACACTACCATATGTAATATCAAGTGCAGTTAATCTTTTCATACGACACCTCCTGCACAGATCATAAAAGATCCACAACCTATTGTCAACCTGAATTTTATGTGGTTAACGATAGATAATAAAAAAGGACTACGTGAGAGAACGACGTAATCCTTTTCTGATTTCTATTTTATTGCTGCGTCAAGTGAAACTTCTATCATCTCATTGAATGTTGTTTGACGTTCTTCTGCACTCGTTTCTTCCCCTGTTATAATATGGTCAGAAACAGTTAAAACAGAAAGAGCTTGACGATCAAATTTAGCTGCTAGTGTATATAATGCAGTAGTTTCCATCTCAATCGCTAGTACATTATACTTTGCTAATAGTTCTAATAGTTCTGGAGCGTTATCGCGATAAAAACTATCACTTGTGAAGACATTTCCTACACGTAAATGCAAGCCTTTTTCTATACCAGTATCATATGCGTTCTTAAGTAGTTCAAAATTCGCAGTAGGTGCATAATCAATGCCGTTAAACACCATACGATTCATTTGTGAATCTGTTGAAGATGTTGAAGCAAGAATAACATCTCTGACTTTTACATCTTTTTGAATGGCCCCACATGTACCTACACGAATTAACTTTTGTACATTGTAACTTTGCATTAATTCATTGGCATAAATAGATATTGAAGGCACTCCCATACCAGTTCCTTGTACGGAAATTCTTTCTCCTTTATATGTACCAGTATAGCCATACATTCCACGGACTTCGTTATAACAAAACGCGTTATCTAAAAATGTTTCTGCAATATATTTAGCGCGTAATGGGTCTCCTGGCAATAGGATTTTATCTGCAATATCACCTTGTTTTGCTCCAATATGTACACTCATTTTTCTGCCTCCTATAAATCATTTCACTATATAATATTAATAATAACGTAACAATAAGTCGAATACAAATTTCGCAAAAGTGACTATGCTAATCATATAAGAGGAATAAAAATGAAATCGTTTTATAAATATTGCGTTTTTTTGTTTCTTCCGATTGTGTTTTCGTATATAATATATTTAAGTAACACTTCCACAGTTTTTAATTAGTGGAATATTTTGTATAAAGATAAATGAAAACGTTTATAAATTGGAGGAGAAAAGAATGAAAGAACAGAAATTTAAAATTACAGATGATACAGGTATCCACGCTAGACCTGCAACGTTATTAGTAAATAAAGCTGGACAATATGAGTCTCATGTTGAAATGCATTTTAATGGTAAAGCGGTTAACTTAAAGTCGATTATGGGTGTTATGTCACTTGGTGTTCCTAAAGGTGCAGAAGTTACAATAACTGCAGATGGTACGGATGAAGAGCAAGCGATTCAAGGGATTTCAGATACAATTAAAGAACACTTAGGTGAGTAAGAAACTTGGAGCTAGGAGTATATTCTAGCTTTTTTGTTTGGGAAATAATTGATATGGTATACTAATAACCAAGGATAACTTTGAAAATATAAGAGGTGTGAGATATGAATGTTTCTGTATCGCAGCTTCCAGGTATTGGCCAAAAAATCACATTGAAGACTGCTGAAGATAGCATGCTTGTGGTTATTGTACATCATACTGGAAAGCGCGAATTATATTTTTTTGATGATGTGGACGGTGATGAAGCGGATTTTGCAATGGATCTTACTTCAGATGAAACAAGAGAATTAGGAGCCCAATTGTTGGGGGCAACATACCAACCTGTTAATGCACATCAATTAAAGATGTTTAAAAAACAAATTGTGATTGATTACATCACCTTAACAGATAAAGCATCGATTACACATCAAACAATTGAAGAATCAGAAATCCGAAATAGAACAGGTACAACAATTATTGGAATTGTCCAAGGGGATGAGATGATTGCAATCCCGGAAGCAGACCATATCCTAGAACCAGGAGATGTGCTGATGGCAATTGGTAAAAAAGATCAATTAGCAATGTTAGAAGCATTGTGTAAAGGAGAGGAATGATTCGGTTGTGCTAAGTGATTTTCCAACTTTACTAGTAGCAGGTCTTGTTTTACTTGGCATATTCTATTTGGGTTATTTAAGTTTAAAAATAAATTTTCCAAGTGTTATTCTTTATATTTTATTTGGCGTACTTTTGGCTGATCAATTGAGTCATAATGAAATTTTGCACTTTGTTAGTGAAATTGGAATTGTTCTTTTATTTTTTATATTAGGATTAGAGTTTAGTATAAATAGGCTTGGAAGTATTGCGAAAAAAATCTGGACATCGGGTTTATTGGATGTAGTTTTAAGCCTTGGTGTGTCTACACTTATAGCATTTGGATTTGGAATGAGTTTATTTAACGCCTTTTTAGTTGGTGGGGTGGCTTATGCAACAAGCTCCTCAATTACAGCCAAACTGTTAGATGATAAAAGTAGAATGGCAAATAAGGAAACGGAATTTATTTTAGCTGTCTTGATTTTTGAGGATTTAGTTGCCCCAATTATTATTGCGGTTTTAATTGGAATGAGTGTAGGTGGCGGAGAATTTGTTCCATCGGATTTAGCCTTTATCCTATTAAAAGTTATTGGACTTATTGTACTTGCAATTTTACTTGGTAAAACGCTCTTCAAACGTTTTGGAACATTTATTGAAAGAATAGACGACGAGGACTTTAAATTCGCATTACTAATAGGAATTGCTGTTTCATTTGGTGGACTGGCATTATTGCTTGATCTTTCAGAAGTATTAGGTGCATTTTTAGCAGGCATGATGTTAGCTGAAATAGGCAAGATTGAGAGAGTGGAACATGCAGTTATTCCAATTCGAAATCTTTTACTACCGACTTTCTTTTTATATTTTGGAACATCTATTGAATTAGGTGCAGGATTTCCGATGCCACTTTTATTACTGACTTTACTCATATGGTCCGTATTCTCTAAGGTGCTTGTCGGTGTAATTGGTGGAAGATGGTATGGCTTATCAAAAAGAGTATCATTGCGAGCCGGTCTTTCTTTATGCGCAAGGGGTGAATTTTCAGTAGTTATTGCTACAGTTGCAACAGGAACAGCTCAAATATTAAGCGGAATTTATATTATAGGTGCGGCTTTTATTGGCATGCTTTTGTTTGATTGGGCTCCGAAAATAACAAATAAGGTGTATGGAAAACCGCTACCAAAGAAAAAAGATTTACGTGTTCCTACTTCAAAAGATGAGAAACAAATCTATTAATTTTCTAACTCAATTTGATTAGAGAATACCATACCTGGATATACTGATAATCAGCGAATTTCATGAAAAGGAGCTGTTATTAGATGAAAAAATCCAGTTTATTTTTGATTTGCATACTTGCTTTAGTGGCTTGTCAACAGGATGATTATTCTCCTCTGACAGTGACAATGTATAATAGCTCAAATGATGCGATAGGTACGGCGATACTCACCGAAAAGCCAGAAGGTGTCTCAGTTGAAGTCTCTGTAGAAGGTTTAGAACCAGGCTTACATGGAATACATATTCATGAATATGCTAAATGTGAGTCACCTGATTTCCAATCTGCGGGAAATCATTATAACCCAGAAAACAAAGAGCATGGACTAATGTCTCCAGAAGGTGCACATTTAGGTGATATGCCTAATATTGAGGCTGAAGATGATGGCTTAGTTGAAGCTGAATTACTTATTGGTGGCGCTACTTTAGTCGAGGGTCAGAAATCTTTACTCGAAGGTGATGGAACATCACTTATTATTCATGCGAAACAAGATGATGGTGTAACGCAACCAGCAGGTGATGCAGGAGAACGGATTGCCTGTGGATTGATTACTGTAGAAGAAGCAAAAAATGATGAAGCACCTACAGATCCAACAGAAAACAAAAAAGAAGAAGAGTAGTACATCCAATGTACTACTCTTCTTCTTTATCTTTTATCTAATGCGGCTATAATTTTGTTAATACCTTCTTGTACATAAGCTGTTGGGCTTGCAATATTCATACGCATAAACCCTTCACCTTCTTCACCAAATGAAATCCCGTCGTTTAAACCAACTTTGGCTTCATCTTGCATGAATTTCTTTAAGTCCGTATGAGTAAGCCCCATATTCGTACAATCAAGCCAAATGAGGTAAGTACCCTCAGCGCGGATTGCGGTTATCTCTGATCGCTCTTGAAACGCTTCTATGAGAATGTTGCGATTATGTTGTAAGAGTGTCAGTAGATCCTCTAACCATTCCTCACCATCTGTATAAGCAGCCTCGAGTGCAGTTATTCCCATAGCATTTAACATTGTCATGCCGTATTTTCTGAATTCCTTTTGCATTGCCACTCGAATATCCTTATCTGGAACTACCGCATAAGAAACATTTAATCCAGCTAAATTAAACGTTTTGGTAGGTGACATACACGTGATTGTGCGATTATTGACTTCTTTTGAAAGAGTGCCCATTGGAATATGCTCGTTACCATCATAAATTAAATCAGCATGTATTTCATCTGATAAAATGAATACGTCATATTGTAAACAAAGTGCAGCTATTTTTTCCAAATCCTGTTTTGACCAAACTTTTCCTACTGGATTATGTGGGTTGCAAAGAATAAACGCTTTTACTCCTTGTTTGAATTTAGTTTCTAAATCATCAAAGTCAATTTCGTAGGCTCCATTTTTGTATTGGAGTGGATTTGTCACTAACTTGCGGTCATGACTTTTAACAATATCATAAAAAGGTGGATAAACAGGTGTTTGAATTAGCACACTGTCTCCTGGATTTGTTACGTTTAAGATCGCCATATGTAAAGTGGGAATTACTCCAGGACTGTAAATAATCCATTCTTTTTTAATATCCCAATTATGTCGACGAAGGAGCCAATCTTTTACTGTTTGGTTTAGTTTATCGTCGGTAAGCGTGTATCCAAATATTGCATGTTCCGCTCTGTTTACCAATGCGTCTTTTATTGGTTCAGCAATGGGAAGATCCATATCGGCCACCCACATTGGTTGTACATCTTCTGCTCCGTACAATGCTTTGACACTATCCCATTTTACCGAGCGGGTATTTTCTCTTTTGGGCAACTTTTCAAATAATGATGACATATACAACTTCCTCCTTTTAAAAAGATATCGATATTTTACAAATTATATCATGATTAGGAAAAAACTTCGATTCTTTAAAAATCATTTAAAAATGAAAAGTAGTCACGTTAAATTACACATAGGGTCTACTTTGCGAAAAGTTTTTAAAGTGAGGTGAACAAAAAAATAAGCAAAGCCTAAACGAGCGCTTTGCTTTTACAGGGGGAATACGAGAAAGTCTTACCTTTACATAGATTATTATTACCTTAATATAAGTATATTAAACCTCATTTTTTATTTTTATAAAAATTATATTGTGCTATTTATGACAGTTATGTTAAAATTAATAATTGCGTGTAAGGAAAATAGTAAATACAAGCATAAGTCTAAATAGTAGATGCAATGAGATTAAAAAATAGGAGTTGTTAGCATGTCAGAGAAGTTTGTAGAAGGTCAAGTAGTAGATGGAAAAGTAACCGGTGTTCAACCATACGGGGCTTTTGTAGCATTAAATGATCAGATTCAAGGGTTGGTTCATATTTCTGAAGTAACACACGGATTTGTTAAAGACATTAATGAGTTTATTGCAGTAGGTAATGAAGTGAAAGTTAAAATCTTATCTATTGATGAAGCTAAAAATAAATACTCACTATCTATTCGCGCTACAGAAGAAGCACCGAAACAGCAGGAAAAACCAAGTAAAGCACAAGCTCAAGGTGGAAACTTTAAGCAATATCAGCAACAACAACAAGACGAAGCTGGTTTTAACACATTAAAAGATAAATTAAACGAGTGGATTGAACAGTCCGAAGAACGCTCACAATCTTTTAACAAAAAGTAAAATAAGAAAAAAGGCCTTTCAGAATTCTGAAAGGCTTTTTTTAAATATTTATTTTTCGGGTTGGGGACTTCTAGCACCAACTGTTTCTTCAGATGGTTTAAATAACAATGATATACAAACTAGCCCACTAATACCAACTAGCGTATAAATTACACGTGCAAATGCACCGCTTTGTTCGCCGCCTCCAAAAATAGCAGCGACTAAATCAAACTGAAACAATCCGATAAGTCCCCAATTAATTGCACCAACTATAATAAGAAGTAATGTAATACGTTGTATCGTGTTCAAATAAACTCCTCCTTTTTTTTAATTCTTCTATAGCCTAACTAATTTTGCCGAAAATATGCGAAGCGAAGTATTTTTTAATGAATAAAAGATATTTTTCTTTACAATGTCACCATTCCTAACACTTACTTATTATTCTTACTTGATTTAACTGGTATCTTTAGGTACATTTAGTATAGTAAAAGTTAATAAAAAATGGAGGGTTAAGAATGACACATGTAAGTTTTGAATATGATAAAGCGTTATCTTTCTTCGGTACACATGAATTAGATTATTTAAAAGAACCGGTAAAATTGGCGCATGATATGTTACATAACCAGACAGGAGCTGGAAGTGATTTTCTTGGATGGATAGATCTTCCGGAAAATTATGATAAAGAAGAATTTGCACGAATTAAAAAATCTGCAGAAAAAATAAAATCAGATTCTGACGTCTTGTTAGTAGTTGGAATTGGTGGTTCTTACCTAGGTGCACGTGCTGCCATTGAAATGTTAACTCATTCTTTTTATAATGCGTTGCCTAAAGAACAACGAGATACGCCTCAGATTATTTTTGTTGGTAATAGTATTAGTTCAAAATATATGAATGACTTATTTGATTTATTAAAAGATAAAGATGTTTCGATTAATGTTATTTCAAAAAGTGGTACAACAACAGAACCTGCTTTAGCTTTTCGTATTTACCGTAAATTTTTAGAAGAAAAATATGGTGTGGAAGAAGCAAAAGGCCGTATTTATGCAACAACAGATAAAGCAAAAGGTGCTTTGAAAACATTGGCTACTGAAGAAGGGTATGAATCATTTATCATTCCTGATGATGTTGGCGGTCGCTATTCTGTCTTGACAGCTGTAGGTTTACTTCCAATAGCTGCAAGTGGTGTTGATATCGATGCAATGATGAAAGGTGCACAAGCAGCGCAGCAGGACTTAAGTGAACCAGATATGGATAAGAATCCTGCTTACCAATATGCAGCTGTTCGTAATGTGTTATATAATAAAGGGAAAACAATTGAAATGTTAATTAATTATGAACCATCATTACAGTACTTCTCTGAATGGTGGAAACAATTATTTGGTGAAAGTGAAGGAAAAGATTTTAAAGGGATCTATCCTTCTTCAGCAAACTTCTCAACTGATTTGCACTCATTAGGACAATACGTACAAGAAGGTCGCCGTGATATTTTTGAAACAGTTTTACATGTACTTGAATCTCCATCTGAAATTACGATTGAAAAAGATGGACAAGATTTAGATGGTTTAAATTATCTTGCTGGTGAAACAGTTGATTTTGTAAATGAAAAAGCCTACCAGGGTACGATGCTTGCACACACAGATGGTCAAGTACCAAACTTAATTGTTCATTTACCTAAATTAGATGCTTATACATTTGGGTATGTTGTTTATTTCTTTGAAAAAGCATGTGCAATTAGTGGTTATTTACTAGGTGTTAATCCATTTGACCAACCAGGTGTTGAGGCATATAAAAAGAATATGTTCGCATTGCTTGGAAAGCCAGGGTTTGAAAAAGAAAAAGAAGAACTAGAGAAAAGATTATAAGGTATAGTAAAAAAGGTTCTCATTAAATTGAGAGCCTTTTTACATGCCTTCTAACAAAAGAAGTGTGTCTTTTTCAGTTAAAGGTTGTTCAAAAGATGGATTTAATTGCACTTCCCCATTAGAAATTATTCCGATAAGTAAGCGTTCTGAGCAAACATAGTAATCGGATACTTCTAAAAAGTTTTTTCCTACTAATTTTTCAGGTAAAGCACATTGAGAAAATTGTTGATTCGATAGTATTTCTAGTAATAATTCGAATGGTTGTACTGATGATGTTCGAAAGATTTCATGATAAAACAAGGTGCTCATAAAGTCATTGGAACGTATAATTGCGTCTGCACCAGCACGTTTCGCATTAGAAATCTGGCTTTTTGTAAGTATTTCTGTGATGATTTGAATAGTTGAATTGTTTCCACGTAATGCTACTGTTGTTAAGATGCTTGTTTGATCTGCTTGACGTTCCTTTTTTGCAGGATCAGCTGTCACAATTGCATATTTAGCAGCCTGCACGTTAGCCATTTGTAAGACTTCATCAGCTGTTGGATCACCATGAATAAAATGAAGGTTATGGTCTTTGTAGGGAAGTTGATTTAGCGAATGATCAATTAAGACAAACTCCTCCTTCTTATGATGTTTATGCATCATTTCGAGTAGCTGTCTTGTTCGTTCATTCCAACCGATGAAGATAATATGATTTTCTCCTTTAAATGTAATATCACCTTTTGAAAGGGACTCTTCTTGTTTGATTGTTGTAGCCGAAATGGTTGCCATATAAAAAGTTACAACCCCTCCACCAGTTAGAATTAAAAGAATGCCAAGTGTTTTTCCTAATGTGCTTAATGGGATATAATCACCATAACCAACCGTTGATCCTGTTACAAATGCCCACCAAATCCCATCAAAAATAGTAGTGAAGTGCTCGGGTTCGATTAAGTGTATAAGGAGCCCAAAGCTAAACATTAGTACGAATACTGTCGCTAGTAATCGTAGTAAACTAGGTAAACGAAAATAATACTGCCAAAATTTATAAAGGTGCAATTTCTCACTTCCTATCCAAAAATTAAAGTTAAAGATTAGTATTTACCAAAAAATTTGATATGATGATAATAGATTATTTAGGAGGTCATACAAAAATGGAAAAAGAGAGACAACAGTTTTTAATGGAACTATTACAAACACCATCTCCATCAAGTATGGAAATGGAGATTCAAAAAAAATGGATGCGTTATGTTGAGCCTTTTGCTGATGAGATCATGACAGATCATGCAGGTAACGTAATAGGTGTGTTGAATAAAGAAGCTGATTTTAAAATTTTATTAGCTGGTCATAGTGATGAAATTGCACTTGTAATCAATCGTTTAGATGAACAAGGTTTTTTATATTTTGATAAAATGGGTGGAATTAATCCAAAAGCGGCTGTTGGCATGAAGGTAGATGTTTTAGGTTATGGCAAGAAAATCACTGGTGTTATCGGTGTTAACGCTCAACATCATGGTGGTATAAAAGGTGACTTTGATGTGGAAGATCTTTTTATAGATTGTGGTGCACAATCAAAAGAAGAAATCGCAGCATTTGTGCAAATTGGTGATCTTGCGGTTTATCAACGCGAACCAGAAGTATTGATGGATCGGTACATAACGGGACGAGGTTTAGATAACCGTACAGGTGCATTTATCGTTGCTGAGGTATTGCGTAGACTTTCTGATAAAGATTTAAAGGTAGGTGTCTATGCGGCTAGTACAGTGAATGAAGAAACGAACATGGGTGGTGCTTATTTTGCAGCAGCAGGAATTTCACCGACGATGGCAATTGCTTGTGATGTAACGTTCGCTACTGATTATCCAAGTGTTAATAAAAACAAACATGGCGATATCCGGTTAGATGGTGGCCCAGTTTTAGCGAAAGGTGCACCAATTAATCGTAAAATGAATATCTTATTAGAGAAAACTGCAAAACAGTTAAATATGGACGTGCAGTATGAGCTGACTCCCCGCATGACAGGAACAGATGCTGACAAAATGCGCTTAACTGGTCGTGGAGTACCAGTGAGTCTAGTCTCCTTACCGCTACGTTATATGCATTCTCCCGTTGAAACGGCGAGTATTAAAGATATCGATGAAGAAATTGATTTATTAGTTGCGATGATTGCAGGTATGACAGGGAAAGAAAGCTTAAATCCCTTGGATGAATAAAAGTATTTTTATGAAATATGAACTTTGTGAAAAAAAACACATGTAAAACACTTCACAAACTTTTTAACTTATTGTATAATATAATTAATTAAATATCGATTCTATCTTCGGGGCAGGGTGTAATTCCCGACCGACGGTGATAAGCGTTAAATCGCTTTTAGTCCGTGACCCACTTTCATAGTGGTGGACCTGGTGCAAATCCGGGACCGACAGTTAAAGTCTGGATGGGAGAAGATAAGGAGCAAAATTTGGTATATTTATATACCTTTATTTCTTGATATGTGTAAACCCTAAAAGCCCCCATTTGGTTTTAGGGTTTTTATAATGTCTAAAGGATTGCTCTGCCTTCATCAAGATTAGAATCGATAAAGATGAAGGAGGAATTGAGATTGCAAACAACTAAATCGCAATCATCAAACTTATTAAAATTAATTATTCTTGCTCTATTAGGTACAATTTCATTAGTATTATTATTTATTAACTTTCCATTACCTTTTTTACCACCATATTTAAAAATTGACTTTAGTGAAGTTCCAGCATTAATCGCAGCACTATTGTTTACACCTATGGCTGGGATAATTGTCGAAGCAATTAAAAACTTATTATATTTAATCTTTACAGGTGCTGGAGATCCAATTGGAGTAGTTGCAAACTTTATCGCTGGCGTGTTATTCGTTGTTCCTGTATCGATGTTATATCATAAATTTAAAGGAAATAAGAGTCTCGTTTCAGGTTTGGCAACTGGTACTGTCGTGATGGCTTTAGGCATGAGTGTCCTAAATTACTTTGTTATTTTACCAGCGTATAGCTGGTTTATGGGCTGGGAAACAATGAGTAGTACAGTGAAGTTAAGTACAGTTATCGTTGGTGTCTTACCATTTAACGTCGTGAAGGGAATTATTCTAGCAGTGCTTTTTGTTCCGTTATTTATTAAGCTTAAACCATGGATTGATCAGAAAAAGGCAATGATAGGATAAAAAATATAAAATGAAAGCTGGCTTTCCCTGAAAAGGGAGGCCAGCTTTTTCAGTTGTATACTGTAATCGGGCGAACACAGCTCGAATCGAGCGAAAGCGCAGATAATCGAATAAAGCGTAATAATTTAATCAATCAAAAATTACGTTTCTCTACAATGCCTATTGTAGAGCGTGAGGTAGCAATTAATTGGTCTGATTCATCTATAATATCAATTTGCCATACCATCGTTGTTCTACCAATATGTACAGGTTTTGCTCGAGCAATCACCCAACCATTCTGCTTGCTTTTTATATGATTAGCGTTTATTTCAACTCCAAAAATGTTATATTTACTCGCATCAACATTTAATAAGGCGCCGATGCTTGCCGCTGATTCAGCTAGTGCCACACTTGCACCGCCATGTAAATAACCTATTGGTTGGCGTGTTTTTTCGTTAACAGGCATTTTAATTTCAACTAGATCTGCCTGACTTACCATAACTTCCATTTCCAATGCTTGCATTAATGTTCCATTTAAATCCATTTAAATACCACCTTTCTTATGAAAAAGGCAGACACAATTTCAATGTCTGCTTTTGTTTAATATTTACTACTTGTTATAAAGAAAAAGGAATAAAGATCTGTATTAACAAAGATAAACCTAGTAGAAAGCCGTAAATTGTATTCGTCTGTGCCGTTGCTATCATAGCTGGAATCATTTCGACGTTTGTGGTTTTCCCTTTAAATCCATTTATAGCTTGCTTCGCTTTCTTTATGCTCAGTAATGTAATAATTGACCATAATGGTAAAAGTCCAACACCAATAAATAGCATAGTTAAAAGGTAACTAATAGAAAATAATGAGCCAAGCAATTTGCCTGCTTTTTCATGCCCAAGTAAGATAGCGATTGTTTTACGACCATTCGCTTTATCACCTTCTAAATCACGAATGTTATTAGAAAGCATAATTAGCCCGATAAATATCGCTACAGGAATGGAAATTAAAAGCATGTCACTTGATATTTCCATTGTCTGTACGAAATAACTAAATCCGATTAGCATTGTACCCATGAAAAATCCAGAAACAATTTCTCCAAACGGTGTGGACGCAATTGGATATGGCCCACCGGTATATAAATAACCAATTAACATACAAAACAGACCGACAGCACAAACCCACCAATTAGATTCTAAACAAATATAAACACCTAATAACATGGCGAATGCAAAGAAACTACAAGCCAGAGTTAATACAGTTTTGGCTGCAATTCCATCACGGACGATTGTTCCACCGATTCCAACAGAGTTTTCGTTATCGAGTCCGCGTACATAATCGTAATACTCATTAAACATATTCGTTGCTGCTTGAATAAGCATGGCAGCTAAAAGCATTGCAGAAAAAAGCAAGAAATTAATTGAGCCATCTAGTATAGCTAACATACTCCCGATAAATACTGGAACAAAAGATGCAGTTAAAGTATGTGGACGAAGTAGCCTCCACCATACATGAAAACCTGGTTTTTCGTTCAAAGTTGATTTTATGGTATTATTTTGTAATGATTGCATAATCCTTATTTCTCTCCTAACTAACGTTTAACGCACAAATTCTTTTTATTATCTTGTCTTTAAACCTGATAATTACGCTAATATAATCTATAATATCATTATAAGTTTAGAGAAGGAAAGAAGTCGTGTCAATCAAATTGAATAATAAATTATTGGTAAATAATCATGATTGTTGAGAAAGATTGAAAAACAGCATAAAATATAAAAGGGGAAAGTTTTAAGTTAATAAAAATAGTGAATAGATATATCGTAATATTATGGATCAATGCCTTAATAGATAACCCCTATCATTATTGGAGGGTAAGCACACATGATTGAAATAGAAAAAAAACAACTAGATCTTTTATTAGATGAGGCAATAAAAAAAGCAAAGATAAATAACAATACTGTACAAATGCTAAGTTTCACAGAAAAAATTGATCCAGTTGATCCGCATGTTTTTTTTGAACAAGCAAAGTATCTAGAAGGAAATCGTTTATTTTGGGCTAGCGTACCAGACGATTTTTATTTAGTTGGTGCTGGAACAGCAATTTCTATGCATGCAGATGATGATTATTATCAAAATACTGAAAATCAATGGAAAAAGCTTTTAGAAGAAGCTATTATTTATAATGAGTATGAACAGCCTGGCACAGGTCCAATCGCGATTGGTGCTTTTCCGTTTGATACTACCAGTAGCAAAACACCACTATGGGATAATTTTAATGGTAGCTATTTTCGCGTGCCTACTTATTTGTTAACGAAAGACAAAGATGATTTTTATTTCACGGTTAATTTGCAAATAAAAGACTCAGATCAGAATCAACAGTTACGAGACGAGATTGAAAAACAAAAAGATATACTTATTTCGCCACGTAAACTAGAACATGAGCTACCAATTCTTAAAAACAAATTGGAGAGCGATGCAGTAATGTGGAAACAACTGGTGAAACAAGCGACAGAGAAAATTAATCAAGGACAAGCGGTTAAAATTGTATTAGCAAGAAAAATGGAAGTGGACTTTGCTGAAGCGCCAGCTATTGTTTCTATTTTAAAAGAATTAACAAGTAATCAAACATTAAGTTTTGTTTTTGCGATTGAAAAAGAACAGGATTGTTTTGTCGGTGCGACACCAGAAAGATTAGTACGTATTGATAATCAACAGTTATTTTCAGCGTGTTTAGCAGGAACTGCACCGCGTGGCAAATCAAAAGAAGAAGATGAAAAAATTGGACAGGCGCTATGGGAAGATAAGAAGAATAGAGAAGAGCATAATCATGTTGTTCATATGATTCGTGGAGCATTAGAATCCTACTCTGAAGCAATTGATATTCCCGATGAACCAGTTGTTTATCCATTAAAGAACTTACAACATTTATATACACCCGTGGTAGCAAAACTCAAGGAAGGCTTCACGATATTTGATGTTTTAAGTGATCTTCATCCGACACCGGCATTAGGTGGTTTACCGCGAGAAGCATCATTGACTTTTATTCGGGAATTTGAATCATTGGATCGTGGTTGGTATGGCGCTCCGATTGGTTGGTTGGACGCGTATGCAAATGGAGAATTTGCTGTAGCAATTCGTTCTGCAGTCGTTAAGAATAAAAAAGCAACATTGTTTGCTGGGTGCGGTGTTGTAAAAGACTCAATTCCAGAAGAGGAATATGAAGAAACAATGATGAAGTTCACACCGATGCTGACAGCCTTGGGAGGTTTGTAATGCATGAATCATACTGAAAGTTTAACACGCTACGTTACCAGTTTTGTTGATGAACTTTATCAAAATGGATTGAGAGATGTAGTCATTTCGCCAGGCTCTCGATCAACACCACTTGCCATGACTTTTGCGGCCTATCGGTCTGTCAAGCATTGGATTAATATGGACGAACGCTCTGCTGCTTTTTTTGCACTTGGTATAGCCAAACAAACGAAACGTCCTGTTGCACTTGTTTGTACTTCTGGTACAGCAGCAGCTAACTATTATCCAGCAATTATTGAAGCTTTCTACAGTAGGGTGCCATTACTTATACTAACGGCGGATCGTCCTCATGAACTAAGAGATGTAGGGGCCCCACAAGCCATTAATCAGATACATTTATATGGCGATTATGTAAAATGGTTTCATGATATGAGTCTACCTGAATTAACAGATCAGCAGGGAAATTATGTGAGAGGAAAGGCGGCAGCTGCATATAAAATTGCAAATACAGCTAATCGTGCTGCGGTGCAAATCAACTTCCCCTTTCGAGAGCCTTTAGTGCCAGATTTTTCATTGGATAATTTGTGGGGTGAAAATAAAGAAACAGCACATCTGGAAGTGAAACAAGGGAAGAAACAGCTTTCAGCGGAACAGTTAATAGCTTTACATAAACAATTTTTAACGAAGCAAAAAGGTCTTATTGTGTGTGGGCCTATGGAAGACCAACAGGCTCAAAAGGAAATCATTGCACTAGCAAATGCGTGGCAATTACCATTATTAGCTGATCCATTATCACAATTACGTTCAGGTGATTATGATAAAAGTAATGTGATTGAGAGTTATGATGCTATTTTAAAGCATAAACAAACAAGAGATCTATTTAGACCAGATTTTGTTATTCGTTTCGGTGCTCAACCTGTATCGAAACCTTATACATTGTGGTTAAAGGAAAATCCGCAAATTGATCATTACGTAGTAGAAGAAGCAGAAGGATATCGTGAACCTATTGGTCATCAATCTACTGTGATATACGCGGATCCCCAACTTTTTTGTCAAGGATTAGTATCAAATCCTGTCCCAGATTTTGATCAAAATTGGTTGAAGGAGTGGCAAAAAGGAAACAGTGTGGCAAAAAAGGTTTTGCGAAAAAGTGCTTCTCAAGTAATAACAGAGGGAGATGTTGTCCAGTACATTGAAGAAATCATACCAAATAATAGCACCTTTTTCGTTGGAAACAGCATGGCGATTCGTGATGTGGATACTTTTTGGTTTAATACGGACAAACAAATTCGTATTTTAGCCAATCGGGGTGCTAATGGAATTGACGGTGTGACATCTAGTGCTCTAGGTGCAGCTTCTTCTGCTGAGCGCGTAACATTATTGCTAGGTGATTTATCTTTTTTTCATGATCAAAATGGCTTGTTAATGACAAAGCGCTATTCCTTGAACATAACGATTGTTTTGATCAATAATAATGGTGGCGGTATTTTTTCCTTTTTACCACAGGCTAAACAAGACGTACCGCATTATGAAGAGTTATTTGGTACACCGATGGATTTGGACTTTTCTCATGTGGTAGAGTTATATGAAGGACTATATGAAAGCCCAACTGATTGGCAAACCTTTCAGTCAGCATTAGAAAAAAGCTATCAAACAGAAGGTCTTTCGGTTATTGAATTAAAAACCGATCGCAGCGATAATGTTGCTTGGCATGAAGAAAAATGGCAAACTATTGCTAGCCATTTGGAGGGAGAGTATGATGGACCTAACCGTAAATGATCGATCTTATTGGATAGAAGAATATGGTGAAGACACAGGCATCCCGCTTCTTTTTTTACATGGATTTACTGGAAGTCATAAAACATGGCGTAATACGATTGAATCTTTTTCTTCTTATCGTTGTATTGCGATTGATTTACCTGGTCATGGTCAAACAAAATGCAATGAGCCTGTCCGTATGGAAGACTTTTGTGAAGACTTGGCCTTGATCCTTAATCAATTAGCGATAGAGAAAGTTCATCTGATTGGTTATTCGATGGGTGGTAGGGCAGCTTTATCATTTACACTTTTACATTCTAAAAAGGTTGCCTCGCTAACATTAGAGAGTACTTCACCAGGCCTCGATTCACCAAATGAACAAGTAGCTCGACAAACAAAAGATGATAGCTGGGCAGGGAAAATAGAAAGAGATGGCGTCCAAGCGTTTGTTGATCAATGGGAGAGCTTGCCATTGTTTGCTACACAACAAGCGTTACCATATGTAGTGAAAAATGAAATAAGAACCGAGCGTTTAGCACAATCTAAAAAGGGACTTGCATCGTCATTACGTGGTATGGGAACAGGCAAGCAACCTTCATGGTGGGATCAATTAGCAACGATTTCTGTACCAGTTTCGGTCATTGTGGGCGCGTTAGATGATAAATTTGTTACAATTGCTAAAAAGATGGCAAAGCGTTCAAAAAGAATACAGCTACATATTGTTTCTGATGCAGGTCATGCAGTTCATGTGGAACAAAAGGAAAAGTTTGATACAATAGTAAAAGATTTTATTAATGATATGGAGGAATAACGATGACAGTAAAATGGGAAAGTGTAAGAGAATATAGCGATATTTTATATGACACATATGATGGAATTGCTAAAATAACAATTAATCGACCAGAGGTACGCAATGCATTTCGTCCACAAACGGTGCATCAACTTATTGATGCATTCGCACATGCACGAGATGATTCAAATATAGGTGTTATCGTTCTTGCAGGTGCTGGAGATGATGCATTTTGTTCAGGTGGTGACCAAAAGGTTCGAGGCCACGGTGGTTATGTAGGCGATGACCAAATTCCACGTTTAAATGTTTTAGATTTACAACGTTTAATTCGTGTTATTCCAAAGCCTGTTGTAGCAATGGTTTCAGGATATGCAATTGGTGGCGGGCATGTTTTACATATTGTCTGCGATTTAACAATTGCAGCTGATAATGCTATCTTTGGTCAAACAGGTCCTAAAGTAGGTAGTTTTGATGCTGGTTATGGTGCTGGCTATTTAGCACGTATCGTTGGGCACAAGAAAGCAAGAGAAATTTGGTTTCTATGTCGCCAATACAATGCCCAAGAAGCAATGGATATGGGCTTAGTTAATACAGTGGTTCCATTAGACCAATTGGAAGCTGAAACTGTGCAATGGTGTCAAGAAATGTTAGAGAAATCTCCAACTGCGCTACGTTTTATTAAAGCATCTCTAAATGCAGATACGGATGGTATAGCAGGTATGCAACAAATGGGTGGAGATGCGACCTTGCTTTATTATACAACAGACGAAGCGAAAGAAGGCCGTGACGCATTTAAAGAGAAACGTGATCCAGACTTTAAACAGTTTCCACGTTTTCCTTAATATATTAATCAAACAAGAGACGAGCATGAGAAAGAAAATGTTCGTCTCTTTCTTACATAAAGGGAAATTATGCAAGTAGCCGGTGTTAAAAAGATTTAATTACGCGACTACGTGAGATAGGGGATATTGAGTAATGATTGAAAAAACGCCTCATTGGTTAGACAAACAAGCAACTCTTACACCAAATGAAATCGCAATTGAATCACCTTTAATTGCTCCGGTCACATTTTCTATTCTTCGAGACCGTGCACAAAAATTCGCTAAAAAGCTTCGATTTCTCGGTGTACAAGAGGGTGAACATGTTGCTATTCATTCTAAAAATAGTCTTGAGATGATTATAGCTATTCATGGTTTATCGTATTTGGGTGCAGTTATTGTTTTACTCAATACACGTCTTTCTAAAAGTGAATTAGCTTTTCAACTAGATGATGCAAACGCTAGGTATCTTATAACTACAACCGAAGATCAACCTTATTTGGAAGGGTTAGTGAACTCAGATATCGTAAAAGTTTTCTCGTTTTTAACAGTAGAAAAACAACCAGAAATGGCTAGTGATTTAAAAAAAGAACTGAATCTCGATGATATATTTACAATTATTTATACGTCTGGAACGACAGGAAAACCAAAAGGTGTTGTCCATACATATGGTAATCATTGGTCGAGTGCAATTGCTTCTGCTTTAAATTTAGGTATTGATAAGCAAGATAAATGGCTAGCAACTTTACCGTTATTCCATGTTGGTGGGTTCTCGTTACTAATGAAGAGCGTTATTTATGGTATGCCAATCTACTTACTAGAGAAGTTTGAAGTGGAGGATATTCATCAAGCGATTATGGCTAAAGGTGTTACAATCGTTTCTGTTGTTTCCGTTATGTTAGATCGCTTAATGGAGAAATTGGCTACTAAAAGCTATCCAGAAGAATTTAGATGTATGTTACTTGGTGGAGGACCAGCTTCCGCTTATTTGTTAGAAAAGGCAAGAAAAAAACACATTCCAGTTTTTCAAACTTACGGAATGACCGAAACGAGTTCGCAAGTTGTAACCTTAAGTCCGAATGAAGCATTAAGAAAAATTGGATCAGCAGGAAAGGCTCTTTTTACCGCGCAAATGAAAGTGATGAATGACAAGCAAGAAGCCAATCCATTAGAAATTGGTGAAATTTTTGTGAAAGGCCCAATGGTGACAAAGGGTTATTATCAAAACGAATCCGCCAATCAAACTGTCTTACGTCAAGGTTGGCTTGCCACTGGTGATCTAGGTTATCTTGATGAGGAAGGTTTTTTATATGTTGTTGATCGAAGAAAGGATTTAATCATCTCTGGTGGGGAGAATGTTTATCCTGCTGAAATAGAAAACGTTTTAGGAAGTATAGATGGAATTAAAGAGGCTGGAGTTGTTGGTCAAAAAGATCCCAAGTGGGGCAAGGTTCCCGTAGCTTTTATTATAGTTGAAGATAAACTGAATTTAGATTTAGTAAAACAACAGTGTAGAGAATTATTAGCAAAGTATAAAGTCCCGAAGGCTTTTTATATAGTAGAAAGTTTGCCTCGTAATGCCTCTAATAAGCTGCTCCGCCATCAATTAGTGAAGCAACTTGATCGTTACATAAAAGAATAGAGTAAACAATTCCCATTGATAAAAGAACCTACGTTCGTATATACTATACATACGAACGTAGGTTCTTTTTGGGAGATGTTAAGAATGTCTAAAGTTATCTTTTTGGTTGATATGCAATCTTTCTACGCCTCCATTGAAAAGGCAACAAACCCAGACTATCAGAATAAGCCACTTGTGGTGTCTGGTGATCCATCCAGAAGAAGCGGCATTATTTTAGCTGCATGCCCAATTGCAAAAGAATATGGGATTAAAACAGCTGAAACATTATGGGAAGCACAACTTAAATGTCCAGAAGCAATAATTGTAAGACCGCGTATGCAGTTGTATATTGATGTCTCCTATCAAATCACAAAGATTTTAGAACAATTTACTGATTGTATTGAAGTGTACTCTATTGATGAGCAATTTATTGATATTACTGGTAGTCAACATTTATTTGGTACACCACAACGAATAGCGGAAAAAATCCAACAAACTATTTTTGAGGATGTTGGGATAAAAGCAAGAATAGGAATAGGACCGAACAAAGTGTTGGCTAAAATGGCCTGTGATGCATTTGCAAAAAAATCCCCGAACGGAATATTTCGATTAGATCAAAGTAATTTACAAGAAAAATTATGGCCACTTCCAATTGGTGATTTATTTGGTGTGGGACGAAGAATGGAAGCACATTTGCAGAAGATGGGGCTACATACGATTGGTAATTTAGCTAATCACCCTGTGAAGTGGTTGCAAAAGCGCTGGGGAATAAACGGAGAATTGTTATGGCGTACAGCAAATGGTATCGATGAAAGTCCCGTTACACCCACTACCCATCAAGAACAAAAAGCAGTAGGACATCATATGACACTACCAAGGGACTATCAAAAACTAGATGAGATTAAAGTTATTGTACTAGAACTAAGTGAAGAAGTTGGACGTCGAGCACGTGCACACCACTATATAGGACAGACTGTTTCAATCCATGTACAAGGTAGTGCTTCGGAAGTATCAACTGGATTTAATCGTCAAAAGAAGTTAGCTACGTCAACATCCTTTGGTGTCGATATTTATCAAGTAGCTTTACAGTTATTTCACAAGTATTGGGACGGTCTACCTGTCAGGAGTATTGGTATAACTTTATCGCAGTTAGAAATAGCAGATGCTTATCAGTTATCTTTATTCGATGATACTTTAGAAAAAGTTAGATTAAATGAAACGATGGACGGTATTTATCAAAAATATGGACCTACAGCGATTGTGCGAGCTTCATCTCTTATGGAGGCAGGGCAAGCACATGTACGAGCGGGCAAGATTGGCGGACATGATAAAGGAGCGGGATTATAGATGAAGCCAAATAAATTAACACCTGGATACAATCTGATGTGGGAATCAAGCAGAATGATGCTCCCTGAACATAAACAAGTCTTACAAGCACATCAAAAAGAATTAAAAAAACAGGTAAAACCCATTTTAGATGAACAACAAATAATGCTTTTTTCTGAGTTAGTTGCAGAAGCTACGTATTTTGACAAAACAATTAAAATTAAAGTGTTTGACCCTTATCAACCACTATATATTATTGGGAAAGTAAAAAAAATAGATGGAATGCAACAACAAATTAAATTAGAAACAACCGATGGAATCCACTGGGTGTCGCTTCATAACATACTTGATTTATCATTAGAAAATGGTAATATGTAGTCGGATTTCCCGAAGCGAGTGATAAAATTAATTGATAAAGATTCTCAAAATCATTGACGAATTAGTTAATAGCCAATAAACTAGAGTTACTGATAAAAATATTACTACTTACAATATAGTTTGAAATACAGTTACTTATTTTTCTGATATAAATCAGCAACGCTCGTGAGGGAGAGATTGCAAATGGAAACGATCGCTACGAAAGATTTAACACTAGGATACGGTGATGATGTTATTATAGAGGATTTAAATATGACTGTACCTAAAGGTGAAATCACAGTTTTCATCGGTGCAAATGGTTGCGGTAAATCTACCTTACTTCGTTCAATGGCAAGACTTTTAAAGCCAAAAGAAGGTGGCGTCGTGCTTAACGGAGAAAACATTGCGAAAATGCCAACAAAAGAAGTGGCAAGACAACTTTCTATTCTCCCGCAAAGTCCGATAAGTCCAGAAGGTTTGACAGTACAAGACTTAGTTAAACAAGGACGCCATCCATATAAAAGCATTTTTAATAAATGGTCGAGTGAAGATGATGATGCAGTAAATGAAGCATTAGAATCAACCAATATGATGGACTTAAAATACCGGGCAGTTGATTCGCTATCAGGCGGACAGCGACAGCGTGCTTGGATTGCAATGATTTTAGCGCAAAAAACGGATACTATTTTATTAGATGAGCCTACTACTTACTTAGATATGACCCATCAAATTGAAATCCTCGATCTGTTGTTTGAATTAAATGAAAAGCATAATAGTACCATTGTAATGGTATTGCACGATTTGAATCTTGCTTGTCGTTATGCTCACCATATCGTTGCAATTAAAGATAAAAAGGTCCATGTACAAGGGAAACCAGAAGAAATCATTAGTTGCAATATGGTTCATGATGTATTTCAAATGAAATGTGACGTAACCTATGATCCAATGTTTGGTACACCAATGTGTATCCCACATGGACGTGGTCGTTGTTTAATAAAAGACGTAGTAGCAGAATCCCAAAAGAAAACTGCGCAAGCACAATAATTGAGGCTGGGACAAAACCCAGATAAACAATAAAAAGTTGCACCTTTCCAAATTTATGGTTGGAGGGTGCAACTTTTTTATAAAATTGAAACAATTTAAGTAAGCAAAAAAGGATACCTTCTGATAAAATTAAAGTGACGAAACAATAACTATCGGAGGTATCCTTATGTTTAAAGATTATAACATGAATCAAGTAATTTTGCCGTTAGATTTAGAAATGAAATTGCAAAAAAATGATATTGCCTATACAATCCATGACTTAGTTGAACAAATACCAGATAAAGCTTTTTCTGTTTTCTTACATGAAACAGGTTGTCCTGCTTATCATCCACGAATGATGATGAAGGTTATTTTATGTGCTTATACGCAATCTGTTTTCTCTGGAAGAAAAATTGAAGCATTACTGAAAGATAGTATACGTATGATGTGGTTAGCGCAAGGTTATGAGCCAAGCTATCGTACAATTAACCGTTTTCGAGTCAATCAAGAAGTACAAGACCTGTTACGCCAATGTTTTGTGCAATTTCGATGCCAGCTGGTGAAAGAAGAACTGATTGATGAAGAAGCGATCTTTATTGATGGTACCAAGATTGAAGCAAATGCCAACAAATTTACGTTTGTTTGGCGAAAAGCGATTGAAAAATACAGTGCCAATTTGGTGGAAAAATCAAATCAAATGTATGATGAATTGCTAGCAAACGAAATTATCCCAGAAATCGAACGTGAAAGTATGGAAGAACTAACCACCCAGGAACTCGAAAAAGTTTTGGAGAAACTAGAGAAGACGGTTGAAGCATACGACAAAAAGATCGAAGAAAGTGAAGATGTAAGCGAACGTAAGCAACTTCGTTCTGAACGCAAAACACCAAAACAATATCGCAAACGGTTTAAGGATTATGCAACACGCAAACAAAAATACGAAAATGATATGGCCATATTTGAAGAGCGTAACAGTTATTCAAAGACAGATCATGATGCCACATTTATGCGAATGAAAGACGATTATATGAAGAATGGCCAATTGAAAGCTGGTTATAATGTCCAAATTGCGACAGAAGGACAATATGCACTCGCTTATGATGTATTTCCTAATCCAACCGATGTACGCACATTCATTCCTTTTCTAGATAAAATCGAGGAAAGCTTCTTTGAGCTTCCTAAATATATTGTCGCTGATGCAGGTTATGGAAGTGAACAAAATTACGATGATGTCCTAATTAATCGGGAGCGCATTCCACTAATTACATACAATATGTATCGAAAAGAGAAGACAAAGAAATATAAGCAAGATCCTTTTAACACAAAGAACTGGGAGTATGATGAAGCGACTGATTCCTTCCTCTGTCCAAATGACAAAAAAGTAATGTTCCAGTATCTTTCCAACCGGATAGGTAAAGACAACTTCACTCGAGCGTTTAGAGTCTATGAATGTGAAGATTGTTCGGATTGTCCATTACGCTCACAATGTACAAAAGCAAAGGAAGGAAAGAATCGAAAGATATATTACAACGAAAAATGGGAACAACAAAAAGCATACACAAAACAACAACTTTCAGAAAAAGAAACCGGTAAAATCTATGGTAAACGAAAAATAGATGTAGAACCAGTCTTCGGATTTTTGAAGGCTAATTTGCGTTTCACTCGTATGTCAGTAAGAGGCAAAAAGAAAGTGGAAAATGAATTAGGATTTGCATTCATGGCGGTGAACTTGAGAAAGTACACGGCTAAGCATGCGCATGGTGCAACAAATCCTGAAAATAATCCAACAAAAAAAGATTCCGACCATCTTCCTAAGATGATCGGAATCTTTTTCGTTATTTTGGCTAATTATGTCCCAGCCTCTTTGTTTTGCGGGAAATCTAAAAATATAAGACGCTCTTGTTAAGATTAGTCTTATTAAAAATAACTCTTTTCGCAAATATTTTACTTTACAATAGACGAATTTGATAGAAACTGTGACATAGTGAAACTTCCTTACACGCTATGTCAGCAAATGGATTCCCTTTCCGTGGGCACAGTCTCAGCTAACTCGGATAAGCAAAGGTCGCTCTCCGAGTGGATCTTCAACTTGTGGGATTGCGATTACTCATCCCACCCTAAAACATTTGCTGTTCCCACAGGAGTGTCATCCATTTGCTTCCTTCGCTGGTTAGCGTATCTTTTCGACGTACTTATGTATTATAATTGTTAGTTTTTCTAACTGTCGTTTCAATTAATAACAAGGCAATCTATACTCTTATTATTACAGTGTTTCAAAACTAGCGTATCAAGTGAAATTGGCGAGACTCCTGCAGGAACAGCGCGGGCTGAAGATCCACTCGGAAGCGTTTTTTCTTCCGAGTTAGCTGAAGCCGTGCCTGCGGAAAGGGAGTCAATTTCACTTGAGTAGCGGGTCGGTTAGGAGATTCTGTTATGTCACAGTTGATGATAATTCCGGCGCAAGGAACGTTACGTCGTAGTCTATGTTAATTTAGTCATAAACAATAAGCTTTTAAAAACAACCTTTAAAATAAATGAAACTATTCCATCATGCGAGCCGTTTATATAGTATATAAGAGCAAATAAATTAATTGAATAAAAATGTTTGATATAACATATAAAAAGGAAAGGTATAGTAACAACAGATGGGGGGTTAGAAAATGAAGCAGCAGAAAGTAAAGATAATACTTGCTTTTACAGCAATTATTCCACTGCTATTATTTTCTTATCAAGGACAAACTAATGGGAATGTAAAAGAATCACTTACATCAAAAGAATTAAGCAATAATCAGATAGAAAAAAAGCAAATATTAACGAATGTTGAAACGAATCGATTAGCAAGTTCTCAAGAAGAAATAAAAACACCCGTTTTAGAGCATAATGAACTTATTGATATTACCAATAAATTTATGGACATTCTTGTTCAAGATGTTAATCAGCAATATAAAGTTAATGGAATAGAGACCAAAGCGGAATTAATCGATAAATTCACAGCTATTACAACAGCAGAAATTGCAGAAGAATATGTGTCATATTATTATGAAGAAAAAGAAGATGGACTATATATCATACCAACAGAAACGCCACCATGGTTTATGGAATCTGAAGCGTATGAAAAGGAAAGTATCGAAGAAAATAAAGTGAAAATCACACAACAGAATGAAAGTGATCTGTATGGTGCATATACAATTGAGATCGAATTAACATACAGTGAGAAAGGTTGGAAAATAACAAATATTGATCATAGTGATCAAAATAATGATACAATAGAAGGAAATCAAGTATAAAGGTAGCGGTAAGTATGAAGATATTTCACGATTATTATCATAATGAAGTTAAATTATCATTCGATGATCACCCATTCAAAAAGGAACCGAAACATGTCTGGGTAATTTGTCGATGGGAAACACAGTGGTTGTTAACCAAGCATAAGGAAAGAGGAATTGAGTTTCCAGGCGGGAAAGTCGAACCAGGAGAAACTGCTGAAATAGCTGCAATTCGAGAAGTAAAAGAAGAAACTGGTGGTCGGGTTCATTCTCTAACTTATATTGGTCAATATTATGTAAAGGGAAAAAGTGAAGATGTAGTAAAGAATATTTATTTTGCCGTGATTGACTCATTACCAAAACAAGCCAGTTATTTTGAAACAGAGGGGCCAGTGTTATTCAAAGAACTCCCCGAAAAATTGCGAACAAATCCCGCTTTTAGTTTTATGATGAAGGATAAAGTATTACCGTATAGTTTAGAACGAGTGCAAGAATTAGTTGACTCATAAAGCCGTCCAAGATGCTTTTCAGCAATCAGGACGGCTTTTACTTAATTAATTTTGTTTGATTAACCACTTCTCTAATCTCTCTACCCCCTGATACATAAGTGAAGCTAAAATAGCTATAACAACAAGACTGTATAGCACAAGTGTAAAGTTAAACACTTGAAATCCGTAAACGATTAAATAACCTAGTCCTTTTGAGGCAACAAGAAACTCACCTACAATGACACCCACCCATGACAAACCGACGTTTACTTTGAAAGTTGAAATCATTGCGGGGAAAGAAGCTGGAAAGACTGCTTCTTTAAAGCATTGCCATTTTGTTGCACCAAAACTTTGAAGAACTTTTAAATAGTTAGGATCAACCTCCCTAAAAGCACTGTATACAACGAGTGCTGTAATAATAAAAGAGATAATCGCACCCATCATAATAATAGAGACATACCCAGGACCTAGAGCCACAATTATAATAGGACCTAAAGCTACTTTAGGTAAAGCATTTAGTACAACAAGATACGGATCAAGAACGTCAGAAAGTTTCTTAGAATTCCACAACAAAAACGCTAAAAATATTCCAAGTACTGTTCCGACAACGAACCCGGCAATTGTTTCAAGAAGTGTGATTCGTAAATGAAACCAAAGTGAGCCATCAACTAAATTCGATAAAAATAAACTTGCAACTTTGGAAGGTGAACTAAAAATCAACGGATCTATCCAAGCTAATCTGCTAGTTGTTTCCCACGTTATGATGAAAACAATAAAAATAAACAGCTGCCAATATAGCGTATTCCTTCGATCGGATTTTAACTTTTTAATATGGTTTAGAAACAGACTGTTATCGGACTGTTGCTTTTGACTCAAGGCTATTCGACTCCTCCCATATCCGATCAAATAAGTTTTGATATTTGATGTGTTTTCTTGCCTCAAATGGCGTTAAATTTCGAACTTCAACTGGAACTTCGAATTGTTGGTGAATCTCACCTGGGTTTGCACGCATGAGATAAATTCGATCACTCATGGCAATTGCCTCTCCAATATCATGGGTGACCAGGATAGATGTTTTATGATAACTTTTTAATAAGTTAGAAACCAAATCTTCTAGTTTTAATTTTGATTGAAAATCGAGTGCAGAAAATGGTTCATCAAGTAAAAGTAGTTGTGGATTTGTTAATAGCGTACGAATGAGTGCAACACGTTGACGCATTCCACCAGAAAGATTACTTGGATAAGCATCTGTAACATCTTCTAGACCCATTTCTTTCAAAAGACCTTTAGCCCTCTCAATGGTTGCCTTATCTTGATTTTGCTGTACTTTTGGTCCAATTAATGTGTTTTCAAGAATGGTCTTCCACGGAAAAAGGTAGTCTTGTTGAAGCATATAACCGATTTCTGAGCGGTTTTTAATTAAGTTCTGTTGTTGAAGCGTAATAGCACCGTGAGTTGGGGCAATAATACCTGCTATAATAGATAAAAGGGTACTTTTACCACAACCACTCGGTCCTAACAAGGAAATAAATGCGCCCTCTTCAACAGAAAATGAGATATTATTTAGTGCTTTTGTATAACTTTCTCGGTTAAAGTAATAATGTGAGATCTGCTTTATTTGCAAAAAGCTCAAGCATAAAACCTCCTTATTCGTTCATGACCTCTTCGGCTATTTCCGTGTTTACTAATTCATCATGCATAATATCTGCTGGTAATTCACCAGCTTCATCCATAATAGATTTTAAGTTATTCCATTCTTCTTCATCTAAAAGTGGATTTTCAGCAAAAGAACCTTGTGCTTTATAGCGTTCTACGGAAGAAACTAATAACGCGATGTCGGTTTCTTCAAAATATGGTTGAACTATTTCAGCAATTTCTTCGGCTTCATGTTCTTGCACAAATTGTTGGGCTTTGTATATTGCGCGAGCAAATTTAATTGCAGCTTCTTCATTCTCTTCTAGAAAACTTTGCTTAGCCATGAATACGGTATAAGGGACATGACCAGATTCTTCACCAAAAGATGCAACAATATGACCATTGCCATCTTGGACGAATTGACTAGCAATTGGTTCAAATAGTTGAACGTAATCACCCGTACCAGATAGGAAAGAACTAGCGATATTAGCAAAGTCAATGTTTTGAATTAAATTCAAATCATTCTGTGGATCAATTTCATTCTGTTTCAATACGTATTCTCCAACCATTTGTGGCATGCCGCCTTTTCGTTGCCCTAAAAAATCAGTATCCTTTAGATCTTCAAACGTAAAATCATCGTTAGGTTCTCTAGCTACAAGAAAAGTTCCATCTGTTTGTGTTAACTGTGCAAAATTAATAATAGGATCTTCGGAACCTTGGGCGCCTACATAGATAGATGTTTCTGATCCTACAAGGCCGATATCTGAGTTATCAGATAAAATGGAGGTCATTACTTTATCTCCACCAGGAATTGTTTGTAATTCGACGTCTAGTCCTTCTTCTTCGAAAAACCCTTCTTCAAGTGCAACATATTGCGGTGCATAAAAGATACTACGTGTAACTTCTGCAACCTTAATTTTTGTAATCGAAGAATTATCTGAACAGGCACTAAATACTGCTAGTGATAAAAGTAATATAAGACAAACAAGCCATTTTTTCATTATTTTATCCCCTTTTTATTTTGTCTTTCTTTACTTTATTCATGGGCGGAAAATGTGTGCCTGCCTATAAGTATAAGTTTTTAAAAAATAGGATTAATAATGGTATAGTAGTGGAAAAGTAAAATAAGGAGGCTAAAAGTGGCTAAGAATATTATTTTATATGATCAATTTTGTTACCTCTGTCAACAAAGTAAAAAGATCATAACCGCACTGGACTGGTTCAATGTCTTTGAATGGAAATCTTTACAGTCCTATCAAGCAACAAACAAGCTATCGGAGGAAGAGAAACAAGAATTAGTAGGAGAGATTCATTTAAGAAAGAAAAATGGTGAAACTTTAACAGGCTTTTATGCAGTTCGTTTTGTTTTGCTTCGTTGTGTTCTAACATTTTTGTTGGGAGTACTAGCCTATTTACCAAAGGCAGATTTAATTGGAAATCCATTATATCGTTGGGTCGCTAAGAATCGTTATCATTTATTTAAAAATAAATGTGAAAATGGCACCTGTCGAATTCACTAGTATTTTAGAATGTTTTATTGACAACTGTTATTGGTTCCGTTACGATAACATTCGAGCACCTTCCATTAAATAAAAAGCAAAATTAAATTTATAATGGCTTCATAATGGATATCTAGCAATTATAAAATTGAAATAACTATTGCAGTTCAAAAAAGGAAGACGTAAAATATATCTATTCGACATAAAAATGGTCGGGCAAGTGATTTAGGAAGGGGAGATTTAGCAGAATGACTGCAAATCGTCGATTATTCACCTCGGAATCAGTAACAGAAGGGCACCCAGATAAAATAAGTGATCAAATTTCTGATGCGATTCTTGATGAGATTTTAACACATGATCCAAATGCACGTGTAGCGTGTGAAACAATTGTAACAACAGGTTTAGTCTTAGTAGCGGGGGAAATAACTACCTCTACTTACGTTGACATTCCACAAATTGTACGTAAAACAATAAAAGAAATTGGTTATACAAGAGCTAAATATGGTTTTGATGCTGAAACATGTGCGGTACTAACAGCAATTGATGAACAATCACCTGACATTGCTGGTGGAGTTGACCAAGCTCTAGAAGCAAGAGAAGGAAATATGACGAATGACGAGCTTGAATCTATTGGAGCAGGGGATCAAGGTCTTATGTTTGGTTATGCCAATAATGAAACACCTGAATTGATGCCCTTACCAATAGCTCTAGCACATCAGCTTTCTAAACGTCTTGCAGATGTAAGAAAAGATAAAACTGTTGACTATTTACGTCCAGATGGCAAGACACAAGTTACAGTAGAGTATGATGAGCAAGATAAGCCATTACGAATTGACACCATTGTTATTTCAACACAACATCATCCAGATATAGAATTGGAAACAATTCAGGCTGATTTAAAAGAGCATGTTATTAATCCAATCGTACCAGTTGAATTATTAGATGAAGACACAAAGTATTTTATTAATCCAACTGGTCGATTTGTTATCGGTGGACCACAGGGTGATGCAGGGCTAACAGGTAGAAAGATTATCGTGGACACATACGGTGGTTACGCCCGTCATGGCGGTGGTGCATTTAGTGGGAAAGATGCAACAAAAGTAGATCGTTCTGCAGCATATGCAGCGCGTTATGTTGCAAAGAACATTGTAGCAGCAAAACTTGCTGATGCTTGTGAAGTACAGCTAGCTTATGCTATTGGTGTCGCAGACCCAGTTTCAATTGCTATTAATACGTTTAATAGTGGACAAGTTAGCGAGGAAAAATTAGTAGAAGCTGTTCGAGCATTATTTGATTTACGTCCAGCAGGTATCATAAAGATGCTTGATTTGCGCAGACCTATTTATCGAGACACTGCAGCATACGGACATTTTGGTCGAACAGATATTGAGTTTCCTTGGGAGAAAACCGATAAAGTAGAAGCACTACAATCCTATGTAAAAATTAAATAATAAGAAATGTAAAGAGGCTGGGACATAACTAGCCAAAATAACGAAAAAGATTCCGATCATCTTAGGAAGATGGTCGGAATCTTTTTTTGTTGGATTATTTTCAGGATTTGTTGGACCATGCGCATGCTTAGCCGTGTACTTTCTCAAGTTCACCGCCATGAATGCAAATCCTAATTCATTTTCCACTTTCTTCTTGCCTCTTACTGACATACGAGTGAAACGCAAATTAGCCTTCAAAAATCCGAAGACTGGTTCTACATCTATTTTTCGTTTGCCATAAATTTTACCGGTTTCTTTTTCTGAAAGCTGCTGTTTTGTGTATGCTTTTTGTTGTTCCCATTTTTCATTATAATAAATTTTTCGATTATTTCCTTCCTTTGCTTTTGTACAGTGGGAACGCAACGGACAATCCGAACAGTCTTCACATTCATAGACTTTAAAGGATCGGGTGAAGTTATCTTTACCTGTTCGATTAGATAGATACTGGAAAGCCACTTTTTTATCATTTGGACAACGGAAAGAATCACTCGCTTCATCATACGCCCAGTTCATTGTGTTAAAAGGGTCTTGCTTATATTTCTTTGTCTTCTCTTTTCGATACCTATTGTATGTAATCAGCGGGATGCGCTCCCGATTAATGCGGACATCTTCATAATTCTGTTCACTTCCATACCCTGCATCAGCTACGATATATGTGGGAAGTTCAAAGAAGCTTTCCTCGATTTTATCTAGAAAAGGAGTGAATGTGCGTACATCAGTTGGATTGGGAAATACGTCATATGCGAGTGTATATTGTCCTTCGGTCGCAATTTGTACATTGTAACCTGCTTTTAATTGGCCATTCTTCATATAATCGTCTTTCATGCGCATAAAGGTGGCATCATGGTCTGTCTTTGAATAACTATTGCGCGCTTCAAATATAAGCCTATCCTTTTCGTATTTTTGTTTGCGTGCTACGTAATCTTTAAACTGTTTGCGGTATTTTTTTGGTGTTTTCCTTGCAGAGCGAAGCTGCTTCCGTTTGCTGACATCTTTACTTTCTTCGATCTGTTTGTCGTATCCTTCAACGGTCTTCTCTAGTTTCTCAACTACTTTTTCGAGTTCTTTAGTGGATAGTTCTTCCGTACTTTCGCGTTCTATTTCTGGAATAATTTCGTTTGCCAATAATTCATCGTACAGTTGATTTGATTTCTCCACCAAATTCGCACTGTATTTTTCAATCGCTTTTCGCCAAACAAACGTAAATTTATTGGCATTTGCTTCTATTTTGGTGCCATCAATAAAGATCGCTTCCTGGTCAATCAGCTCTTCTTTCACCAGTTGGCATCGAAATTGTACAAAACATTGGCGTAACAGTTCTTGTACTTCTTCATTGACTCGAAAACGATTAATCGTTCGATAGCTTGGCTCATAACCTTGCGCTAACCACATCATACGTACACTATCTTTCAGTAATGATTCAATTTTTCTTCCAGAGAAAACAGATTGCGTGTAAGCACATAAAATAACCTTCATCATCATGCGTGGATGATAAGCAGGACAACCTGTTTCATGTAAGAAAACAGAAAATGCTTTATCAGGTATTTGTTCTACTAAGTCATGGATCGTATAGGCAATATCATTTTTTGTAATTTCATTTCAAAATCTAACGGCAAAATTACTTGATTCATGTTATAATCTTTAAACATAAGGATACCTCCGATTGTTATTGTGTGGTACTTTAATTTTATCAGAAGGTATCCTTTTTTACTTACTAAAATTTTCGATTTTATAAAAAAGTTGCATCTTCCAACTACCGTTGGAAGATGCAACTTTTTATTGTTTATCTGAGTTTTGTCCCAGCCTCTTTTATTTTTTAAAAAATGTAACCTATTCTAAATCACCTCGTCTACTATATATATACAATTAAATAGGAGAATAGAGGGAACGATATGTGTGGATTTATCGGAATGGTTCGAAATAATGGAACAAGTATAACAGTAGAAGAAAATAAAGAATTTTTTAATCAAGCTAATTCTTTAATACAACATAGAGGTCCAGATGATGAAGGATACTACCATGATGACTATATATCATTTGGTTTTAGTCGTCTAAGCATTATTGATATTGATAATGGACATCAACCTTTTACTTACGATAATGATAGGTATTGTATGGTCTACAATGGTGAAATTTATAATTATGTAGAACTACGTAATCAGTTAATTGAAAAAGGCTATACTTTTCAGACAGATTCAGATACAGAAGTAGTGATTGCAATGTTTTCAACTTATCGTGAAGAAGCATTTCAGTACTTTAGGGGTATGTTTGCGTTATTAATTTGGGATAAGCAAGTAGAAACATTATATGGTGTTAGGGATCCATTTGGAATTAAACCACTGTATTATACAAATACAAACGAAGGAACCTTTTTTGCTTCAGAGAAGAAAAGCCTAACGTATTATAATGATCAGGAAGAAGTCGATCCAGAAGCCTTGCAACATTATCTTAGTTTTCAATTTGTGCCTGAGCCCTTATCGATGACGAAAGATATTTATAAAGTAGAACCTGGGCATTATTTTATTAAAAAGCCAAATGAACAAATGCGTTCTTATTGTTATTGGAAAGCTAATTTCCAACCAGTAAGTATGGAACGATCAGAATGGATTGAGCGTATTCAGAATACAATGATTGATTCAGTTGGTGTGCATATGCGCAGTGACGTTCCTGTAGGATCCTTTTTATCTGGTGGAATTGATTCTTCTCTAATAGTTGGGATTGCTAAACAATTCAATCCAAATATTAAAACGTTCTCAGTTGGTTTTGAACAAGCAGGTTATTCAGAAGTTGATCTGGCAAAGGAAACAGCAGATAAACTAAATGTAGAGAATATTTCATACATGATTACACCTGAAGAATATGTTAGTAATTTACCGAAAATTATTTGGCATATGGATGATCCACTAGCAGATCCAGCATGTGTACCGCTATACTTTGTTGCAAGAGAAGCACGTAAACATGTCAAGGTTGTTCTATCTGGTGAGGGCGCCGATGAGTTATTTGGTGGATATAATATTTATAGGGAACCAAAAGCACTAAAAGGCTTTGAATATCTTCCTAATACAATCAATCGATTATTAAATCAATTGGCAGGTATATTACCAGAAGGAGTACGTGGGAAAAGTTATTTGGAAAGAGGGACAATACCATTAGAAGAGCGCTATATAGGAAATGCAAAAATGTTTGAAAATAATCAAAAAAGTGTATTGTTACAAAATTATAATCCAAATAGTACGTATCAACAAATAACAGCACCCTTTTATGATGATGTAAGAGAACAAGATCCTGTTAATCAAATGCAATATATTGATATTCAAACCTGGTTGCGCGGTGATATATTATTAAAAGCAGATCGGATGACGATGGCAAATTCGTTAGAACTTCGCGTACCATTTCTAGATAAGGAAGTTTTTAAAGTGGCGAGCGAACTACCTGTAGATCTTAAGATTGCAAATGGGACAACAAAACAGATATTACGCGTTGCGTCAAGAGGGTTTGTACCTGATGATGTATTAAACCGCAAAAAGCTTGGATTCCCAGTACCAATTCGTCATTGGTTAAAAAATCAATTAAATGATTGGGCAAAAACGTTAATAAAAGATAGCCAAACAGATCATCTACTAAAGAAAGATTATGTATTACAGTTACTAGAAGATCATTGTTTAGGAAAAGCGGATTATAGTAGAAAAATTTGGACTGTACTCATTTTTATGCTGTGGCACCAAATCTATGTTGAAGGAAAGTATGACGTAGAAAAATTTCAAGAAGGTACTAAAAATAAAAGCAAGCTTATTACGGTAGAATCGTAATAGCTTGCCTTCCCATTTGTATCCATGCTTCTTCAAAAGAGGTAATGGATACTTTTCTTTTTGTTGCATTTAGTGGATCATTAAAATAGATATACTCTTGATCATAACCAGTAACCAAAACGGAATGTTCTCGCATCGTAATAGTAACAGGACCTTGAGGTGTCTCCCATTTTTGAAACGCATTAGGAGCTAATTTTTCAAACGTTGCATTTGTAATGACCCAAACAGGCTGTCCTTGACTTATATAATAAAGAATTTGATCAAACAATGAACCACTAAAATCATGAACACTGTCTTTAAGATATGTTTTTGCTAAATCCGCAATGGGTTTATGATATACGCCATAACCAGGATTAGACAAATCATACATATCACCAACAAATCCTTGATTAGGGTTACCAAAATAAATCTGTTGTTTTGTTTCTTTGTATGGTGTTGAGTCTTTTCTTATTTTATTCGCTAATTCCATTTTATCTACATCAATACCAGCATAGTTTAAAAGCATTGCTAAGCTTGTGACTTCGCATCCGCGCGGTAACTGTGGATATTGACCTATGACTGGCACCTCGATTTGAAATGCTTCATGATTAAACTCATTTTCTACTAT
Source organism: Paraliobacillus zengyii (assembly GCF_003268595.1). NCBI lineage: Bacteria > Bacillati > Bacillota > Bacilli > Caryophanales > Bacillaceae > Paraliobacillus > Paraliobacillus zengyii. Next base: position 2,627,387 of record NZ_CP029797.1, on the reverse strand, counting down.
AGGCTCTACAATCAAGCTTTCTTTTTCATGAGCGTAGGTTCTTGAAGTGGTATGTAGTTCTAACCAAGTAGTTAGCTCGAGTTTATTTGTATTAAATAACATAAAAACAAGTGTAATACTGCATAATCCGAATAAAATACCATAAATTCGAAAAGCATAAAAGTGAATCTGAGAACGTGTTTGTTTTGCATAATAGACCAACAATACTGTTAAACTTAAACTTATAATAAGAAGAACAACAAACAGCATAATAATTTTCTCCTTCAAATAAAGCGTACGTATACTGTTAGTATCGTCAAACTTTATCAATATATTTAAAAAAATTAAGAATTTTGTCTAAGACTGAAAATATAGGGTAAAAATTGATGATATAATGTAAAAAACGCAGCTAAGAAATTTAGATTGTTGCTTTTCGGAAAAACTCTAAACTGTGGCGTAACGTGCTTGATACCCGCTGCGTCAGCAAAGGCTTTGCTAGTTAATGGCTAGGTGGAGCTTAGCCTTGGATGTTTCGTGCGATGTATCGCTGTCTGTCGAAGTTTTCCTTGTCCAACGGGAACAGCGGGAGTTGAAGCTGTGCATAAGAAAACGTGACATAGCAGGTAAGAAAGCTTCAATAAGTCGCAGTTTCAGTTTCCATCAACTGTGTAACATACTCGCTACGGAAGCAAATGGATTCCCTTTCTGTGGGCACAGCACGGGCTGAAGATCCACTCGGAAAGCGGTCTTTGCTTATCCGAGTTAGCTGAAGCCGTGCCCACGGAAAGCGAGCCCATTTTACTTGTGGAGCGAAGCGGTAATAAAGTCAGTCTAACTCCGTCGCAATTTCTATCTACTACAATGTTTAAAAGTAACTATGAAATGAGTTTAAGAAATAAAGAAATGAGGAGTGGCAAAATGGGTTATCATATTCCGCGGTCAGCACCATTTTTAATGCGCTCGGTCTTCAGAAAGATTTTTCCTAAGGTAAACGAGGAGTTAACATATTGGAAAGAAAGAGCGGAGCGTATTCCTAATGCAGAATTACGTGAGCAAGCATTAGCAAGCATTAGTGCTAAGAAGTTCCATTGTCAAGGTGGTAGTGTTTATAGCATTTTAGCAGGATCAAATTGGAATGAATCCGTTCGTTTTATTGTTGCTTATCAAACAATTAGTGATTACTTAGATAATTTATGTGATCGCAGTACATCATTAGATCCAGTTGATTTTCGCATGTTACATCAAGCAATGGCAGATGCTTTAACACCAGATAGTGAAGTGAAAAATTACTATTGTCACCGTGAAGATCAAAACGATGACGATTATCTAGTTGACTTAGTAAAGACATGTCAGAATTCATTGCGTGTATTACCACAATATCCACTCATGAAAGATTACCTTTTACAGTTGGAACAGCTATATAGCGACTTACAAGTACATAAACATGTCAAAAAAGAAGAACGTATTCCTAGGTTAGAAAACTGGTTTAAAACGTTTAAGGAGATGTCACCATCATTAAGTTGGTATGAATTCTCAGCTTCAAGTGGGTCCACATTAGGAATATTCTGTATGGTTTCTTATGCCATGAATGAAGAGATGGATGAAGTATTAGCAAAAAAAATATTTGATAGCTATTTTCCTTTCATGCAGGGGCTACACATTTTGTTGGATTATTACATTGATCAACAAGAAGATTTGGAGGAAGGTGACTTAAACTTTTGTAATTACTACGAAGACGAGTCGCATTTAAAAGATCGCTTAATATATTTCATTCGTCAGACAAATAAAAGTGTCCAGTTATTACCGCATCACCATTTTCACGAAATGATTCACAATGGTCTAGTTGGGTTGTATTTAGCAGATCCTAAAGTGAAACAACTGAAGAACGGAAAAGAAATTACTAAATTACTTTTACAGGCAAGTGGTATGAGATCAGCTTTTTTTCATTTAAATATAAAAGTATATAATCGATTCAAAAACAAACCACAAGAAGTATGACGCTACTTCTGTGCAGTTTGTTTTTTTTCGATGGCAAGAATAAAAGGAGGGTTATTTTTTTGATTAACAAATCCATATTGTAATACTTGAAAATACTTTTGATCATAATTGGATAAATGATCTAGTAAGGCGTCCTTCTCATCATTACCACCCTCGTGGCCATAATACACAACACAGACAATGATTCCCTCAGGTTTAAGATAATGAATTAGTTTATCTATTGCTGTAATAGTATGTGTTGGTTTTGTGATGACTTGTTTGTCACTCCCAGGTAAATAACCAAGATTAAAAATTGCCCCAGCTAACTTACCTACTAATTCTTTTGGTAAATAGTTGTCTGCATGTTCATGGCCATCATGAATTAAAGTAACATTTGAGATCTTATCTTTTTCTAATTTTTTCTTTGTTTGTGCAATCGCCTGTGACTGAATATCGAAAGCATAGACCTGACCAGTTGGTCCTGTTGCTTGACTGAGCATAACTGTGTCATTACCATTTCCGCAGGTGGCATCCACAACGCTCTCTCCAGGTTGAATTGCATGACGAATTAATTCATGTCCATATGATAAAACGCGTTTGATCATATGATCGCCTTGGTTTGCTGGTCATAGAATTTGCCTTGCCAAGTGTTTCGCTTTACTAATTCGGCATCAATTGCGTTTAAAACTTCCCATTTATTCATACTCCACATCGGGCCAATCAATAATTCTGGGGGGCCGTCTCCGGTGATACGATGTATAATCATCTCTTCGGGTAACATTTCTAACTGATCAACAACAAGCTTGACATAATCTTCTCTATTCAAAAATTTAAGTTGACCTTTTTCATATTGTTTCACCATAGGTGTTCCCTTTAATAAGTGCATCAGATGAATCTTAATGCCCTGCACATCCATTTGACTAACAGCTTTTGCGGTTTCTAGCATCATTTCATACGTTTCGCCAGGTAAACCATTAATAATATGGGTACAAATACGAATGTTATGTTTACGTAATTTTGCAACACCCTCTAAATAAGCTTCCATATCATGTGCACGATTGATTAAGTCAGATGTTTTCTGATGAATAGTTTGCATACCTAATTCCACCCACAAATAGGTACGTTCATTTAATTCAGCTAAATATTCGACGACATCTTCTGGTAAACAATCTGGACGAGTCGCGATAGATAGACCGACAACACCATCTTGTTTTAAAATGACTTCGAACTTTTCACGTAGTTCTTCTACTGGTGCGTGGGTATTAGTATAGGCTTGGAAATACCCTAAGTATTTTGCGTCTTTCCATTTATCGTGCATCTTTTCCTTGATTTCATTAAATTGTGTTTCTAAATCATCTACACGATCTCCAGCGAAGTCACCACTTCCAGCGGCAGAACAAAATGTACATCCACCATGCGCTACAGTACCATCGCGATTTGGACAATCAAATCCTCCATCAAGAGGCACTTTAAATATCTTTTCACCAAAAGTGTTTTTCAAATGATAATTCCATGCATGATAACGTTTCTGATCAAATGAATAGGGAAACGGGTTTTGCAAAATAAAAACTCCTTTGTGTTGGTACAATAATGAATATCATTTCTTATTGTAGCATGAAGTGATATTTTGGGTCACGGCATGTCCTAACTTTTGTATTATTTAATAGTGTTTCGAACACAATAATCAGGAGGTGATGGTATGGCAACAAGACAGTCGATGGATGATTTAATAGCAAAAGCAGCAGAAAAACTCGAAGAAGCAAAACAGCAATTAGATAAGGCGAATCGAAATGGTTATCGGATTGACAATGAGTATGCCGAAGCCCAAATAGAGCTATCGAATATGGATACAGAGATTGAAAAAATGATGTTAAGTGCTAATCATCAACAAAAAGAGCAATTACATCGAATCCATCTCCAAGTTACAGATTATTGGAACGATATGATTCTTGATGAGAATGATTTACACAACTAAAAAATAAACCCTTTCTCATAGAAAGGGTTTATTTTTTTTGTTTTCTACCGATATAACTTAGTACGAAATTTTATCGTGTAGGGGGAAAAGTAATGCGCAACAAGAATTTTTTTAGTATGTTAGCACTGGTAATAGTTGGTTTAATCGTATTATTGGGATGTCAACAACAAGAGGAAACAGATGCGAGTACTGGTAAAATAAAAATTGGAATTATGCTATCAGATGTAGGGTTAGGTGACCAATCATTTAGTGATTTAGCTTTTAATGGTTTAGTTCAAGCAAGGGATGAGTTAGGTGTCGTTTTTGATTACCGTGAAATTGAAACTACAGAAACTTATGAACAAGGTTTGCGTGAGTTAGTAGCGCAAGATAATGATTTGATTATTGGACTAGGATACATGGTACAAGAGGATTTAGAATTAGTTGCAGAGGAGTACCCAGAACAACAATTTATTTTAATTGATTCTGTGTCGGAACTCGAAAATGTAACATCTGTCACATTTAAAGTTGACCAAGCTAGTTATTTAGCAGGTATCGTGTCTGCACATACAACAGAAACTGATCATATTGGTTTTATAGGCGGAGAAGATGTTCCGTTAATTCAAAACTTTTATAATGGATTTGAAGCTGGTGCAAAATCAGTCAATCCAGATATTGTAATAGATAAAGCTTATGCTGGTACATATGGTGATGATAAGCTAGGGGCAAGTTTAGCAAAAGAAATGATTGATCAAGATGCGGATGTCCTTTTTGCTGCAGCAGGTTTTACTGGTGTTGGTGTATTAAAAGAAGCACAAAATCAAGAGGTTTACGCTGTTGGAGTGGATACTGATCAATTCTTTCATGCGGAAGGTTCAGTCATAACGTCTGTAATGAAAAATATTGACCGTGCAATTTATCAATTAGCAGAGCAATTAGTAAACGGAGAAACAATCGAACAAGGCACACTTGAATTCGGGCTTAGTAATGAAGGTGTTGGTCTAGCACCTTTACGTATCGCTGAATTTCCAGAAAACATACAGGCAGAAATTGAATCAGCAACAGAAGAGTTAGCACAGCAATAGGAGGGGTATTATGTCGATTAAGAAGAAATTACTGATTAATACAATGACAACAGTTGTCTTAGCAACAGCTATTATAGCGTTTATCATTATAAATATGTTACAAATACAATCTTCAAATGAAAATCAAGTTGATGCATTGGTTACTATTGAGAGATTTAAATCAGAAATTCATTCAACACAACAGAATCTAAATAGTTTCTCAACAACACGTTCGAATGCTTTAGCACAAGAAACTACTTACACAATAGAAGAAAGTGAAAGATTAATCGAGCAATTAAATGAACTTGCAATTGATGACCAAATTCAAGAATATATAAATAAAATAACCGATAAATTTGAAAGATGGAAAACACCAACAATTGAGGCTTTAACAGCCAGAGAAAGTAACACAGCTGATAAACAAGCAGCGCGACTAGCGGGGATTGAAAATGATGTTTACATGCTACAACTAAATGCAGAAGAGGATTATCAAAATTCACTAGTTAGCTTAGAACAAAAAGTGCAATTTATCATTATTGCTTCAGTAATTAGTGTTATTATCTTACTTGTGATTGCATTAATTGTATCAAATCGTATAACAGGGCCAATTACGAAAACCCTCAAACGTCTAGCAGAGAATGCAAATGAAGTAGCACAAGGTAATTTAGCAATTGAAGCTATTCGCTACGAAAAGTCAGATGAACTAGGGAGATTAAATCAATCATTCACACAAATGATTGAACAAATTCGTACACTACTATCTTCAATCGGAACAGTCAGTAAAAAGGTGGAAGGATTTGCGATAGACATTGAAAAAGAGAATGGAACTGTAACAGAAATCAATCAACAAGTAGCAGCATCAACCGATGAATTAGCGCAGGGAACACAAACAATTTCATCAGATTTACAGGATGCAGTTACTAAAGTAGAACAAATGGATAGTGCTTTTACTACTAATGTTCAATATACAGAGCAATCTGTTCATTTCGGAAAGGAAGCGATGGACGCAGTTAGAGCTGGATTAGAAGCTATTAATGAGCAACGTGAATTAATAGAAGCTAACGCAAAAACAACTGAAAACATTCAAGCTGCCACACAGTCCTTTATTGATTCTACGAAAAAAATAGAATCGATGGCAAACACCGTATCTGAGATAGCAAAACAAACAAATTTACTGGCGCTTAATGCTGCAATCGAGGCATCACGTGCAGGAGAGGCTGGTAAAGGATTTGCCGTTGTTGCCGATGAAGTTCGAAAATTAGCAGAAGAAACAACGGTTGCGACGACGCAAATATTTGACATGGTAACCTCAATTGAAACCGGAATTGGAGACATTACTACAGCTGTTGATCAGGGTGTTTCAATCGCTGAAAAGGAAAAAGTATCAATGGAAACAACAAATACGTCATTTAGTGCGATTGATGAAAAGGTAAAAGCTATTACTGATAAATTAAAGGAATTACTCAAAGGAATTGAACACTCAAAAGGATTAGGAAGTAATGTCCTGGAAAATGTGGAAAGTATAAGTGCAGTAGTAGAACAAACAGCTTCTGGAAATGAAGAAATAGCTGCTTCTACACAAGAACAGTTAGGCGCTTTCAGGAATGTTGTTGAAAAAGTAACAGAATTACGTGCGTTAACTGATGAATTAAATGGAACTGTTGAAGAATTTACGTTATAATAGTTTTTATATATTAGTATGATCAGTGTGAGTATAGGAAAACTTGACAAATTGTAACGGTTTTTTTAAAATACGAATACAATAAGTAGAATGACAATGATAAGGGCTAGTAATGAAGGGAAAACAAGTGAAAGAGAGATAACGGTTGGTGAAAGTTATTCTTGTCCTTCATGAACTCACCTTGGATGTTGCAGTAATGAAATAGAGTAGTTGCTGCCGTACTCTGCGTTAAAGAAGTAAAGTGGACGTTTTACTAGTTATAGAAGTAAACGTTAATCTTGGGTGGTACCGCGGGAAATAAACTCTCGTCCTAGTTTTGGGATGAGAGTTTTTCTATACGACAGAACATAGGTTCTTACATAGGTTTTTGTAAAAAGAAAGAGGAGGTAAGGTGGAAGATGACATTTGACCATAAAGTAGTAGAAACAAAATGGCGAAATTACTGGTTAGATAATAAAACGTTTAAAACTAACACTAAAACAGATAAAGAAAAATTTTATGTGTTGGATATGTTTCCATATCCCTCAGGTGCTGGTTTACATGTAGGGCATCCAGAAGGTTATACGGCAACAGATATTATAGCTAGAATGAAGCGGATGCAAGGGTTTGAAGTGCTACATCCAATGGGTTGGGACGCATTTGGGTTACCAGCTGAACAGTATGCATTAGACACGGGAAATGATCCAGCTGAATTCACGAAACATAATATAGATACTTTTCGTCGTCAAATCCAAGAGTTAGGTTTTTCATACGATTGGGAACGAGAAATTAACACGACAGATCCAAATTATTATAAATGGACACAATGGATCTTTTTACAGTTATTTAATAAGGGCCTAGCTTACGTTGATGAAGTAGCAGTTAACTGGTGTCCTGCACTTGGAACAGTACTTGCAAATGAAGAAATAGTTGACGGGAAAAGTGAACGTGGTGGACATCCAGTAGAACGTAAGCCGATGAAACAATGGATGTTAAAAATAACTGCTTATGCTGATCGCCTACTAGAAGATTTAGAAGAGTTAGATTGGCCAGAGAGTATTAAAGACATGCAACGAAATTGGATCGGAAGGTCAGAGGGTGCTGAAGTTACTTTTAGTATCGCTGATTTCGAAGAGGAATTTAATGTCTTTACAACGAGACCAGATACATTATTTGGTGCAACTTATGCCGTTTTAGCGCCGGAACATCCATTAGTAAATAAAATTGTATCTACTGAGCAAAAATCTGCAGTCGATAGCTATATAAATCAAGTTAAATTGAAAAGTGATTTAGAACGTACAGATTTGGCAAAAGATAAAACAGGTGTATTTACTGGTGCTTATGCGATTAATCCAATTAACGGAAAAAGACTCCCGATTTGGGTCGCGGATTATGTGTTAATGACATACGGATTTGGTGCAATTATGGCCGTGCCTGCACATGATGAACGTGACTATGAGTTTGCTGTTAAATTTGATTTATCGATTGTCCCAGTTGTCGAAGGTGGAAATGTTCAAGAAGAAGCATTTGTTGGAGATGGTCCACATATTAATTCGGATTTTCTTAATGGTTTAAACAAAGTAGATGGTATAACGAAAGCAATTGAATGGCTTGAAGATAACAAAAAAGGTGAGAAAAAAGTAACGTATCGCCTACGTGATTGGTTATTTAGTCGACAACGTTATTGGGGTGAACCGATTCCGATTATTCATTGGGAAGATGGTACGACCACTGGTGTACCTGAAGAAGAATTACCTCTAGTACTTCCAAAGACAACAGAAATAAAGCCTTCAGGAACAGGTGAGTCACCATTAGCAAACATTGCTGATTGGGTACATGTTGAAGATCTAGAAACAGGAATGAAAGGTCGTCGTGAAACGAATACGATGCCCCAATGGGCAGGTAGTTGCTGGTATTTCTTACGCTTTATTGATCCAGATAACACAGAGAAACTGGCGGATTTTGACACGCTGAAAAAATGGTTGCCAGTTGATGTTTATATTGGTGGTGCCGAACACGCAGTTTTACATCTGTTATATGCTCGCTTTTGGCATAAATTCCTTTATGATATTGGTGTCGTACCAACAAAAGAGCCATTTATGAAATTATATAATCAAGGAATGATCCTTGGTGATAATAATGAAAAGATGAGTAAATCAAAAGGTAATGTCGTAAACCCTGATGATATTATAGAAAGTCATGGAGCAGATACGCTTCGCCTGTACGAAATGTTTATGGGGCCATTAGATGCCTCAATTGCTTGGTCAACTAATGGTTTAGAAGGTTCGCGTCGTTTCTTAGATCGCGTTTGGCGTTTGTTTATTGCAGACGAAGAAACTACATTATCTAATAAAATAATAGAAAATGTAAAAAATGATTCACTTGAAAAGGTTTATCATGAAACGGTCAAAAAGGTCACAGAGAATTTTGAGGATCTTCGATATAACACAGGAATCTCACAAATGATGGTATTCATTAATGAAGCATACAAAGCCGAAGAAATTCAAAAGAATTATGCAGAAGGCTTTGTTAAGTTGTTATCACCAGTAGCACCACACTTAGCAGAAGAGCTATGGAGTAAACTGGGTAATGAAGAATCAATTGCTTATCAATCGTGGCCAGCATTTGATGAATCTAAACTTGTAGAGAGCGAAGTAGAAATTGTTATTCAAATAATGGGTAAGGTAAGAGCAAAAATGTTTATTGATAAAGATGCAACGAAAGAAGAACTAGAAAAGAAAGCTTTGGCTAATGAATCTATTCAAGAGCGTTTAGAAGGTGTTACAGTTCGAAAAGTTATTGCTGTACCTGGCAAACTTGTTAATATTGTAGCTAATTAAAAGTTCTTGTAGCTAGTTCTAACTAGAGTATTTATGAGAGAGGTATTTGAATGTGCGTATGAGCCATTCAAATACCTTTTTATGTTGTTTAATATTACTGTTGACTTTTTTGTGTTTAACCTGTATTATTAATCTCGCTGTCACAGTTCATTTATATTAATTTTTAGCAATAAATGGTTATTGACAAACGGCAGTATTGATGATAATATTTAGTTGTTGTCGCAAAGAACTGGGCAATTTAATTGATCTTTGAAAACTGAACGAAACACACAGTATGTTAAGTAAGTAGAAACAACAAGCTAGTTAAGTATTTGAGCAGCAAGCTCGCATTTTATGGAGAGTTTGATCTTGGCTCAGGACGAACGCTGGCGGCGTGCCTAATACATGCAAGTCGAGCGCATGAAATAAGTGAATCCCTTCGGGGTGAAACTTATGGATTGAGCGGCGGACGGGTGAGTAACACGTGGGCAACCTGCCTGTAAGACTGGGATAACTCCGGGAAACCGGGGCTAATACCGGATAACACTTTTCTTTACCTAAAGGGAAGTTGAAAGGTGGCTCTTTGAGCTGTCACTTACAGATGGGCCCGCGGCGCATTAGCTAGTTGGTAGGGTAATGGCCTACCAAGGCGACGATGCGTAGCCGACCTGAGAGGGTGATCGGCCACACTGGGACTGAGACACGGCCCAGACTCCTACGGGAGGCAGCAGTAGGGAATCTTCCGCAATGGACGAAAGTCTGACGGAGCAACGCCGCGTGAACGATGAAGGTTTTCGGATCGTAAAGTTCTGTTGTTAGGGAAGAACAAGTACCGTTCTAACAGGACGGTACCTTGACGGTACCTAACGAGGAAGCCCCGGCTAACTACGTGCCAGCAGCCGCGGTAATACGTAGGGGGCAAGCGTTGTCCGGAATTATTGGGCGTAAAGCGCGCGCAGGCGGTTCTTTAAGTCTGATGTGAAATCTTGTGGCTCAACCACAAGCGGTCATTGGAAACTGGGGAACTTGAGTACAGAAGAGGAGAGTGGAATTCCACGTGTAGCGGTGAAATGCGTAGATATGTGGAGGAACACCAGTGGCGAAGGCGACTCTCTGGTCTGTAACTGACGCTGAGGCGCGAAAGCGTGGGGAGCAAACAGGATTAGATACCCTGGTAGTCCACGCCGTAAACGATGAGTGCTAGGTGTTAGGGGGTTTCCGCCCCTTAGTGCTGCAGCTAACGCATTAAGCACTCCGCCTGGGGAGTACGGCCGCAAGGCTGAAACTCAAAAGAATTGACGGGGACCCGCACAAGCGGTGGAGCATGTGGTTTAATTCGAAGCAACGCGAAGAACCTTACCAGGTCTTGACATCCGCTGATAACCCTAGAGATAGGGCGTTCCCTTCGGGGACAGCGTGACAGGTGGTGCATGGTTGTCGTCAGCTCGTGTCGTGAGATGTTGGGTTAAGTCCCGCAACGAGCGCAACCCTTGATTTTAGTTGCCAGCATTTAGTTGGGCACTCTAAAGTGACTGCCGGTGATAAACCGGAGGAAGGTGGGGATGACGTCAAATCATCATGCCCCTTATGACCTGGGCTACACACGTGCTACAATGGATGGTACAAAGGGCAGCGAAGCCGCGAGGTGAAGCAAATCCCATAAAACCATTCTCAGTTCGGATTGTAGGCTGCAACTCGCCTACATGAAGCCGGAATCGCTAGTAATCGCGGATCAGCATGCCGCGGTGAATACGTTCCCGGGTCTTGTACACACCGCCCGTCACACCACGAGAGTTAGCAACACCCGAAGTCGGTGAGGTAACCTTTACAGGAACCAGCCGCCGAAGGTGGGGCCAATGATTGGGGTGAAGTCGTAACAAGGTAGCCGTATCGGAAGGTGCGGCTGGATCACCTCCTTTCTAAGGATAAATGAAAAGCGTAAGCACGCGTTTAACGACGTATGAACTGGACTGAACCGAAGGAGATAAAGAAAACACAACGAACGAAAGTGAGTTGATGTTGCCTTATCGTACGGAGGAGAAGGAAGTTTACTAGTCGTTGCGTGCTAGAAGCTGGACATATAGGAAAACATACTGTGTTGTTTGGTTCAGTTTTGAGAGATCAAGTATCTTTCATTTTATGTACCTTGAAAACTAGATAAGAAGTTAGGAAGCGAGAAGGATTGTACTTTCAGTACAAAACAGAACGTGAGCCTAACATATGACAAGACATCATATCAAAGTAAGAAGAACCAAACGCTTTTATTAACTAATATAGTTAAGTAAGAAAGGGCGCACGGTGGATGCCTTGGCACTAGGAGCCGAAGAAGGACGGGACAAACACCGATATGTCTTGGGGAGCCGTACGTAGGCATTGATCCAGGAATTTCCGAATGGGGGAACCCCCTGCTCGTAATGGAGTAGGACACTTTACTGAATACATAGGTAAAGTGAGGCAGACCCGGGGAACTGAAACATCTTAGTACCCGGAGGAAGAGAAAGCAAATGCGATTTCCTGAGTAGCGGCGAGCGAAACGGAATCAGCCCAAACCAAAAAGCTTGCTTTTTGGGGTTGTAGGACACGCTATACGGAGTTACAAAGAGACGTTTTACATGAATCGATCTGGAACGATCAGCCGAAGAAGGTAAGAGCCCTGTAATGAAAAGGACGTTTCCTCCAGCGTGGATCCTGAGTACGGCGGAACACGAGAAATTCCGTCGGAATCCGGGAGGACCATCTCCCAAGGCTAAATACTCCCTAGTGACCGATAGTGTACCAGTACCGTGAGGGAAAGGTGAAAAGCACCCCGGAAGGGGAGTGAAAGAGATCCTGAAACCGTGTGCCTACAAGTAGTCGAAGCTCGATATTTTCCTTCGGGAAAAAGAATGAGTGACGGCGTACCTTTTGTAGAATGGACCGGCGAGTTACGATTCTTTGCAAGGTTAAGCCGCACAGGTGGAGCCACAGCGAAAGCGAGTCTGAATAGGGCGTGATAGTAAAGGGTCGTAGACCCGAAACCGTGTGATCTACCCATGTCCAGGGTGAAGGTCAGGTAACACTGACTGGAGGCCCGAACCCACGCATGTTGAAAAATGCGGGGATGAGGTGTGGGTAGGGGTGAAATGCCAATCGAACACGGAGATAGCTGGTTCTCTCCGAAATAGCTTTAGGGCTAGCCTCAAGGAACGTATGTTGGAGGTAGAGCACTGATTGGACTAGGGGCCCTTACCGGGTTACCGAATTCAGTCAAACTCCGAATGCCAATCATATTGCCTTGGGAGTCAGACTATGGGTGATAAGGTTCATAGTCGAAAGGGAAACAGCCCAGACCGTCAGCTAAGGTCCCAAAGTATACGTTAAGTGGAAAAGGATGTGGCGTTGCATAGACAACCAGGATGTTGGCTCAGAAGCAGCCATCATTTAAAGAGTGCGTAATAGCTCACTGGTCGAGTGACGCTGCGCCGAAAATGTACCGGGGCTAAACGTATCACCGAAGCTACGGATTCCAAGAAGTATTGCACTTCTTGGATTGGTAGGAGAGCGTTCTAAGTGCAGCGAAGTCAGACCGTGAGGACTGGTGGAGCGCTTAGAAGTGAGAATGCCGGTATGAGTAGCGAAAAAGAAGTGAGAATCTTCTTCACCGAAAGCCCAAGGTTTCCTGAGGAAGGCTCGTCCGCTCAGGGTTAGTCGGGACCTAAGCCGAGGCCGAAAGGCGTAGGCGATGGACAACAGGTTGATATTCCTGTACCACCTCCTTTCCGTTTGAACAACGGGGGGACGCAGTAGGATATGGAAAGCGCGCTGCTGGTTATGCGCGCCCAAGCAGTGAGGCTGTTGGATAGGTAAATCCGTCCAATGTAAGGTTGAGCTGTGATGGGGAGGGAACTTAAGTACCGAAGTTCCGGATTTCACACTGCCAAGAAAAGCCTCTAGTGAGGAAAGAGGTGCCCGTACCGTAAACCGACACAGGTAGGCGAGAAGAGAATTCTAAGGTGATCGGGAGAACTCTCGTTAAGGAACTCGGCAAAATGACCCCGTAACTTCGGGAGAAGGGGTGCTTCTTTTACGAGAAGCCGCAGTGAAAAGGCCCAAGCGACTGTTTAGCAAAAACACAGGTCTCTGCGAAGCCGTAAGGCGAAGTATAGGGGCTGACACCTGCCCGGTGCTGGAAGGTTAAGGGGATGCGTTAGCTTTCGGGCGAAGCGCTGAACCGAAGCCCCAGTAAACGGCGGCCGTAACTATAACGGTCCTAAGGTAGCGAAATTCCTTGTCGGGTAAGTTCCGACCCGCACGAAAGGTGCAACGACTTGGGCACTGTCTCAACGAGAGACCCGGTGAAATTATACGATGCGTGAAGATGCGCATTACCCGCGACAGGACGGAAAGACCCCGTGGAGCTTTACTGTAGCCTGATATTGAATGTCGGCACAGCTTGTACAGGATAGGTGGGAGCCGTTGAAGCGTGAGCGCTAGCTTACGTCGAGGCGCCCGTGGGATACCACCCTGGCTGTGTTGACCTTCTAACCCAGAACCGTGATCCGGTTCGGAGACAGTGTCAGGTGGGCAGTTTGACTGGGGCGGTCGCCTCCTAAAGAGTAACGGAGGCGCCCAAAGGTTCCCTCAGAATGGTTGGAAATCATTCGAAGAGTGTAAAGGCAGAAGGGAGCTTGACTGCGAGACCTACAAGTCGAGCAGGGACGAAAGTCGGGCTTAGTGATCCGGCGGTACCGTATGGAAGGGCCGTCGCTCAACGGATAAAAGCTACCCCGGGGATAACAGGCTTATCTCCCCCAAGAGTCCACATCGACGGGGAGGTTTGGCACCTCGATGTCGGCTCATCGCATCCTGGGGCTGTAGTCGGTCCCAAGGGTTGGGCTGTTCGCCCATTAAAGCGGTACGCGAGCTGGGTTCAGAACGTCGTGAGACAGTTCGGTCCCTATCCGTCGTGGGCGCAAGAAGTTTGAGAGGAGCTGTCCTTAGTACGAGAGGACCGGGATGGACACACCGCTGGTGTACCAGTTGTTCTGCCAAGAGCATCGCTGGGTAGCTACGTGTGGAAGGGATAAGTGCTGAAAGCATCTAAGCATGAAGCCCCCCTCAAGATGAGACTTCTCATCTTTTTAGAGTAAGATCCCTCAGAGACGATGAGGTTGATAGGTTCGAGGTGGAAGCGTGGTGACACGTGTAGCTGACGAATACTAATAGATCGAGGACTTAACTATAAAAAAGAAGCGTAAGCGTCCGTTTAGCAACGCAGTGGATGGAATGAATTGACTGAGATAAAGGAATCACGATGAACGTAAGTGAATCGATGATGACTTATCGTAGGGAAATTGATGAAGCCACCCAGTTGCTGGACGCTGGAGCTGGATTGATATATGTTGTCTTGTTGTAATTCTTATCTAGTTTTGAAGGTACACTAACTTCAAAATGGTTTAGTGACAATAGCGAAGAGGTCACACCTGTTCCCATGCCGAACACAGCAGTTAAGCTCTTCAGCGCTCATGGTAGTTGGGGCTTTGCCCCTGCGAGAGTAGGACGTCGCTAAGCCAGATATAAAACATCTATTACTTTATTGTAATGGGTGTTTTTTTGTTTTGAAATAAATGTATTGAGAATGTAAAAAAACATCAAAAAAATGCAAGCTCCTATACTTTCGTTAACTAAAAAATAACCAAAGGTCAAGAAGTTGCATTATATATGATTCGAAAGCTATTGTTTATAATTAGATAGATTCCCATGCTGCATGCATACCAGCAACTCTACCTGTCACAAGAGCAGAAGTGATATTATAACCACCCGTGTAACCATGAATGTCCAAGATTTCACCACAAAAATATAACCCATGCATAATTTTGGACTGCATCGTATTTGGTACTATTTCTTTAATAGAAACACCACCACCAGTTACAAATGCTTTTTCAATTGGTTGGCTATCATATATTTGGATTTGAAAATATTTTAGATCGTGTACAAATGAAATTATCTTTTCCCGGGAAATATTGGCCCCTTTTATATCAGATTCAATATCATTTTTAGAAAGTAAATAATCCAAGTATCTCTCTGGTACAATCCCTTTTAAAATATTCCGGACAGATTTTTTTGAGTTATCATTTAAATCAGAGGATATTTGATCTATTATTTTTTCTTCCTTCTGATCAGGTAAAGCATCAATTTCCATTATTACGTTTGTCGCTCCTTTTTTTAATTCTTTCACAACATATTGTGAACAACGCAAAACAGCGGGACCTGAGACACCAAAATGTGTGAAGAGCATGTCCATACGATGTGTAATAATCTTTTTACCTTTTGGGTTTAAGACTGATAAATTAATATCGCGTAATGCTAATCCTTGAAGGAGTTTTTCTTTTATGAAAGTTTCATTCGAAAGTAGTGGAACTTCGGTTGGATATAGATCTGTGATGGTATGTCCAGCCTCTTCAGCCCATTTGTAACCATCCCCAGTTGAACCTGTATATGGCACTGCTTTTCCTCCTACAGCAATTACGACGCTTTTAGATTGTATCTTTTCTCCAGTTTCTAGTGTGATTGTATGTGCTTCATCACCATATTCAACAGAAAAGACAGGAGTATTTTTCTTTACCGTAACTTTCAAGTCATCTAATTGTTTTAACAAAGAATTTACGACATCCTTAGCAGAATTGCTCACAGGAAACATACGACCATGATCTTCCTCTTTTAAAGGCACATCAAGGTTCTCAAAATAATCAATAATATCATAGTTATTAAAAACTGAAAAAGCACTATATAAAAAACGTCCATTACCTGGAATATGTTTAATTAATTCGTCTTGAGGTAATCTGTTTGTTACATTGCAGCGTCCTCCACCAGATATTGCAAGTTTTTTACCTAATTTGCTACCTTTATCAATTAATAGGGTTGTAGCACCATTTTCTGCTGCAGCAATAGCTGCCATTAAGCCAGAAGGCCCCCCTCCAATTACAGTAACATGGTATGTCATATCATTCATCCTTTCTCCGAATAACTCGTTCTAGGTGTGTATTTCTATCTATTTTAACTAACTTACCCCGGTGAACCGCTACGTATGACTCCTATTTCAAATAGTAAGTAAAACAAAACGAAGCTGTGTGAAACCACCACTGATAAGAAGTTTTAATTTATGTAAGAACATACTTCATATTAGCTGATATAGTGACATTTGTGAACCTCCATTATTATTCGAAATTAAAATTTAGTGTCAAATACTATCAGATTTTTGTATCTATGATAAAATAGTAACATTCGATTATATAAGAAATTAAGGTGAAGTCATGTCAAAGTCAACTATATTACGTGGAACAATATTATTAACAGCTGCCACATTCTTTTCAAAACTTATTGGAATGATCTATACAATTCCGTTTGAAAGCTTGGTAGGACCTGCTGGTGGTCAACTATATAGTCTTGCATATGTACCATATAGTATATTTATTAGCTTATCTACAGTGGGAATACCATTGGCAGTTTCAAAATTTGTTTCTAAGTACAATTCATTAGGCGATTACCAAACAAGTCGAAGGATGTATAAGCTCGGTTTACGCTTTATGGCAGTAATGGGTATAATCGCATTCTTAGTGATGTTTTTTGGTGCGGAAATATTAGCAAAAATATCACTTTCTAAGGACTCAGAAGTAACAGTAGCAGATGCTACATCTGTTATCAAGATGATAAGTTTTGCTTTAATAATAATACCTGCGATGAGTATCACTAGGGGCTTTTTTCAAGGGCATCAATCAATGGGCCCAACTGCTATTTCTCAAGTTATAGAGCAAATTGTACGAATTGTTTTTTTATTAGGAGCTGTATTTATCATTATAGAAG
This sequence comes from Paraliobacillus zengyii, assembly GCF_003268595.1. Taxonomy (NCBI): domain Bacteria; kingdom Bacillati; phylum Bacillota; class Bacilli; order Caryophanales; family Bacillaceae; genus Paraliobacillus; species Paraliobacillus zengyii. The sequence continues at coordinate 2,610,092 of NZ_CP029797.1, read as the reverse complement.
TAATAGGTGGAACTACTGCTACAGCTGTAGGCTTTGCAACATTTTCTGCCTTCATTGGTGCAATCGCATCTGCGCTTGTTTTATTCTGGTATTGGAAGAGAAGAAAACCTTACTTAGATAAGGAAATGAGCCAGCAAGTAAAAACATATGATATTTCTACAAAAGATCTATTTAAAGAATTATTTCGTTATGCAGGACCATTTGTATTAGTAGGGCTTGCAATTCCTCTATATCAACAAATTGATTTAATAATGATAGACCGAACGCTTTCATCGCTTGATTTTGATGAATTAGTACGAAGTAATGCTATTGCTACAATAACATTGTACGGGCATAAAATCGTTATGATACCAATAACATTGGCTACTGGTTTATCTTTAGCAACATTACCCGTATTAACAAAATCATTTGTAGATAATAAGAAAGGTGAAGTGTTTAAACAAATTAATCAATCATTGCAAATTATAATGTTATTGATTTTGCCAGCTGTAGTCGGTATGTCTTTCTTGGGTAATGAGATATGGGGAGCTTTCTATGGTGTAAGTAAATTTATTGAATTAAATGGATCACTATTAAGCTGGTATGCTCCTGTGGCCTTGTTTTTTGCTCTTTTTACGGTCACCGCCTCTATTTTACAAGGTATTAATCAACAGAATTATGCAGTTATTAGTTTGACGGCAGGTATTATTCTGAAAGTATTACTAACTATTCCCTTCCTACATCTTATGGGTGCAAAAGGTGCTGTAATTGCAACGTTGGTTGCATCGCTTGGAACAGTTATCTTAAATATGTGGCGTATAAAAGGTTCGATTCAATTTCCACTTCGTCAACTTATTAAGCGTAGCATGCTCATATCTATTTTTACGGTAGTTATGGCTATTATTGTTTTAATTAGTAAATGGATTCTTAGTTTTTGGATTACTTATCAAGATGGAAGACTAGAAAATGTTTTTATATTATTTGTTACGGTAACAGCTGGGGGATTTGTTTATTTATGGCTTAGCTATCAATCAACATTATTAGAACGTGTTTTAGGTGGGAGAATACGAGTTATCGATAAATTTAAGAGAAGAAAACATTCATAAAGGAGTTAGTTATGCGAATTGATAAATTATTAGCAAATATGGGATATGGTAGTCGAAAAGAAGTAAAACAGATATTAAAAAAAGGTAGCGTAAATCAGAACGATATCGTAATAAAAGATGGCAAGAAACAAGTAGATCCTGAAAAAGATACTATCACTGTATTTGGTGAACAAGTTATTTATAAACCTTTTGTCTATTTTATGCTTCATAAACCAGCTGGTGTTATTACAGCAACAGAGGATAGTCGTGAATCAACTGTTATCGATTTATTAGAAGCCGATGATTTAGTTCTTGAGCCATTTCCTGTAGGAAGGTTAGATAAAGATACAGAAGGATTATTACTGATAACAAATGATGGAAAACTTGCGCATCAGTTGTTATCGCCTAAGAAAGAGGTAGGTAAGACTTATTATGCCATTATTGAAGGGAAAGTAACGGAAGACGATGTTGAAGCATTTGCTGAGGGAGTAACGTTGGATGATGGATATTTAACGAAGCCTGCTATCTTAACAATTTTAAAAAGTGATACAGAATCTGAAATACATGTTACGATTACAGAAGGGAAGTTTCATCAAATAAAACGAATGTTTGAAGCAGTTGATAAATATGTTACATATTTAAAACGAATTTCAATGGGAGATTGGCAATTAGATAACGATTTAGATAAAGGGGAATATCGGGAATTGTCAGTAGAAGAGTTGGAATATTTGCAGTCGTTAACAGTAAAAAAGTAGAATTATTCTAAACAAAAAAATAAGCTGACATATAATATAGTCAGCATTTTCAATATAATGATAAAGTTTTACGAAATCTTGACTTTCTTTTTCGTTACTTTCCATCTCCCCCGGTTAGGACTTGTCACAAGGCCATTATACTCCAATACATTGAGGTCTCGTTGAACTGTACGATCAGTGATACCGAATTCTTCGGCAATCTCTGTAGTCGTAACAGGTCCGTTATCTCTAATAAATAGGTAGACAGCCTTTACTCGTGTCAGCATTCGGGTTGTTGAATGATTCAAAAAACCACTCCTTAATGATATCATTAGACTTGTGGTGAACCTGAACCTTGAATATATTATAGTTGTATTTTACACCTTTTGATTTAAAAATGCTAGTATTTCAAAATGAATTTACAAACAATTTAGAAAACAGGACGAACAATTTTTTAAAGAGAGGGGATGAATAGGTGTTTATCATAAAGAAAATCATGCGAAAAATGATTCATATTAGTAATGTTACACTATTAATAGCTAGTGTGGGCTTAGTCCTATTCGCTTCAATATTAATTGTCCTAGTTGAGAAAGAAACTTTTCCAACTTTTATCGATGGATTTTGGTGGGTAATGACAACAGTAACAACAGTCGGTTATGGTGACTACTTTCCTGTAACACTTGGAGGACGATCGGTTGCTTTATTTCTTTACATATTTGGAATAGGTATCATTGGAGTTGCGATAGGAAAAGTTGTTGATGGTTTAGCTATTTTCCGTAGAAAAAAAGAAGAGGGTGATATTGTGTACAATGATAGCAATCACTATATTATTATTGGATGGTCACAAAAAGCAAAATTTGCTATTAAAGAAATGTTAGATACAGCCGAGAAGATCGAAATTGTTATCATAGATGATTTAGATAAAGCACCAATCTTAGCAGAAAATATTCATTATATTAGGGGCCAAGCATCTGAAAGTGAAACTTTAATGAAAGCGAATATATCAAAAGCAAAAGCTGTGTTAATATTTGCTGATGATACGATAAATAATGACCAATTAGCAGATGGTAAAACACTATTAATTGCCTCAGCAATAGAATCATTTGCACCTGATGTCCATACGATTGTTGAAGTAATGGAAGAAGAACATATTAAAAGTTTTGAATTTATGAAAGTTGATGAGTTTATTATATCGAACGAAACTATTTCATCATTATTTGTACGTTCAGCATTTCGTAATGGAATTTCGAATGTATATGGACAGTTACTAAGAAGAAAATATGGAGATGATTTATATTTTGTACCATTGTTACCTGAATGGAAAATATACCGGGATGCATTTGATGCATTATTAAAACAAGGGGCTACATTGATTGCAGATCGTGATAACTTGGGTGTTAACCGGATGCTAGATCACGATATTCCAGCTGAAGCTGAATTGTATGTTATTTGTGATCGAGCAACAATAGCGAAGATTATTCGTTAAAAGGAGTTTGAATCATATATGACAACTAACGCACATTATTTTTTTGCTGTTCCTTTGCCATATGAAATAAAGAAATGGCTGTATAAGCAACAAAAAGAACTTCAAGGCCAAAAAAATATTGCTTATCATAATTGGACAGCAGTTGAAGATTTTCATATTACATTATCATTTCTAGGCCCTATAAATGAAAAAGCTAAAGACGAATTAATTAAATCCATGGAAAAGGTAAGTCTATCTAATTTTGAATTAATAATTGGAGATTTAGGTTGGTTTGGTTTGAATAGTAAACCTCGAGTATTATGGATTGATGTTAAGAAATCACCATCTTTACTAATGTTACAGAAACAAGTTTCTACCATCGCAAAACAAAATGGTTTCAAACAGGAGAGTCGAGCTTATTTTCCACATATTACTATAGCTAAAAAATGGCGTACTGGTACAATTGAAGAAAAACAACTTGAAGAATTGCAAACAGTGATGTCTGAACAAAAAACAGTCAAAGTTGATCATTTTGTTTTATATAAAATTAATCTAGATCTTATACCAAGATATCAAATTGTGAGCGAATTTAAGCTGTGATGGGGTGAAGTAGTGGCACAATTAATTAAAATAGAAAATTACATATCAAGATATCAAAGAGATACCTTTCATTATCCAGGACAGTTTATCCGGTTAAAACAAGAAAATTGGCGTAAGCTTGTTCAAACATGGGAATATCAATTAGAACAACCAACTTCTGATAATGAGATAGAAGAACTAGATGATAACACTAACTTTTCGAAATGGAAGAGTTTTTTTCAAAGAAGAGAGCAATTCGATGATGATTTACTAAGTGATGAACAAGAGGATATTTTACCGAAATCCAAAACAGATTTGAAACAATATTATTTAGATACTTTATTACCATTTCAATTAAAATGGGCTTCTACAACTATTAATCAGATGTCTTTTTTAGATCGTGCTTATCATGATGATTTAATCTTAAAATATTTTTTACAACGATTTCCTGATACATTTTTATTATTATATCACCCAGTATTTCAACTAAAAAATGCAACATTAGATGGAGATATTATATTAATAACGCCAGTAGGAATTGATATTATACATTTAGTGGAAAAAGGTACAACAGAACGTATAGTTGCCGGAGATGACCGAACGTGGTATACCGAAGAAAATAATATTCAAAGTCGTTTTTTAAGTCCAATGCTTTCTTTAAAGCGAACGGAGAAGATTGTGAGAAGTATTTTATCTGCAAGTGATGTGAGCTTTCCGATAAAAAAAATAGTCTTATCCAGAACAAATAATATTGATTTTTTTACGGAACCATACTTAACAAATTATATAGGGAAAGAACAACATGAGGAGTGGTTGAGTGAAAGAAGAAATTTTGTTTCACCATTAAAACACAACCAATTGAAAGTAGCTGAAGCAATCTTACAATATTGCGATACAGCTGCGGTTAGAAGACCTGAGTGGGATATTAAAGAGTCTGATGATTTTTCAACTTAATCATTCCAAAATTTTTTGCTTGATATTTTACCCCTTTATGCGTTAATCTATGTTTACCGTCTTTTTTTGAACGTGCAAAGAAAAAGTGAAAGTTTGATGGAATGGAAGGTGAAAGACGTGCAAGATATTCTTGGTGAAGAATGGATAATCGCATCGGCTGGTGGATCATCTGGTGAAGCCTATTATGCGCAAAATAAGAATAAACGTCTTTTTTTAAAGCGTAATTCATCTCCTTTTCTAGCTGTTTTATCGGCTCAAGGAATCGTACCTAAATTGGTATGGACAAAACGTTTGGAAAATGGTGATGTTATTACTGCTCAGGATTGGTTGGAAGGTAAAGAATTAAATCCAGAGGAAATGCAACATCCAACAGTAGCAAACTTATTGAGTACAATTCATTATTCTACTGAATTATTAGATATGTTAACCAGAATGGGGAAAAAACCGATAGATCCTAAACAGCTTTTACAGGATACAAAGAGCCAATTTACAAATCAACAAGAGACAATTATACCTGTTGTTATACACCAAGTATTTAAGTATTTAGAGGATAAACTTGATCATATGTACGGTGTAAAGCAAATGGTTTGTCATTGTGATCTAAATCATAATAATTGGTTATTATCTGATCTTGGCCAGTTATATTTAATTGATTGGGATAATGCAGAAATTGGAGATGCTGCGATTGATTTAGGTATGCTTCTACATTGGTATATTCCTGAATCAGATTGGGATAGTTGGTTAGAAAACTATGGTGTTGAAAATAATGAGGAGCTTATTACACGTATGCATTGGTATATGATGCTTGAAGTAATTTCTAGTTATAATCAGCATCAAAAAGAAGCCGCTCAACGACTACAAGAGTTGAAGCGACTATTAGATAGAGCGCTTAGCTATAAGAAGTAGGGATATTTTGAAGCCAATTTTTAATATTTGTTTGATTTGTCGTTATATGTTGTTCAAGATTTTGGGCGATTTCTCCTTGGTGTCCGTAATTATATATTTCAGGTAACAGCTGAGTCAAACGTTGGTCATCTACTGCTTGATTTGCCATTAGAGATTGGACAAGTCTTTTTATTTGTTGGCATTCAGCTATACTACCTGTTGCATCTTCTGCCTGTTCACTAAGCAAATCAACTAAAACATTCAATTGATCGTAGGTATTTAATGCCATTAATTATCCACCACCTTTACGTGTATTTTTCACATAGACATGTGAAATATACTAATAAATACGAAATAATTATTTAAAAGGAGAAACACAGCATGCGTGCAAGATATAAACCGTGGGCACTAGACTTTTTAAAAGAAAACGAGAAATTTGTCAAATTAAATCCGAGTGAATGGAAAAATAAATGGGAAACTGTATTCCAAAATAACCATCCTTTACATTTAGAAATTGGTACTGGAAAAGGTCAATTTTTAATGGGTATGGCAAAACAATTTTCAAATACGAATTTTATCGGGATAGAAGTAGTTGAAAGTATTTTAGTAAGTGCAGTGCAAAAAGCGGTGGAAACTAACCCTGAAAACGTCTGCTTTATTAATGAAGATGCGAAAGACTTAAGGACAATGTTTGGAGATAATGAAATAGATAAGATCTATTTAAATTTTTCAGATCCATGGCCTAAAGCACGTCATGCTAAGCGTCGCTTAACACATGAGTCATTTTTAGAACAATATAAGCAAGTATTGAAAACGGGTGGCGAGATTGTTTTAAAAACGGATAATAGACAATTGTTTGATTACTCAGTTGAAAGTTTCTCTCAGTTTGGGATGAAAATAGAAGAAGTTTTATTAGATTTACATGAAGTAAAGGACCAAACCAATGTTATGACAGAATACGAAGAGAAGTTTTCTTCAAAAGGACAACCTATCTATCGATGTCGTGCCCAATTTTAATAAAAAACAGAGACAATGGCTAAATCCATTGTCTCTGTTTTTTATTTATAGTAAGTATTATGTTGTTTGTGTAACTTCAATGATTGAACCTGTCTTCGCATCTACGTAAAACTCAAATTGCTTGTTCGTACTATCTATTGTTCGTGTAATACCACCACGGTACACAGTATAGTTTAAATCATTCTTGTTAAAGGATTCAGGTTTCATATAGATCCACGATCCACTAACAGGCCCGTGTTGTTTAAAAGCCTCTTTAGCCCGCTTTAACGCGTTCTCAGGTTTTATTGGTTGCTTGTCTAGTTGATCTTTAACCATAAAACCTACTAGTGCTCCTATTCCTGCTGCATATGCTACTGGTTTCCAATTCATCTTATTTCACCTCGTGTGTTAAATTTAATACTAGTATAACTGATTTAGTTCTATTTAGAAAACCATGACTTTACGAAAAAGTGGTAATGGCTAAATAAATTAGATACAATATAGGTAGTTTAATGAATATCTGGGAGGTCATACATATGAATAAAGAGACAAAACAATTATTTCGTACATTGACAGAATTACAAGGTGCAGCTGGAAATGAACAATTTGTACGCAAGTTTATGCGTGACGAGTTAGACAAATATGCCGATGAGCTTATCCAAGATAATCTTGGTGGTGTATTTGGTGTGAAAAAAGGTAAGGGACCGAAAGTTATGGTTGCAGGCCATATGGATGAAGTAGGTTTCATGATTACCCAAATCACCAAAAACGGTATGTTGCGTTTTCAGCCTTTAGGTGGTTGGTGGTCACAGGTATTATTAGCACAGCGGGTACAGATTATGACTGATAGAGGACCAATTACAGGTGTGATAGGTTCTATTCCACCACATAATTTAACACCAGAACAGCGAAAAAAACCAATGGATCAAAAAAATATGTTAATTGACATTGGTGCAGATGATGAAGAAGATGCGAAAAAGATTGGAATTAAACCTGGTCAACAAGTAGTGCCTATTACGCCGTTTACACCAATGGCAAATGAAAAGAAAATTTTAGCGAAAGCTTGGGATAATCGATATGGCTGTGGATTAGCCATTGAATTATTGAAGGAATTACAAGGGATTGAAATCCCGAATCAGTTATACTCTGGAGCAACTGTTCAAGAAGAAGTTGGATTGAGAGGTGCACAAGTTGCAGCTAACATGATTAAACCTGACATTTTTTATGCATTAGATGCCTCGCCAGCAAATGATATGTCTGGTGACGATAAAGAGTTTGGACAGCTAGGAAAAGGAGCATTGCTTCGCATTTTTGACCGTTCTATGATCACACATCGTGGTATGCGAGAGTTCGTGCTAGATACAGCAGAGTCAAATAAAATACCATATCAGTATTTTATTTCTCAAGGAGGAACAGATGCAGGACGTGTTCATCTATCCAATGAAGGAGTTCCATCTGCTGTTGTTGGGATAGCCTCTCGTTACATCCATACGCATGCGTCAATTATACATGTTGATGATTATGCAGCAGCGAAGGCATTGATCGTTGAATTAGTAAAAAATACAGATAATAACACTGTTGAACAAATTCGTAATAATAGTTAACAAAAGGTGAGGGTTGCTTCTGGCCCCTCACCTTTTCTATTATATTTGATGAATAAAAGGAGAAATGCCAAAATGACAATCGTAATAGCCTCTAAAAATCCAACAAAAGTTAATGCAGTAAAGGAAGTCTTTATAAATCAACTAGTTCATGCTAAAGATATTCCCTCACACGTTTCTAATCAGCCTTTATCAGATCAGGAGACTCTAACTGGTGCATTAATTCGAGCGAGACAAGCTGTTAAAGTAGATGAAGCAATAATAGGTATTGGTTTAGAAGGTGGCGTAATGGAGATTGAAAACAATATGTATCTTTGCAATTGGGGAGCATTAGTAGATCGTAATGGTGCTGAATTTATTGCAAGTGGTGCTAGAATACCATTACCAGAAGAAATAATAAGTACATTAAAAGAAGGTAAAGAACTTGGAGATGTAATGGATTTTTATGCGCAAAAGAAAAACGTTAGAAAAAAGCAAGGTGCTATTGGAATTCTTACAAATGATTTAGTAAGTAGAAAAGATATGTTTATTCACGTATTAGAGCTTTTAAATGGACAATACAGTTTATATTTAAAAAATAAAGGTGAATAAACTTCATATGACTAACTAAAAATATTGACGAATTTGTGAAATGTAAATCCATTCTTGTAAAATCTCGAATTCATAGTATATTATTAGAATAGGTATTAGAACTATAATAAGCAGGAGGAAGATACGAAATGAGAAAGATCATGGGACTATCAATGTCGTTGCCATTAATTAGTCTACTTTTTCTTAGTGCTTGCGCTCCTACAGAAGATGAAGCGCTTGAATTAACTGAATCAGCAGCAAGGACAGTTTTTGAGGATAACATAATAGAACCAAATAATACGTTAGATAATTTTTCTTTATATCTTCCTAGTGATTATGAGATTATTGAAGAATCTCAAAGTAATCTCCTTTTAGAATCTGATGATCAAACGTTTATTCTTTTTTATAATGCGTTAGAAGATACGACAAGTGAATTGAATTATCAAGCTGCAGAAGCAAATGGAAATAATGCATTGTTACAGTCTTTTGAGGATGAAGAACGTTTTGCTTTTGTACGAGTGTCAGAGAGAGAAGATCAATATGAGCTACAAGTTGGTGTAGGTGGAGTTAAAGTAACGACGCAGACATCAATTCGTCAACTTGAAGATGATACAATTGAAATGATGCAAATGGCAACATCGATAGCCTATACTAATCAAGAGTAAAAACCACAGGATATTCTTCAACATGAAGAACATCCTGTGGTTTTTAATAAAAGCTATTTTTTGTAAGGTTGTTTTAAAATACCAATAAACTATTACGTACCCTTCCTCGCGTTAGAATTATCATCAACTGCGACATAACTTATAAAATTATTACGCTCTGAATATCCACTACACTTTCCGCAGGCACGTCTTCAGCTAACTTCTTAAAGAAAAAGCACTTTACGAAGTGGATCTTCAGATCGCGCTGTTCCTGCAGGAGTGTCGCCAATTTCACTTGATCCGCTAGTAAGGAGAAATAAACAACAATATTCACTATGAAGAATTAGGTTATCTAGGGAATGAAGCAAGTGGGTTCCCTTTCTGTGGCACATCCTTAATTTCCATTGGTAATGAAAAAAACTTTACCGATTAGATCTTCGGCTTGTGGTACTGCAATTCAATTACTCATCCCATCGAAAACATGTGCTGTTGTTCCCACTATAGTGTCATTATTCCATACGCAATCATCATGTAGAATCTGAACTAGCTTTGGAAATATACGTAGACTCCTGTGGGAACAGCACGGGCTGAAGATCCACTCGGAAAGCGGTCTTTGCTTATCCGAGTTAGCTAAAGCCGTGCCCACGGAAAGCGGAGTATATTTCCTAAGCGGTATGTTACATCGCAGTTTCTCTCAAATATGCATTACTATAAATTTTGTGACAGAGCGATATAAATGGTTAATTCTTATCAGCCTGATCATTGTCTTGATAATTAATTGATTCCTCGGAAGGTTCTTCAAGTAGTTCATCTTCAGGCTGATTTGGATCTTCTTCCTCTATTCTGTCTTCTAATTCTTCATCAAAAGCAGTTGTAACTCTATGGTCACCGTTAAATTCATCATCATCAGGCATATCTTGATTGTAATCTTCTTGTACAGGTTCTGCCTCTGTTTCTGTTTCCACGTCTGGTATTTGTATAGTCTCATTTTCTTCATTTGGATTTGCTCGAATCGAAAATTGTTCGACTTCTGCGGCAAGCAATTGAGATAACTCTTGTAAATCTAAGGCTGAGTGATTTACATCATCAATCGCCTGTGCTTGAGAATCACTTGAGGCGGCAACTTCTTCCGCACTTGAAACAGATTCCTCAGATATAACACTTATTTCTTGTAACTTCTCATCTAAGTTTGTATTTAACTTATCAACGTCACCTAATGATACTTGAACATCATCTAAAGTATTAGTAATGTCATATATTTGATTAGTAATTTTATTGAATGCTTGTTTTGTTTGATTCACTGCATTACCCTGTGTTTCTTGGTAAGTGTCAAATTTGGCAGCATCCTCAGATAGACTTACCATTTGCCCATTAATTTGATGTATCATCTGGTTAATTTCTTGTGCTTCTTTTTTCGAGCGTTCAGCAAGCTTTCGAACTTCTTGTGCAACAACAGAGAACCCTTTACCACTTTCACCTGCACGTGCAGATTCTATGGCAGCATTTAAAGCTAATAAATTTGTACTATCTGCAATATCCTCTATGGCTGAAACAATAGACGTAATCTGTTTTGTTTGTTCAGCTGTGTACTGTACTTGTTCTGTTAAGTGTCCTGCTAATTGCAAAAAGGAAGTAGAAGTTTGTTCTAGTGTATCTACTGTTTGTAAACCTAGGTTAGATTCTAATTTCGCATCCTCTAATGCTTTTGCAATTCCCTCAGATGCAGTATTTGTATTTGCCAATGCATGCGAAACATTTTTAATTAATACCATGCTCTCTTCTATTTGATCCGCTTGTTTTTGTGCTCCCGATGCAACATGGTTAATTGCGGTATTGACTTGTTCGGTTTGTGCAGCAGATTCTTCTGAGCTTGCTGCTAAATTTGCAGAAGAATCATTTAAAACAAGTGAAGCATGTTGTACTTTTACCATGGATTGTTCCATTTTGTCAGTCATATTGTTAAAGGTAATAGCTAAATCTGCTAATTCATCTTTAGTGGTAATGGGAATGCGGTGAGCTAAATCTCCATTACCAATTTGTTCAGCACCATTTTTAATTGTTTGTATTGAATTAGTAATTATTTTTAATAAGTATCTTCCGCTAAATATAATAGCAATTAAAGTAAGTAAAACCGTTATCCCAAATATGATAAACATATTCCGATAAGAATTTTGCTGTTCAATTTTTATCCCATCGTTTATTACTTCAACATTACTTCCGACAGCTTGTGTTTGATTGGTTACTTCGTTTGTAACATCTTCAAATGAAGCTTTAATTGCCTCGGCTTGTGCTTTTGTTCGTGAAACTGTTGATAAGGATTGTTGGTATCGTAATAAACCAGTAGTGAAGGTGTCATTATCTTCATTTGAAAAATCAGCAGCACTGATTACATCCTTTAAATTATTAATTTTATTGTCAATTTCACCTTCAGCATTTTCTGTTTGGTTAAAATAGTTCTGTTCCAGAATTTTAACTTCTAATAATGCACGCATAAGTTCCGGATTGTCTTTTTCAGAAACTAATTGATAGAATTGTTCATAGTAATCAGTAATCGTCTTTATTAAACCGTCTTCTTCGGAAAAACCAATCGTACGATACATACCAACCATTGAATCTAACTGATTAACATATGTAGTAGCATTTTCAGAAATTGCAGCATAATCACTAGCTATTTCTGGATAAGCTGCATACGAATTGGAAAGTTGAACAGCCTCTGATTGAATCGTAGTAATAGATTGCTTGATTAATTCAGCATGTTCTTCGGATGGATCGGCATAAAATTGCTCTTCAGCTTCACTAGTTAAAGCAACTTGATAGTTTATTCGCTCACTATCAAGTAATGCACTTTGAAGTTCTTCGCTTTCTTTCGTCGCTTGATTTTGTTGATTAAAAAAGTAAAGTGTTAAGCCGCTTAATACTATAATGCTTAAAATAGATATGAGAATAATAGCTTGCATGCGACCTCGTATCGTTTTCAATATGACTCCCCCTAGAAATTTCTATAATTTTCACATAATTAATATTATAGCTATAGTTAATTGACATTACAACTAGTTATAATGGCCTACTATAAAATATGCTAATCTTGAGTTTATTGCCAGGTTTGTGTAAGATAACAAATAAAAGGATGTGATAAGTTATGAAAGACTTTTTGGCTAAGAAAGGTGTTACACTATCAGCTCGTACTTACTTTATTACAGCACTTAGCTATATGGCATTAGGACTATTCTCTTCTCTTATTATCGGTTTGATTATTAATACCTTAGGACAACAATTAGAAAACTCATTAGGTACCATTGCATTAACTTCATCGTTACAAGAAATTGGAACATTTGCAATGGATAATAAGGTAGTGGGCGGAGCAATTGGTGTAGCAATAGCTTACGGGTTAAAAGCACCACCTTTAGTCTTATTTTCGGCAGTGTTTAGCGGTGCATTAGGATATGAACTTGGTGGACCAGTTGGTAGTTATATTAGTGCATTATTTGCTGTAGAATTTGGCAAACTTATTTATAAAGAAACAAAAGTAGACATTTTATTAACACCTCTTTTAACAATTATGGTAGGGTATCTAATGGGTAAATTTATTGGACCACCAATAGATTCATTTATGACAGGAATAGGAAGCGTGATTAATTGGTCTACGGCACAACAACCTTTTATTATGGGGATTATTGTTGCTGTAATTATGGGGTTAGCGTTAACTGCACCGATTTCTAGCGTTGCTATTTCTCTTATGCTTTCATTAGATGGATTAGCAGCTGGAGCAGCTGTCGTAGGATGTGCTGCCCAAATGGTTGGTTTTGCAGTTTCAAGTTATCGTGACAATGGAGTCGGTGGGTTAATTGCACAGGGTATTGGGACATCTATGCTGCAAGTTGCTAATATTATTAAAAAACCAATTATTTTGTTACCGCCAACGCTAGCAGGAGCAATTATGGCACCATTTGCCTCTGTCTGGTTTGAAATGACAAATAATGCTTCAGGTGCTGGAATGGGTACTGCAGGATTTGTGGGTCAGATTATGGCCTTTAATACAATGGGCTTTTCAATGGAAGTATTTTGGATGGTATTAGCTGTACATATTATTGGCCCTGCAATCTTAAGCTTACTTATTTCAGAGTTTCTTCGTAATAGAGGCTTAATTAAACCAGGCGATATGCGAATTGATTATGATTAATTGATTAAATGACTATAATTATGTAGGGGGAATATGAAATGAGAGCACTTGAATCAGAAAAAGAACTAGCAAATATACTAGCAGAAGAAAAAGGTAAAACAGTTCTGTTATTTTCAGCGGACTGGTGTCCAGATTGTCGTTTTATTGATCCTCTTTTGCCTGAATTAGAAGATAAGTACCAAGGTATTACATTTATATATGTGAATCGCGATAAATTTATTGATTTATGTGTACAGTATGATGTTTTTGGAATACCTAGTTTCTTAGCATTCAAAGATGGATTGGAAGTAGACCGTTTCGTTAGCAAGGATCGAAAAACAAAAGAAGAAATTGAATCATTCTTAGATAAGTTTTAAAATTATAGCTGATTAAAATACTATTTGATACAATGAATGATATCTATGATTAAAGACTCCTTGAAGGAGGAATAACAAATGGCAATGAACAGCATAAAAATGAAAAAACTATTAGATGATAGATTTAATAATCCGGAATGGCGAACTTCGTTTAACCGGGATAAAGATGTATATCGAGTGGAATGGCAAGACACACATCAAGGAATTTCCATTACAGTTCCAAATGTTATAGCGAAATATGAACAAAGTGGTGAAAATGCAATTGATGAGTTAGTGTATCATGTGGAAGAATCATTAAAAATGATGCATGTTAAACAAGAATTAGAAGGAAAAGAAAAACAAATATATCCAGTTATTCGTTCAACCTCGTTTCCTAAGAAAACAAAAGCTGGTGTAAAAATGGTATATTCAGATCATACAGCAGAAACACGGATCTACTATGCGCTTGATTTAGGACATACTTACCAGTTAATTGATCAAAAAATGTTAGACACTGAAGGTTGGACATTGGAGCGATTAAAAGAAATTTCTATGTTTAATGTTCGTTCTTTATCAACGGAGACCAAAGTGGACCAAGTTGCAGGTAATAATTTTTACTTTATTGCAACAAGAGACGGCTATGATGCTAGTCGTATTTTAAACGAAGCATTTTTGGAAGAAATGCGACTAAATGCGGTAGGAGAGCTAGCGGTTGCAGTTCCACATCAAGATGTATTAATTTTGGTTGATGTACAAAATGAAATGGGTTATGATATATTAGCACAAATGACGATGCAATATTTCGCTGAGGGACGTGTTCCGATTACATCGTTATCATTTATATATGAAAATAAACATTTAGAACCTATTTTTATCTTAGCTAAAAATAAACCTACTAATGAAAATGAAACAAAAAAGGATGAATAAATATGAACGTTTATTACAATGAAAAAGGGATAGGCGATTGCTTATTAATTCCTTTTAAACAAGGAGATCGCTATCAAACATCATTTGAGAAATTTGGTGATGTTGTACGTATAATAGATACAAAAACAAAAGAAGTATTAGGTTATAATATTTTTCGAGCATCGACATACTTTACATTGGGTAATGGTCAAATTCCTTTAACGGAAGATCTTCTAGATAATATCAAAGATGTTTTTGCGAAAAATAATGTCTCAGATTCCTTAGATATCGATCTTTCTCCTAAATTTGTCGTTGGTTATGTAAAAGAAAAAGTACCACATGAAAATGCAGATAAATTAAATGTCTGTCAAGTCGACATCGGTGATGTAACCACTCAAATTGTCTGTGGTGCACCAAATGTGGAAGCTGATCAATATGTAGTTGTGGCAAAGGTAGGAGCGATTATGCCGAGTGGTATGGAAATAAAGGCAGCTAATCTAAGAGGTGTTGATTCTTTTGGGATGATTTGTTCTCAAAAAGAGCTTGGTCTTCCGGATGCTCCTAAAGAAAAAGGTATCTATGTATTAACAGAAGATGTAAAAGCTGGACAAGCTTTCATATTTTAAATAAAAGAAAACGCAAAAGAGTAAATACTCTTTTGCGTTTTTCTTTTACGTAAAGTGTTCAATTTTAATGAAAACCTGTTAAAATAAGAAATAACTAATGATATGGAAGTGTGAAAATAATATGTGGGAAGAAATGAAAAATAAAATAAAACAATTACTAGATACAGAAGAGACGATTGAACCACCTAAAACGAGACGAAATCATACAAGTAACAATCATGTAGAAACAAAGGTATCATATGAATATCCTACCAATAGAAAATTTGATTTTCCTATTATTCCAGATAAACCGAAAAAGGAATTTTCAAGAAGGCCATCTGTTTCAGAATTAGAAACTAATGTAGCAAAGTTTAAAGATAAACAACTCCCTGAGGAGAAGGTTTTTAAACGAAAATTCTCGGCTACTGAAGTTCCATCACCAATATACGGTTTTGGTAAAAGACCAGGAAAAACAATTGAAACAGATACACCAGCGTTTTTGCGTAAAGAAAAAATTCATCAACAATCTAATTTAACATTTTCAACAACGGAAGATTTACTAGATGAAACGCTATCTGATGATAAGTTGAATAAATTACATGAGGATAACCCCTATATTAAGCCACAGGTTATAGAAGAAAAAGAAGTAGCTTTTGAAAACTTCTCTCAAGTTGAACAAGTAAATGAAATAGAAGTTGACAACGTTGAGGCTGCACGGTTTGAAGAGAAACAAAAAACAGTTGAATTTAATAATAGGAAAGTAAGAGAACGTAATGCAGTACCATTTAATGTAAGAATGCGTCCAAGTGATAAAAAACGTTATCATCAAAAAAACAATCAGATACAACAGCAACAATCAAAAAAAAACGCTGCACCTCCACTTTATCTATTAAATGATCCAATTAAAAGGTCTGCAGGTAATCAACAATGGATTGAGGAGCAAGCAACATTATTAGAAACAACTTTAAAACAATTTCATGTCAACGCAAAAGTAATTAATACAATGCAAGGACCTTCTGTCACAAGGTTTGAAATTCAACCTGAAGCTGGTGTGAAGGTGAGTAAAATTAAGAATTTGAGTGATGACATTAAATTAAACATGGCTGCGAAAGATATACGAATGGAAGCACCAATTCCAGGTAAACATGCAATTGGAATTGAGATACCAAACGCAGATCCACAAGCTGTTGGCTTACAGGAAATATTTGAAGATCAATCATTTCACAACAGTTCATCTGCATTAAGTGTTGCTTTGGGGTTAGATATTGCAGGTAGTCCGGTTATAACGGATATAAAGAAAATGCCTCATGGACTGATTGCAGGTGCAACGGGATCAGGAAAAAGTGTTTGTATTAACTCTATTTTGATTAGTCTGTTGTATAAAGCAAGTCATGAAGATGTTCGTTTTCTTTTAATTGATCCTAAAATGGTGGAATTAGCACCGTATAATGGCATTCCACATTTAGTATCGCCTGTCATTACAGATGTGAAAGCCGCTACTCATGCATTAAAATGGGCAGTCGCTGAAATGGAAGAAAGGTATCAGAAATTCGCACAAGAAGGTGCACGTGATATCGATCGCTATAATGAAAAAATGAAGACGCAAAATAAGTATGATCAAAAAATGCCATACCTCGTCATCGTAATTGATGAGTTGGCTGATCTAATGATGGTTTCACCACAAGATGTTGAGGATGCCATTTGTAGAATTGCACAAAAAGCGAGGGCATGTGGAATTCACCTCTTGTTAGCGACCCAACGACCATCGGTAGATGTTATTACAGGTTTGATTAAAGCCAATATACCTACAAGAATTGCTTTTAGTGTCTCTTCACAAGTAGATTCCCGAACAATCATTGATACAAATGGTGCAGATCGTTTACTTGGTAAAGGAGATATGCTATTTGTTGAAAATGGTGCTAGAAATCCTGTGAGAATTCAAGGGGCTTTTGTTTCAGATGATGAAATTGAACGTGTGACAAGTTATGTTAAACAGTTAGCACCTCCTAATTATCTATTTGAACAAGAACAGTTGTTAAAACAAATCGATACAGAAGAAACGGAAGATGATCTTTACCCAGAAGTATTATCTTTTGTACTAGAACAAAATGGAGCAAGTGCTTCTTTGGTACAAAGACGGTTTAAGGTTGGCTATAACCGTGCTGCACGATTAATTGACACATTAGAGCATAACGGAATTATTTCCGCTCAAAAGGGAAGCAAACCACGTGATGTATTAGTTTCGGCTAATGAGATGGACACAGAACGTATTCAATAAATCCAATTAATCAAACTAAATAACTTGTGCAAGTTATCTTAATCTTATATGATAGAAAATGGTATATAAACTTATTAGAACGCAACGAGGGGTTAAGTATCATGAAAAAAGAAATTACAAGGAAACTTAATGGTGAAATAGAAAGATTAACAAACAAGACTTTTAAATTTGATGATCGAATTAAAGATGGTTGGTTTTCAGCAGTTTATTTTTTAAAAACAAAAGAAATTGCAGAAAAACTTATTCCGAATAATCAAGTAACAATGCAATTTTTTCAGAAAAGTAATGCAGTACTCTGTGGTTCTGATGAGGCAATTGCTTTAATACATACTTTTGCTGATAATCCACAAGAACTAGAGATCTTTTCATTAAAAGATGGTGATAAAATAAGTCCCTATGAAACAGTATTAACTGTTAAAGGACCATATCAATCTTTTGGATTCTTAGAAGGGATTATAGACGGTGTCTTTGCTAGGCGAACGTCTGTAGCAACAAATGTATATAATGTGGTAAAAGCGGCAAGAACCTCTGGTAAACAAAAACCAGTTATTTTTATGGGAGATCGTGATGATCACTATACACAACAAGCTGGAGATGGCTACGCCGCCTTTATTGGTGGATCTACTGCACAAGCAACACATGCGATGAATGAATGGTGGGGTAAGACAGGAATGGGTACAATGCCACATGCCATGATTCAAATGTTTGAAGGAGATATTGTCACTGCAGCTCAAGCATACAAGGAGACGTATCCAGAAGACGAATTGATGGTACTAGTGGATTACAATAATGATGTTATTACAGATTCTTTGAAAGTGGCACGTGAATTTGGTAAAGATTTAAAAGGTGTTCGTTTAGATACTTCGAATCATATGGTAGATAAATATTTTCTTAGAAATCAGCATTTAATGGGAACGTTCGATCCAAGAGGCGTTAATCCCGAATTAATTTTTGCTTTACGGCATGCTTTAGACGAAGAGGGTTATCAGCATGTTAAAATTATAGCAAGTGGTGGCTTTACAGAGGAACGTATTCGTACATTCGAAAAACAAGATGTTCCAGTTGACATGTATGGAATCGGTAGAAGTTTATTAAATGTTCACATTGGTTTTACCGGAGATAATGTTTTATTAAATGGTAACCACCAGTCAAAAGAAGGTAGAAAATATCATCCTAATCCTAGACTAGAAAAAGTAGCTTATCTTAAATAAAAATGCTACTTTTTTGGTTGTTTAGGTTAAACTACGATGTTGAGTAAATAATGAGTATATACAGATTAAGCTTTTTGGAGGTTCAAATTTATGACTATCTACCATTTTATTGGTATAAAGGGTACAGGAATGAGTGCATTGGCACAAATTCTGCACGACTCAGGTGAGTCCGTTCAAGGTTCTGATGTAGATAGTGTCTTTTTTACACAGACAGCATTAGAAAATAAAAATATTCCAATCTATTCTTTTTCAAAAGACAATATCAAAGACGGGTTAACTATTATAGCAGGTAATGCTTTTTCAGATGATCATGAGGAAATTAAAGCTGCACATGAAATGGGTTTAACATTTTATCGCTACCATGACTTTCTTAGCGAATGGTTAAAACAGTATACAAGTATCGCTGTTACAGGTGCACATGGTAAAACATCAACTACAGGATTATTAGCACATGTGCTAAAGCAAACTTATCCTATCTCCTATTTGATAGGGGATGGAACTGGTTTAGGACATGTTGATAGCAATTATTTTGTCTTTGAAGCATGTGAATATCGTCGTCACTTTTTAGCGTATGAGCCGGATTATGCCATCATGACGAATATTGATTTTGACCATCCAGATTATTTTTCTGATGTTGAGGACGTAGTTAATGCTTTTGAAGAAATGGCTAAAAACGTAAAAAAAGGGATTATAGCTTGTGGTGATGATGAATATCTTCAAGCAATACATGCTAAAGTTCCAGTTCTTTATTACGGTTTTTCTGAAAACAATGACTTTCAAGCCAAAAATGTAACAGATACATCTAATGGTATGCGTTTTGATGTATTTGTTCGAAATAATTACTATGATACGTTTTCAATTCCTATGTACGGTGATCACAACATATTAAATGCGTTAGCAGTAATTACTATTTGTCATTATGAAGGAATGAAGGCAGAAGATATTAAAAAAATGGATACTTTTTCTGGTGTGAAACGTCGGTTTACTGAGAAAAAAGTTGGGAATCAAATTTTAATTGATGACTATGCACATCATCCTAAAGAAGTAGAAGCTACTTTGGATTCAGTTCGTAAAAAATATCCGAATAAATCTGTTACAGCTATTTTTCAACCACATACATTCACACGCACAAAAATGTTCTTACATGAGTTTGCAGAAACGCTCCAAGCAGCAGATCATGTATATCTGTGTGATATATTTGGTTCAGCTCGAGAAGGAAAAGGAAACCTGACTATTGAAGATTTAAAATCGCTTATTACAAATAGTGAATTATTAAATATTGAAAACACAGAAGTATTAAAACAATATAAAGACGGTGTCTTAGTTTTCATGGGTGCTGGTGATATTCAAAAATTCCAAGATGCTTACGAAAAGAAAATTTAAATAAACAGGTATATTTAGCTTATATATCGAAATAGTAAAGAGAAGGATTTTATGCCTTCTCTTTACTATTAATTAAATAGATAGAAATTTATCACGAATAAATTTGATCTATATTGTAAAATTTAAATGATATGTTTTACAAGAATATATTTCGGGTAAATAAGTATATAAACATGGTAATAATAAATACATATAAAGGAGATGACTGGTAGCAGATGATTATTTTACTTTACATCGCAGCACTAATATTCGCAGTTGCATTTGCAGTACTTGTTGTTTATTTAGCTAAGGTACTTAAAGCAACGCAACGTACAATGTCAAATGTAGCAGATACCTTAGAAGGTTTAGAAAAACAAATGGAGGGTATAACAACAGAAACAACTGAATTATTAAATAAAACTAATAAGCTTGCAGAAGATGTCAATGATAAGTCACAACGTTTAAATACGTTAGTTGATGGAATTAAAGGTATTGGTGAGACTGTACAAGGTTTTAACCAGTCGATTCGAAATGTTTCCACTAGTATTACAAGAGTTGCTGAAGAGAATAAGGAAGAAACTGCTCAAGCAGTTAAATGGGGAACGATTGCAATGGAAATGTTCAAAAAACGAAAAAGGGAATAATGTAGTTTATATAGATAAGAAATAGAAAATAGGGAGGAATAGGAATGAGTAATCAAGAAGAACAAAATCAAGCACAGAACGAGAATATTAATAGCAAAGACTTTTTAATCGGTTCATTAATCGGAGGTATTGTAGGTGCTTCGGTCGCTTTACTATTTGCACCTAAGGCTGGTAAAGAACTGCGTGAAGAGTTAAACCAAGGAGCTAGCACTATTAAAGAACGTGCAAGCGATTGGAAAGATGTTGCATATGAAAAAGGAACAGAGTGGAAAGATTATGCAAAAGAAACATCTGCACAGGTACAAAAGAATGTTACAGAAAAATCACAAGAATTAGGCGATAAGTTTAAAGAAACAACTAAGACTATTCAAGAAAAGATCAATACCGCACAAGAAGATGCTGATGTTGTCAAAGAAACGGCAGAAGAGGCAGCTGAAGAAGTTGCAGAAGCAATTGATGAAGCAGCAAAAGACGTAAAAAAACAAGGCTAATATATAAAAAGGGTTGT
Organism: Paraliobacillus zengyii; assembly: GCF_003268595.1. Taxonomy (NCBI): domain Bacteria; kingdom Bacillati; phylum Bacillota; class Bacilli; order Caryophanales; family Bacillaceae; genus Paraliobacillus; species Paraliobacillus zengyii. The sequence goes on along the minus strand of NZ_CP029797.1, from coordinate 2,588,571 downwards.
AGCTGAAAAATAGCTACAACCCTTTTCTTTGTCTTTAACTAAACCAATAAATTCAAACGTAACTACCTAGTTATTATCATCAACTGCAACGTCACATTCTGGTCTTACTCGCTACATCAGGAAATGGTTTCGCTTTCCGTGGGCACGAACTCAGCATTCTATAGAAGCAAAGAACGCTTTTATAAATAATGTTCGGTTCGTGGGATTGATCATCCCATTGAAAACATTTGCTATTCCCACAGGAATCTCAACCATCCTCTGCTAGCTTTTAAGATCACTCTATAATTTAAAATACAAACAATTGATAAGCTTGTTTATTGCTAAAGTGTATGTAACTAAAATAGCAATAAACCGATTGTCTCTCTTTCATAATTGTAATTTTTAACTCATGAAAGAAATGCATACCTAGCGTTGGAAATATACGTAAACTCCTGTGGGAACAGCACGGGCTGAAGATCCACTTAGTAAAGCGTTTGTTGCTTTACTAAGTTAGCTGAAGCCGTGCCCACGGAAAGCGGAGTATATTTCCAACAAGGTATGTTATGTCGTAGTTTTTCTCTGTGACGTTTTACAAAGTAATAACGATGGTGAAAAGGCCCTGTTAGTTAATTGTAATTTCGTCGTTTGGTTCTAACGGTTCGAAAAAGGTTGTTGGTTTACCATTTTTTTTGATATCTACACTACCTTTTACTTTTGATAAATCTATAGAAATATGTCGGAATATATCTTGAAATATAAAGCCAGTTTCTTCTGTTGATCTAAGCTCTAACTTGTCCCCATGATATAAAAGATCATCTATATCCCGCTCTTTATTTTGTTGAAAAACACGTATTGTTTGCTTATTTAATAGGATAGGCTCCCCATTATATGTTATTGACATCGATTGATCTAATTCAATTGATAAAGCATGCAATACATTTCCTATAGTGGGAACTTGTCTATTCACTACCTCGATTTTATTTCCAGGTTGTAATACTGTTTTGTTTTTTGCTACTTTTCCATTGACCAGAAGTTTAGTTGAGAAATCACTTAATTCTTTTACTTCCCCATCAATATAAATTTTAAAAGTGTATAATTCAGTTAAAATGTCTTGTCTATTGTGTTTTATTAAAAAATCCTCTACAGTTTTTGATTCAATCACATTTACCTTATCATGATCTTTTAATACATAATCTAAATTGCTTTTTACTCCGTTGACTTCAATAGAAGGTTTTACATACTGTTTTCTTTCATTCAAATAAACAGTAAATGTATTTACTTCACCGACTAACTCTTCAATTGTAACGATAGGGTTTTTACCATTCTCCCCTTTTTCAACATGTAAGATATCCCCATGTTTAATAGGTTCTTCTATTGTTATAGGTTGTCCATTCAATAGAATAGAGGGGGCTTTGCCATAAGTGCCAGGTAAAGTGATACTCTGTCCATTAAAACTTATAATATAAGCCATTCCAGGACGACCATATAATTTATCAATATGGATACCAGCAGCTAGCAAACAATCACCAACAGTTAATTGTTTCATATCGAATAATCGAACGGCTCGATCATTTACTGTTACACTTATATAATGAACTGGATTTTGTTTTGCAGCAATTGCAATTCCGATCGGTGTAATGAAAGCAGGACCAGCAGGAACTTCAGCAGCAAATTTTAAATTCGGAATAGCATCTGTTCCACGAATGGCAACACGATTTACTGGCAACTGTAACTTTTCAGCCAATTTGATTGTCAAATTAGGTGTTAAACTTCCACCCCCAACTAACATAACTGCTTTAGGGGCCTTTGTATTTAACTCTAAAATTTCTTGTGCTATCGCATCTGCGAGCTTTTCAATTGCACCATCTATTGCTTGTGCAAGTTCATCAAAAAGAATCTTTTCTTCAAATCCTAAAATATCGGTAATAATGGATTCATTATTTCCCGTAATTTCTTTCTTAACACGTTCTGCTTCTTTAAAATCCAACAAATAGTGATCACTAATAGCTTCTGTTATCTCATCACCTGCACGTGGTACCATGCCATAAGCAGCAATTGTACCACTATCAGTCAAGGCAATGTCACTCGTACCAGCTCCAATGTCAACTAAAGCAACGTTAAGTCTTCGCATAGAAGTGGGAATAAGGACATTGATTGCAGCAATAGGTTCTAGTGTCAGTGCTTCCATTTCTAAATCCGCACGTTGTAATGCGGACAATAATGATTCAACAACTACTTTTGGTAAGAAGGTGGCGATAATTTCAACTTCAGCCTTACTACCTTGTTGATCAATGAGAGAGCCAATTATATCATTATCTAATTTATATTGTATAACGGAATATCCTACACAATAATAATGCGTACTCAAATTATCTGCTTCCTCCAAAGCTAAATCATGTTGGGCTTGTTGTACGGCACTGAGTTCCAAAAAGAGAATGTCTTCTTTTTCTATTAGTGGGTGCTGTTCAATATTTTTAGTAATTGTCGTTCGCTTTGTTTTAAGAGCTCTTCCAGCAGCAGCAACGCATACTTTAGTGAGCTTAATAGTATGCTTAAGTTCTAGCTTCTCTTTCACCTGATGAATTACCTTTGCTACAGCAACTACGTCATGGATTTGCCCATCTAACATCGAACGTTCCTCGTGTTCTTGCATAACATAATCAATTAGTTTGTAATGCTCATCTGTTTGTTCCAAAATTAATCCGACAACAGAACGTGTTCCAATATCTAATGCGAAAATATACTCATTCATAAAATTTAATCCTTTCTATACTACATGGTTACATATGATGAAAGATAAAGAATATACTAAATATTTAAACATAATAATGACAAGTATTAAAATATTAGCTATAATTGTGACTAATTAAAAAAACGTCTTATATCTATTATAACGTGAAATCAAAACAGGGGGTAGTCCAATTGAGTAATCAAGAACTCGATCAATTAAGACAAGAACTTGATCAAATTAATTTAGAAATATTAAAATTGATCAATAAACGCGCAGAATTAGTTCAAAAATCTGGAGAGGTAAAGGAAATACAGGGTGCAAATCATAGTTATGACCCAGTTCGTGAACGTGATATGCTTGAATTAATTAAGGTAAATAATAAAGGGCCATTTGAAAATGCTACGATAATTCATCTTTTTAAAGAAATTTTTAAAGCTGGTTTAGATTTACAAGAAGATAATCATAGCAAGGCATTACTAGTTTCTAGAAAGAAAAAACCGGAAGATACTATTATTGAAATAAACGGTGAAAAATTTGGTGATGGAAACCAACATTTCATATTCGGTCCTTGTGCAGTAGAAAGTTATGAACAAGTTGCTCAAGTTGCAGAGCAGGTTAAAAAGAAAGGTCTCAAGCTAATACGTGGTGGTGCGTTTAAACCAAGAACATCTCCTTATGATTTCCAAGGTCTAGGCTTTGAAGGATTAGAAATCTTAAAGCGTGTTGCAGATGAGTATGGTTTAGCAGTTGTGAGTGAAATTGTAAATCCAGCAGATATTGAAAAAGCTTTAGACTATATTGATGTTATACAAATCGGTGCACGTAACATGCAAAACTTTGAATTATTAAAGGCAGCAGGTGAAGTAAATAAACCCGTCTTATTAAAACGGGGAATGTCTGCCACTATTGCGGACTTTATTAATGCAGCAGAGTATATTAACTCTAGAGGGAATGGGAATATTATTCTTTGTGAGAGAGGTATCAGAACATACGAAACAGCAACTCGTAACACATTGGATATAACAGCTGTACCTATTTTAAAACAAGAAACACATTTACCTGTTATGGTTGATGTAACACATTCTACAGGAAGACGAGATCTATTAATTCCTGCTGCAAAAGCTGCGCTCGCAATAGGAGCTGATGGTGTGATGGCAGAAGTACACCCTGATCCAGCAGTTGCTTTATCGGACGCAGCACAACAAATGGACTTTGAGATGTTTGATCGATTTATGAAGGAAGTAGCAAATTATAAATAATAAACAGCCCTCTTGTTTGTAGTCTAATCAAGAGGGCAAAACTTTGTAAATAAGATATATATATTCTTTTCATAACAAAAAAACTTAAAATTTGATATAATATAACACATGCATGTGATAAATCTTTAATACATAGTGAATCATTGCGCAATAACTTATAGTAACGTATGATTAAATAAAGAGTGTCAGGCTAATTAAAAGGAATATACGGAGGTAGAATTAAGATGAATATAACAATATATGATGTAGCAAGGGAAGCAAATGTATCAATGGCAACAGTTTCACGAGTGGTTAATGGCAATCCGAATGTGAAACCCGCAACACGTAAAAAGGTGTTAAATACAATTCAAGAATTAGGGTATCGTCCAAATGCAGTGGCACGTGGTCTTGCAAGTAAAAAGACAACAACTGTTGGTGTTATTATTCCCGATATCTCAAGTATATTTTTCTCTGAATTAGCTAGAGGAATTGATGATATTGCAAATATGTATAAATATAATATTATTTTAAGTAACTCCGATCAAAACGTAGACAAAGAAATAAAACTAATTAACACTATGTTAGAAAAACAAGTAGATGGTATTGTTTTTATGGGTGGAAAAATAACGGAAGAACATGTACAACAATTTAAAACATCTCCAGTACCAGTAACATTGGCCGCTACTATCGATCCAACAGAAACGATATCTTCGGTAAATATTGATTATGAACATGCAGCTTATGAAGCAACCCAATTTTTAATTGAAAAAGGACATGCTAAACCTGCTTTTGTATCTGCTCTTGAAGAAACACCAATAAATGAATTGAAGTACAAAGGGTATGAGCGTGCTTTAGTAGAGTCAAAACAAGAAGTAGATCTATCCTTCGTCATTAAAGGTGATTACACGTACGATTCTGGAATAGAAGCGGCAGAACAACTTGTTGCATTAGAAAGTAAGCCGACAGCAATATTTGTTGCTTCGGATGAAATGGCATTAGGTGTTATACACGGTATTCAAGATAAAGGACTGAATGTCCCTGAAGATATTGAAGTATTTGGTTTTGATAATACGCGTCTTGCAACAATGGTTAGACCTACATTGTCTACTATCGTTCAACCTATGTATGATATTGGAGCTGTAGCAATGCGCTTATTAACTAAGTATATGAATAAAGAAGAAGTTCAAGAATCAAATGTTATTTTACCACACCAAATTATCGAAAGGAACTCAACAAAATCAAATTAATGCCGATATATAAAATATCAAATTGCAAATCCTTGGCATGAGGCTAAGTCATACAAGTTTGCACGTAAGTTAGGGAGAGGGCATATGAAAAAAAGAGATATTTTAACCCCAATTGGCATAACATTAGGTTTTATTATGATAATTTTTGGTATTATTTCAAGTGGTGGTACTAGTGGATTTGTTTCGTTTATACAGGTCGCTTCCATTATCATCGTATTAGGTGGTTTAGTTGCCGCTCTATTGATTAATTTCAATTTAGAGCAAATAAAGTTAACAGGTAGCGTATTAAAAGAAACATTTAACAGAAATGAGCAGAACCTTGGTGATCTAATTCAATTATTTGAACGGTTATCAGAAAGAGCAAGACGCGAAGGTTTATTAGCGCTAGAGAATGAGTTAGAGAGTGTAGAAGATCCTTTTATTAAAAAAGGTGTATTATTAGCAATAGATGGTATTGAGCCAGAAGTAATTAATGATATTATGAATGCTGAGATTACAGCAATGGAAGATCGGCATTTAAAGGGTCGTATTATTCTAGAAAAGGCTGGAGAGTATGCCCCGGCATGGGGAATGATTGGAACATTAATTGGTTTAGTATTAATGCTGAATAACCTAACCGATCCAACCACACTCGGTCCAAATATGGCTGTAGCGTTATTAACAACGTTTTATGGATCTGTTTTGGCAAATCTAGTATTCATACCCATGGCAGGAAAACTAGAAATAAAAACAGATGAAGAAATATTCATGAAACAAATTGTTATAGAAGGAGTCATCGGTGTTCAATCTGGCCAGAATCCAAGAATTCTAAAAGAGAAATTAAGTGCTTTCCTATCTGAAAATATGAAGAAAAAACAAGAAGAAGGAATAGATGAGGGTGCGGAGGATGTAGCAAATGAAGCGTCGTAAAAAACGGATAGATAAAGGCTCTCCGAAGTGGATGGTAACTTACGCCGATTTAGTAACGCTCATTTTAGTGTTTTTCATATTACTTTTCTCTATGTCACAAATTGATCTAGTCAAATTCGAAGCTGTGGCAGAATCTTTCCGTAACCGTATGATTTTTGATACCTTTCCTTCTACGTTAGAAATGGACAATCCAACGGAAAATGCTGAACCGCAAGTAGAAGATGAGGGAGCAGAAGAAACGAATAATAATCTATCTGAATCAGAAACGGAAGTAATTGATTCAAATGAGCAAACCAATAGTGAAATGTTAGAAGATAATCAAGATACACTGGATGAATTGTTAGCAGAGATTCAAGCCTTTTTAAACGAGAATGATTTACAAAATACGATTACAGCAAATCGAACTGATCAAGGTGTTGTTTTAATTTTACAAGAAAGAGTTTTATTTGATTCAGCTGAAGCTGAAATTAAAGCTTCAGGCGAACCATTTCTAGATAAAGTAGGCTTACTACTTGAAAATATACCTAATAATGTAAGAGTAGAAGGTCACACAGATAATCGTCCTATATCTACTTTGCAATATCCTTCAAATTGGGAACTATCGGGTGCGCGAGCCAGTAGTGTTATACGTAAGATTATTGATTCGAGTGATTTAGATGAGGGTAGATTCATGGCAGTTGGTTATGGAGATACAAAACCAATAGTCGAGAATAACTCTGAAGAAAATTGGAGTAGAAACCGACGTGTTGAAATGGTTATTTTAGAATTAAATCAGGATTTTGAGTAGTTTGCGTGCATCGCGAATGCTTAGATCGATATTAAATTTAGTAATGGCTCCATCTAAATGAGATGGAGCTATTTTTATGTGAAGAAACAAAAAGAGGCTGGGACAAAACTCAGATAAACAATAAAAAGTTGCATCTTCCAACGGTAGTTGGAAGATGCAACTTTTTTATAAAATCGAAAATTTTAGTAAGTAAAAAAGGATACCTTCTGATAAAATTAAAGTACCACACAATAACAATCGGAGGTATCCTTATGTTTAAAGATTATAACATGAATCAAGTAATTCTGCCGTTAGATTTTGAAATGAAATTACAAAAAAATGATATTGCCTATACGATCCATGACTTAGTAGAACAAATACCTGATAAAGCATTTTCTGTTTTCTTACATGAAACAGGTTGTCCTGCTTATCATCCACGCATGATGATGAAGGTTATTTTATGTGCTTACACGCAATCTGTTTTCTCTGGAAGAAAAATTGAATCATTACTGAAAGATAGTGTACGCATGATGTGGTTAGCGCAAGGTTATGAGCCAAGCTATCGAACGATTAATCGTTTTCGAGTCAATGAAGAAGTACAAGAACTGTTACGCCAATGTTTTGTACAATTTCGATGCCAACTGGTGAAAGAAGAGCTGATTGACCAGGAAGCGATCTTTATTGATGGCACCAAAATAGAAGCAAATGCCAATAAATTTACGTTTGTTTGGCGAAAAGCGATTGAAAAATACAGTGCGAATTTGGTGGAGAAATCAAATCAACTGTACGATGAATTATTGGCAAACGAAATTATTCCAGAAATAGAACGCGAAAGTACGGAAGAACTATCCACTAAAGAACTCGAAAAAGTAGTTGAGAAACTAGAGAAGACCGTTGAAGGATACGACAAACAGATCGAAGAAAGTAAAGATGTCAGCAAACGGAAGCAGCTTCGCTCTGCAAGGAAAACACCAAAAAAATACCGCAAACAGTTTAAAGATTACGTAGCACGCAAACAAAAATACGAAAAGGATAGGCTTATATTTGAAGCGCGCAATAGTTATTCAAAGACAGACCATGATGCCACCTTTATGCGCATGAAAGACGATTATATGAAGAATGGCCAATTAAAAGCAGGTTACAATGTACAAATTGCGACCGAAGGACAATATACACTCGCATATGACGTATTTCCCAATCCAACTGATGTACGCACATTCACTCCTTTTCTAGATAAAATCGAGGAAAGCTTCTTTGAACTTCCCACATATATCGTAGCTGATGCAGGGTATGGAAGTGAACAGAATTATGAAGATGTCCGCATTAATCGGGAGCGCATCCCGCTGATTACATACAATATGTATCGAAAAGAGAAGACAAAGAAATATAAGCAAGACCCTTTTAACACAATGAACTGGGCGTATGATGAAGCGAGTGATTCTTTCCGTTGTCCAAATGATAAAAAAGTGGCTTTCCAGTATCTATCTAATCGAACAGGTAAAGATAACTTCACCCGATCCTTTAAAGTCTATGAATGTGAAGACTGTTCGGATTGTCCGTTGCGTTCCCACTGTACAAAAGCAAAGGAAGGAAATAATCGAAAAATTTATTATAATGAAAAATGGGAACAACAAAAAGCATACACAAAACAGCAGCTTTCAGAAAAAGAAACCGGTAAAATCTATGGCAAACGAAAAATAGATGTAGAACCAGTCTTCGGATTTTTGAAGGCTAATTTGCGTTTCACTCGTATGTCAGTAAGAGGCAAGAAGAAAGTGGAAAATGAATTAGGATTTGCATTCATGGCGGTGAACTTGAGAAAGTACACGGCTAAGCATGCGCATGGTGCAACAAATCCTGAAAATAATCCAACAAAAAAAGATTCCGACCATCTTCCTAAGATGATCGGAATCTTTTTCGTTATTTTGGCTAGTTATGTCCCAGCCTCTTTTTGTTAATCCTCATTGTTGTTACTATCAGCCTCGTTGCTGCTATCTTGAGTAGATTCTTCATTATTTTCGGAATTACCCTGATCAGATTCTTCTTCTTCGTTATTTTCCTCTTGCTCTTGCTCACTATTCTCATTTTCTGCTTCATTATCTTCTGAAGTATCTTCTTCTGGTTCATTATCGTTTTCTGGCTCAGGCTCAGGTTCAGGTTCACTGAAATCGCCAACCTCTAGCTCATTGGAAGCTTTGGATTCTTGACCAAAGTAATCAACAGCTTTAACTTGATAAACAGCTTCTGAATTTCCGACGTTTAAATTAGTGTCAGTTGTACTACCAATTAGCCTGAAATTACTGTCTGGATCATTGGCACGATAAATGCGATAACCAACAACATCATTACTGGACGATTTGTTCCAAGTTAATGCACTTCCTGATTTAGAGACAGAACTTGGTGCGTTTGGTGCTTTACCATCATTCTCTATTTCATCTGTACTAGGAACTTCAACATCCGAACCAAGCGCACTATTATTGGGTAATAATGTCCCAGTAATATTACTTAAGTTATCATAACCATTATCTTTAAGCCAATCGGGATTAAAGGCGACCCCATTTTCATTTGTAAATTCCTCTGGCGTATTTTCCCCAGCAATAACTGCCTCTTCATTCACGATCACATAACGTCCACCAATTAGACTATTATCTTTTTCAGTCGGAACAAATTTCGAATTGTATATATCTGATCCTACTAACCCTAAATCACTACATATACTAGTAGGTAAAAGTCCAGATGTTTTACAATAAGAACTTGATACAATACCGTCTGGTCGTTCAAAGCTAGAACTTGGAGCCATTAGGTCTGGATCAATTTCGGTGGCAAGATTAACGAGTTGTGCCCAGAAAACTTGATTGCGACCACTATAGCCATCTGTTAAAGATTGATTATAATCATAGCCCATCCAAGTTCCAACCGTAACATTTGGATTGGTTGCGACAAACCAGGTATCTTTAAATTCATCACCTGTTCCTGTTTTACCTGCCCAATCTACCCCTTGATTAGTTAGATTTGATCTTGCTGTAGTCGCAGTACCCTGTGTCACGACATCTCGCATCATATCGATCATAAGATAATTTGTTTGTTCGCTAAATACTTTTACTGACTCACTTTCATGTTGATAGGCTACTTCACCTTCGCCTGACTCAATCTTTTCAATAATAAATGCATCAGTAAAGTTGCCGTTGTTTCCAAATGTCGCATATGCATTTACATTTTCCTCCACACTAGCTTCTGTTGTACCAATTGCTAGTGAATTGTATGTTGCTTCTGGAACATTACTAAAGCCCATTTTTTTGTAATACTTCTCGATAGGATTCACACCTATATCTAATATATCTAGAAATACTCTTGTTGCAGGAACATTGTATGACTGTGTTAACGCTTGTCTTGCAGTAACGAGTCCGTGATAACCTTTTGAATAGTTTCCTGGGAATTCTTCATCTGTTGGTAAGTCAACATCTGCAATGATTGATCCAGGTTGAACCGTTCCTTCTTCCATTCCTGGTGCGTAATCTATTAATGGCTTCGCAGTACTACCAATGGATCTTGGTACATCAGTGGCATAGTTTTTATTTGATATATCAAAATCTCTTCCGCCAACAAAGCTAATAATTTTACCGGTAGCATTATCGATTAATATACCACCAACTTGAACAGGTTGAACAAGTGGTTCTTCTTCTCCAGTTTCTTCATTTGTAGTCATGATTGCTTTTTTAGTATTTTGATTTATCGCCGTTTTTTCTGGTCCATAGTTATTGAAATTTGCTGCAAGATCTTGATGTGCATCATAAATTTCTTTATTAATTGTGGTTTGGATTTTATAACCACCTTGACTTAATTCTCTTTCTGCCTTAATTTGATAATCCTCTTGCAATGTTTCATCTTGTAAATCTTCTTCTGTATAGCCATCTGCTTCTGCTAATTGTGTTCGTAATATTTCTGTAGCTCTATCCCGAATTAAATTTGTTAAATAAGGATACTCAGAAAAACTTGTAGGTGTTGGCTCCGCTAAGTTAGCGACAATATCATATTCTAGCGCTTCGTTATATTCTGCCTCACTTATATATTCTTCCTCAAGCATTCTTGTAAGAACAGTTTTCATTCGATCCATACCTGCCTGCAGACTCTCTTCATCTTTTATCTGACCATTATTAGTAAATGGCGTATAAGTAATTGGACTTTGAGGAAGTCCAGCTATAAATGCAGCTTGTGCAATATTTAAATCTATTGCATCTACATTAAAGATGCCTTCTGCTGCTGTTTGAATACCAGCAATATTACGACCGTTTGCATTTCTACCAAAAGGTACAATATTTAAATATGCTTCTAAAATTTCGTCCTTCTCTAAAAATCCTTCAACGCGCATCGCTAGTAATATCTCTTTAGCTTTACGTTCAAATGACACTTCATTTGTTAATATTTGATTTTTAATGATCTGTTGTGTTAAAGTACTTCCACCAGTTTTTGTTGCTGAATTAGTTACTTCTTGAAATAGTGCACGCAATATTGCTTTTGGAACGACGCCATTATGTGTTTCAAAGTATCCATCCTCAGTTGCAATAATAGCATTGCTTACATTTTCTGAGACTTGATCTAGGGTAACTTCTTCTCGATATAAATCAGAACTAATTTCACCCATATAAACTTCATCTGCAAAATAAACTTCTGAAGTTTCTGAGTAGTTATAAATGTCTTCTTTCATATCTGCCTCTGCTCTTACAGGCTCGTCTTTTACTAAAGATGCAAAATATCCTGCTCCAAGCCCCCCTGCAAAAAAGAAGCCAACAACTCCTATAATAATGAAGAAAAGTGTGATATTCCAGACTATATCATAACCAATACGTGATATACGCTGAAACTCTCCTTTCTTCCACCAACTGCTAATGGATGTATATATTTTATGAAAAATGCGTTTAAAATCCATAATAAGCCCTCCTAAAATTCCAATCTATATTATAGCATAAATGTTTAATTAAGAATTAATATGTCCAAAAGTTTAACGCTTTCTCTTGCAATTGTAATAAATCTGTGATATTAATGTAACACAATGATAAATAATTAACGCTATGAAAGAATGCAGTAGTAAGATAATTCCCTGTTACAGAGAGCTGACGTTTGGTGTAAGTCAGTACACAATTACCTTATGAATTACGTTCCGGAGTTTCTTCTTTAATAGAAGACGGTGCTACCATGCATCGTTATGAAATGAAGTGGCAACTAACTGTTGCAACGAGGGTGGTACCGCGAGCATATCTCGCCCCTTCTTAGGGATAAGATATGCTCGTTTTTGTTTGCAATTATTTACTAATAAGAAGTGGAGTGAGGGTTATGGATATTTTAAAAGATTTGAAAGAACGTGGATTGGTTCAACAAATTACAGATGATCAAGGCTTAGAAAAGCAGTTAAAGGAAAATGTCATTACATTGTACTGTGGATTTGATCCAACTGCTGATAGTTTGCATATTGGACATTTAGTTCCAGCGCTAATGTTAAAAAGATTCCAACAAGCAGGCCATAGACCGATTGCATTAATCGGCGGTGGTACAGGTATGATTGGTGATCCAAGTGGTCGGTCAACAGAACGTCAATTAAATGATGAAAAAACGGTTCAACATTTTAGTGATCAAATCAAACGACAGTTAGCAACTATTTTAGATTTCGGTAATGATGAAAATGGTGCGGTAGCACGTAATAATGCAGAATGGCTTGGCAATATGACGTTAATTGAATTTTTAAGAGATACAGGCAAACATTTCAGTATTAATTACATGCTTGCGAAAGATTCCGTTCAATCACGTTTAGAAAATGGTATCTCATTTACTGAATTCACCTATATGATTCTTCAATCATTTGACTTTTTAAACCTTTATGAGAAAGAGAATTGCACCTTGCAAATTGGAGGAAGCGACCAATGGGGAAATATTACTGCTGGAATGGAATTGATTCGAAGGTCTAGAACCGAACAAGATGAAACAAAAGTATTTGGTTTGACTGTACCGTTAATCACAAAAGCAGACGGTACAAAGTTCGGTAAAACAGCTGGTGGTGCTATCTGGTTAGATCCAGAAAAAACTTCTCCATATGAGTTCTACCAATTCTGGATTAATACAGATGATCGTGATGTTATCAAGTTTTTAAAATACTTTACATTCTTAGAGATTACTGAAGTGGAAGAATTGGAAAGGGAATTAGAAGCAGCTCCAGAAAAACGAGTGCCGCATATTCGACTAGCAGAAGAAATGACAACATTAGTGCATGGAAAAGAAGCATTAGCTCAGGCACAAAAAATTTCCGCCGCGTTATTTAGTGGTGATATTAAAGCATTAAATGGTAAAGAAATTGAACAAGGTTTTAAAGATGTACCGACAGTTGATTTAGTTAAAGAAGAAAAAGCATTAATTGATGTCTTAGTTGAAGCAAACATTTCACCATCTAAACGTCAAGCGCGCGAAGATATTCAAAATGGTGCTGTATACATTAATGGCGATCGTCAGCAAGAGTTAACTTATAATCTAGATGAAAATGACCGTATTGATGATACGTTTACTATTATTCGTAGAGGTAAGAAGAAATACTTTTTAATACGATTTAAATAATTATCAAAACCACTGTTCTTACTAGAATAGTGGTTTTTTGAATATATTTGTGGAAAAAAATAAGTCAATACTTTGTTTATTGTATAGAATTACTTCATGTTATAATAGAATCAATGATAGATAAGCATTATAGATAAAGTAGGGTATAGATACATAAAGAAAGGTTGGGTATAATGAAAAAAATTGCTGTTTTGACTTCTGGTGGCGATTCACAAGGAATGAATAGTGCCATACGTGCTGTGGTTCGTACTGGTATTGCCAATGGATTTGAGATGATTGGTGTAAAAAGAGGATTTAAAGGTCTAATGGAAAATGACTTTATAACTTTAGGAACACATGATGTGAGTGATATTCTGTATCGGGGGGGAACATTTTTACAATCTGCACGTTCTGAGGAATTTAAAACAGAAGCGGGACAAAATAAAGCGATAAGTAACTTAAAGGAACAAGGAATTGATTCCCTTGTTGTAATTGGTGGAGATGGTAGTTATCGCGGTGCACAGGCACTTGCTAAACGTGGAATTAAAACATATGGTTTACCAGGAACGATTGATAATGATATCCCGTTAACAGATTATACAATTGGATTTGATACTACATTAAATGTAGTGACAGATGTGATAAGCAACCTTAGAGATACAATGAGTAGTCATGAACGTGTCAGTGTGATTGAAGTGATGGGTAGAAGTTGTGGTGATATTGCATTACAGGCAGGTATTTCTAGTGGAGTTGACGCTGTTTTAATACCCGAGTTTGCGTGGGATATTGAAGAAATTTCAAAAAAACTTACTAGTGGTTTTCAAAGAGGAAAAACACATAGTATCGTTATGGTCGCTGAAGGGGCAGGAAAAGCAGAAGAAGTTGCTCGATTAATAAAGGAACATTCAAAATTAGATACAAGACCTACTGTTCTAGGTCATATCCAACGTGGCGGTACACCAACAGCATTTGATCGGTTATTTACAAGCAGAATGGGACATAAGGTAATTCAATTAATTGAAGCGGACATTACTGGTGTTGCATTGGGTATGGAGAAAAATGAAATCACTTATCACACGTTTGATGAAATTTTTAATGCTGAAAATGTAGTAGATAAGAAATTGTATCAAATTTTTCAAGATTTAGTTTGAATGAAGGAATTTTAAAGGCTCACCACATTTGTGGTGAGCCTTTTTTTAACAAAAAGTATCTTTTATTTTTGGTACAGATAAGCCAAACATTGGGCGGAGGAATAATGCTACAAACGTTCCTGCTAATGCGAGTGCTCCCCATATATAGCCGTGTAAACTAAATGATGCAATTCCACCAAAGTAAGCACCAATATTACAGCCAAAGGCAAGACGAGCACCATATCCCATGCATAAGCCACCTATAACAGATGCAGCGGCATTCTTGCCAGTGATTTTAGTGAATTTGAAAAGACCCCCAGCTGCAGAAGCTAGAAATGCACCTAAGATAACGCCAAAGTTCAATACTGTTGTTGAGTCTGCAAAAATAGAAGCATCGAGTGATGCAGCATTTGCACCTTGCCAATAACCCCAATTCGCTACATCGAACCCAACAAATTGAGCAACTTTTGAACCCCATAAAGCAAAAGCTGAAGTAATACCCCAAGGAGCACCTCGAGTCATTAATGTTATAGCGTTTAATACTGCTAATACAATAGCAGCAGTAAATAGTGGCCAAGATCCACGTAAAATACGTTTCCAACCTATTTCTGAAGGTATCGGTGCCATTTTAGGTGGTTTTCTCTTTTTCTCAATTACTAAGGTAATCCATGCAATTAGTCCAAATAAAGCAATTGATAATATCCAAGCACCACCATAACCTAAACCTGTGGAGGTTGCTAGTGAAATAGGTTCAAATGCTGGTAAGTCTTCGGTCCAAAATGGTAGGTGATAAGCACCAATTGTGGAACCAACAATGAAAAAGAGTAGCGTGATAAACATGACAGAACGACCGCCACCTAGTGCGTAAAGTGTACCAGAAGCACAGCCACCTCCTAGTTGCATGCCTAAACCAAATAGAAAAGCGCCTACCAAAAGGCTTACCCCAACAGGTGAGACATAACCAGAGACACCATCTCCAAAAAATGAATAACCAAAAGCTAAAATTGGAGCAAATAATGTAACTGCAACAGCTAGCATTAACATATGTGCACGTAGGGATTGCCCGTTACCTACTGAAGCTAATCTGCGAAATGCTGAAGTGAAACCAAATCGTGCATGAAATAACGTATAACCAATTAAAAGTCCTATTACAAGTAATAAAGGTTGAACAATATTTTGCGTAGCCATCAGATAAATCATTAATATCGCTGATATAATTAACCCAGCAACTATTAACTTAATTTGAGGTTTATTTAAACCAGTACCTTGTCTTTTTACTGGATCCTTTACATCATTAATAGGTTGAACATTTGCTACTGTATCCATAAAAACATCCTTTCCCGATAAATTTAGTAGTAATTACAATTGTTAATAATATCGGGCATTATGTTATGAGTCAAGAATCTTAACTCATAAATAAGGACATTCACTCATTATGAGCAAATATCCTTATTCATAGTGCTTGATTAACCTGTGGATGTTTTCTTCGTTGCCGCAGTTTTTCTTTTAACAGGTGTGGCTTTTTTCTTACTTTTTTTCGTTCTATTTAAAGACTTTTCTAATGCATCTTGCAAATCAGTAACATTACTTGGTTTTTTAGGTTCTTTGGCAGTAGAAACTGCTTCTTCATCTTTTTTCTTTTGAATTAAGTCTAATAAAGCTGTTCGATAGTCATCTGTATATTTCTCTGGTTCAAATGAAGCAGTTAGTTGATCAATTAACATTTTTGCGGTTTCTAATTCCTTTTTAACAACGGTTGCTTCTTCAGGTACATTAGGTACCTCTTGAAAGCTGCGAACTTCATCTGGATAGTGAATAGTCTCCATTACTAAAGTGTTATGGTAAATCCTCACAACTGAAAGCTGTTCTTTTGATCTAATAGTAATCTTTGCTAATCCTATTTTTTCTGTATCCTTTAACGCTTCTCTCAATAGTGCATAAGCTTTACCACCGCCATCATCTGGTGATAAATAATAACTTCGGTCAAAATAGATCGGGTCAATTTCGTCTAATTTTACAAAGTCGACTATTTCAACCGATTTATCATCTTTTTCATCTTTAATCGATTCAAGATCCTCATCTTCTAAAATAACAAATTTATTTTTGGTGTACTCATATCCCTTAACAATATCATCATTCCCAATTTCTTTTTCACAGACTGGACATACTTTTTCATATTTTACGGGGGACTTACATTCCTTATGCAGATTGCGTAGTTTCACATCTTTGTCCTCAGTTGCAGAGTGTAATTTAACTGGAATATTTACTAAGCCGAAACTTATTGTTCCTTTCCACATTGTGTGCATTTTATCACCTCTCGGATATAGTTTTTGCATCGTACTAATAATAATTCAATAATTAGAAAGAATAATATGGAATGGAGGAGATCATCATGTGGAAGCCTATGCTCTCAACATTAGTTGAGGACCCACCTATAGCTGATAATTGGTTATATGAAGTCAAGTATGATGGTTTTCGTTGTGGTTTGGAATGGGAAAAGAAAACCGTAAAGCTATGGAGTAGGAATGGTAATGAACTAACGGCATCTTTTCCAGAGATTGTTGCCTGGTGTAAAAAGAATCAACATCTTGTAGAAGATCAATTACCATTATTATTAGATGGTGAAATTGTAGTATTACATACAGAATTTACATCCCTGTTTTCTTTTGTTCAACAACGTGGAAGATTAAAATCAAAAGATAAAATAAAAGTTGCTAGTCAAAAACGTCCAGCCTCTTTGATGGTCTTTGATATGATTCAATTAAAAGGAAATGCACTTGAATCAAAAACGTTAAAAGAACGCCGTAAACAGTTGGAAATAATAGCGAAAAGACTAAAGATAGCTAAATATGATTTGAATAGTAGGATTAACCTTGTACAATCATTTAAAGCATTAGACGAAATTATGGCAACTGTAATGCTTCATCAATGTGAAGGGATTATAGCAAAAAAGAAATCCAGTACATATCTATCCGGTAAAAGAACTTCAAATTGGTTTAAAGTCAAAAACTATCGCATCATACAAGGTATTATCTCCGGTTGGAATATAGATAATGACTATTTTGACCTGAAAGTTTTTCACCATGATCAAATAGAAACATTAGGAAAAGTCAAAAATGGATTTTCAGATGATGATAAAAAAACATTAACTGCATTTATTCAAGAGAACGGTAAAAAGATAAATGGATTCTCATGGGAAGTTACACCGAGCGTATGCCTAGATATTAACTGTTTAGAAGCAAAAGATGGAGAATTAAGAGAACCTTCATTTCGAAAGTTTCGTTTTGATTTATCACCCGAAGATTGTACGATGAATAGTGTTCAAATTGGATTAGCGCAATTACCAGAAGAGATCGAAATATCCAAACCGGAAAAGTTGCTTTTTCCGGAAGTAAGTAAACAAGATTATCTTTTATATTTACGATTTATCGCACCTTTTATTTTACCAAAACTAAAAAATAAAAGATTATCGATGATTCGTTATCCTGATGGTATAGAAAAACATTCCTTTTATCAGAAACATCTACCTGACTATGCACCAAATTTTATTCAAACAGTTAATGGGGAAGATAATGATGAAGACATTTTATGTAATGATTTAAGAAGTTTACTCTGGTTTGGAAATCATGCTTCCTTAGAATTTCATATTCCATTTCACACAATAAATTCAGACTACCCAGATGAGATAGTATTTGATTTAGATCCACCAACTTTATCGGAATTTCCACTAGCAGTAACAGCTGCCCAATTAATTAAAGAGATGTTAGAGCATCAAGGTTTTATCCCGTTTGTGAAGACATCAGGGAGAACAGGACTTCAAGTTCATATTCCACTTCAACCAAAAAGTATGTCTTTTACTGAGACACGTATTTTTATGGAAACAGTGGCCACTGTTCTTGTAGATAACTATCCGCAGTTATTTACCGTTGAACGTCTAAAAAAGAATCGCGGTAACCGTTTATATATCGATTATGTACAACATGCCCTGGGTAAAACAATTATTGCAGCTTATTCACCAAGAGCAACAAATAAAGCAACAATAGCCACACCTTTATACTGGAACGAAGTAAATGAACAGTTAGACCCTCAAGCATTTACAATGAAAACAATTCCTAAGCGATTGTTAGAAATAGGCTGCCCCTGGGAATAAAATAAGAAACACGTATCAGTTAGCTTTCGTCTAAAGAAAGCTAATCTAATCCGTGTTTCTTATTCACAATTTGTTATGCTTCATTAGTAATCAAATATTTTGTTAGTGCAGACGAAGCAGACATTGACGATAATAAACTACTTTCTATAGAGAGCTCATCTGTTTTTGTTGTCACGTATGAGTCAACTAAACTTAGGTTGTTCGTTAAATCTTCAAGACGTTGTTGTTCTGATTCTGAGCTCGTTTCATCTACTTCTGATTCATAACTGCTAACTTGTGATTGAAGTCTTTCCTTAGCTTCTGTTAACAGTTGAAGTTGTTGAACTTGAAAGCTTGTTTGCAAGAAAGTTGAGAGTGAATCTGTAGCTGTATCTGTTGTAGCTGAGCTATTACTGTAATTATAATAATTCGTCTCGGTACTTTCTTCATTTAATAAGACGTTAGCAAGTTCAGCATTAATACTTGCAAGCTCTTCTTGTATAGTCTCAAGCGTAGTTTCATCTGTTGTACTTGTTTGTTGTGTTAATAAATCAGTACGCGTTTGTAATAATGTATCTAGAGAAGAAGTTGAACTTGCTTCAGTTGCTTCTTGTAAGTAAGAAGCGAAGTCACTTATTGAAGTAAGATCAGTATTACTTGATGAAGTGCTTGATTCTGACGTAGTCGTGTTTGCAGCTAGTGTTGTGTACAAATTCGAATAGGCCGTTGATAAGTTACTAATGTTAATAGACATTTTTTCACTTCCTTTCATTAGACTGAATTATTCAAGCATATTCTATCAAGTCAATGTGTCAGTAATAAGTCAAAATAAAACTGCATATAAAAAAGCCCTAAAACATTGTTTTAGGGCTTTAATACTAACTATAACCTATTAACGTGAGTAGAAATGAACGTAATGAAAAAGCCTTGTTATATCAATGGTTGAGCGGTTATTTTTCAGAACCAACCGAAAAACCAACCGAAACTTTATCCATAGAAGCACTAAACATATCTACGATCTCACGTTCAACTTCTTTGAATGTATGGCCATAAATATCTAGGATCATCATTGGAGTGTTTCCTAAGCGCTCAGCTACATATTTGACACCTACGCCTTGATTAATTAATAAAGTAGCGTGTGTATGCCTTAATCCGTGTGGTGTGATAGCGTTTATGCCAGTACGTTTAATGCAACGTCTTAGAGCGTACAGAATTGATGAATCAGTGTATGCTTCTCCAGTTTGAAAAGAAATGAAAATAAAATCATCTTGCTTGAGTTTTTTACCAAACGATAACTTTGTTTCTTTACACCAGGTCTTGTATAATTGGAGTTGGTTAATTAGTTTGTCATCAATTGAAATGGTTCTATAACTATTATTTGTTTTAGGTGATCTAACACCTTTGTTATCTCTTGTGCGCTCCACTGTGAGCGTTTTTTCTTTTATATCAATATTACTCCACTTCAAACCAAAAGATTCTCCTCTTCTTAAACCTGTGTATGCTAAAAGCAATAAAACAGTATAGACAGTTATGTTCTCATTTTCCTTAGCATCCCTTAAAAGAATGTGCAATTCATTAGCATTTAAGAAATTCCCTTGTAATTTATCGTCATCTTTTAAGTTCTGGTTTATCGTTATTTTTGTGAAACGATTACGAGGTAAGATTTCATCATCTACAGCTGCGTTAATCCCTATCTTAAATAATCTATGAAATAACTGAACGCTGCTAGGCTTGTACGATTTAAGCAGCTTATTAATAAATACACGCTTGTATGTGGTTTTATCTAGATCGTGTAATTTATAATGACCTAGCAATGGCTTAATAACAATTCTTATGGCCATCTCTCTTTGTTGTTTAGAAGTTACCTTCCAATCATTCTGATGAGTTTCAAACCATATATCAAACCACTTGCTAATTGTTAAATTACTGTGATCTATTTCCTTTAAAAATCCATTAACTGATTTAGCTTTCACTTCTAATAAAGAGCGGTAGGCTTCTTTTTCACTTTTAAAGCCTTGCTTTCTTTTTTCTTTCCATTTACCAGTATAATCTTTGTAGCTATGACGATACATCCAGCATTTTTCATCTTTTACATTAAAATAATAAAACAATTCTTGATCTTTTTTTGTTTTGTGTAACTTCATGATTATTTATTCCCTTCATAGCGTGGGCAGACGTATAGGAAGGAAAATTATTTGTTTTAGTTGTTCTTTTTATTTTCTTTTTGTTTTATTCTAAGAATCTTTTTCTTAAATAACCCTCAATGTTTTTAACTTCATGGGTGATATATTCTTCTAAATATTCTTTGCTAGTTGATTCATTCATTTTTAAATCGTCAAATTCTCTGAGAGTATTGATCAATTGAGATAAAAAAAATACATATTCAGAATCAGAATACTTTAAAAAATCTAATGCATTAACCAGATAAAGAAATTCATTCGAACCCCATTCCTCACTTTGTAAGTCTCCATTCATGTATTTTTTATGCTCAAAACCATGGTTCGCAAAAAAATCTTTTAAATCGTTAAAGGATTCAATAATTTCCTCATCTGTAAGATCTCTGAATGCTTTTTGACCAGTCGTCAGATACAACATTGATACGTTTCCATAAGCTGCAATTTTTTGCAGTCTGTCGTTGTTAGGTATGCTTATGCCGCGTTCCCAACGTGAGACAATGCTATCACTGGCTGGTGGGTCAAATAAATGTCCAAATTCTTTCATGGTCATCCCTGACTCTTTTCTGATAACACTGATTCTTGATCCAATATCCTTTTTCTGTTTTTCTTTTTCCTCCATTTTCTAACCTCCACTTCTCATAAATGATGATAACATAAAAACGAAAAATAATCGACGTAAAACGACGGGAAATCATTGCTTTATTTAAACACACCTGTTATTATTAATTTACAGACGTAAAAAGACGCGAAAAGAGGTGTGTTGATTTGAATAATATCGTTGCCGGGTATAGAAAAATGGCAGGTTTAACACAGAAGGAAATGGCCCAAGAATTAAATGTTTCAGAAGGAACTTATAGGAATAAAGAAAAAGGAAACTCTTTTTTTAAACAAAATGAAATAGATAAGTTCTATAATTTAGTAAAAAAAACCAATTCTAAAATAACAATCGATGATATTTTTTTTACCTACAAACCGACGCAAAAAGACGCAAAGGAAAGAGGTGGTTTAATTGACAAACATAAAGCCAAATGAAAAATGGGTGATCTTCACATCTAACGATACAGGGTTTGTTTTCGATATGAACCAGGTTTCTAAAATTGAAAGTGAATTACGAAAAGAAGGACAAGCATATCGTACTATCTATTATCGGGATAATAAGCCAATTAAATACGTTGATGGCAAAGGTTATGAAGTAATGACCAATGAAGAAGTATCAGCAATTATTAATAGTGTGCAACCAAGCAATTCAGAAGATGAAAAAAATATTTTTCTCGATGTACAAGACAAAGATTTAGTATGCCATGATCCAGAAGGTGTTTTAGAAATTACAAAGGTACTTGAAGCTGCTGCAACAAAAGAAGGACCTTATATAATGCAAGTCACTGATGAAAAAGGAACAAGGCCACATGAAGCAAGTAGAGAAGAGTTCCTGGACCATTATATTAATTGGTCTATTGAACAACTTTATAACCTTGTGGATCCAGAAGAATAGAAAGGGGTGAAGTAAAAAGTGATTCCAGCGCAAATTAGTGTAGAGGTGAATGAAGAAGAAATTAAAGAATATATCCAACAAAAAATCAATCAACAACTGACAGATCAACTTCATTTTGTAGATATTAATAGACTAGTGTATATGACTAGCTTATCGAAACGGTATCTTGAAGATGAGTTTTTACACAAACCTAGTGTCAAATTGCTAGAAAGACGTAAAAATGAAAGAGGAAAGCGTATATGGCTCTACCCTCAAGTCTTAGAAGCAATAAAATCGATTATGGATAGTGATTGGTAAATAAAAAATAAAGCGTGGGCAGATTTATAGGAAAGAATTTATTAACTCGTACCAAATTGATACGAGTTGGTAATAACCGTCATAAATTGAGGATGGTTCATGAAAAGAATCTATCAATCTATTGAGAGGGGAAGCACAATGAAAAATACGAACATGAGTCAATTAATAGAGTTAGATTGTAATACTGGGTGTACGTTGGATAGTTTAACGGAAATGGAAGGAGCGATTCACCTATTTGATGATTTGCTAGGAGATATGCGGGAGTCTCCAGAAGCGGCAGCTAGTTTTTTTGCTGAAGGGATAATTACAAAAAAACTAGCTGCAATAAATTCAATGTTGAAAAATTCTATATCAGATAGTCGAAAAGAAATAACATCCGCTCATAAGATTGCTCAAGAATTATTTGATAATGATAGGGGTGCAGAAGATGAAACTATTAAACAATATTAATGACTTTTTCTTTAAAGATGAACATTTTCATTTAGAATACTTGTTCTTTTATGGACCAGTGATCGTAATTTTGCTTGTGAACATCTTGATTTTGTGGGAGCGGTTGTGATGAAAAAAAAGCATAAAAAAATGTATGAACGGCAATTCATACACGAGAAAATATTTAGTTGTTTATAGTATATCAAATAGTTATAACTGAAACAAGAAGGGAGGTGGAGCTTTTTGCAAAACACCATAGAGAACGTAAAAATACCAGATGAATTAATTAATCGTAACCAATGGGTTATGTGGAAATTAGAATATATCAGAGGACAGAAGAAACCAACTAAAATACCATACCAGATCAATGGACAGAAGGCAAATGCAACTAACCCAGAAACATGGACAAGTTATTTATCTGCTTGGGAGAACGAATACAAATATAGTGGTGTTGGATACGTTTTAACAGAAGATGACCCTTACACCGTTATTGATTTAGATGATTGTATAAAGGATGGAGATATAGAATCAGAAGCGCAATCCATAGTAAATACATTAGAAAGCTACACAGAATACAGCCAGAGCGGCAATGGGCTTCACATATTTATTAAGGCAAAGAAACCAGGTACACGATCTAAAAACGCCAATAAGGGCATTGAAATATATGATAACAAACGGTTCATTGTGATGACGGGTAATTCATTAGATGGAATGCCATTAGAAATACATGAACGACAAGACACGTTGAATTACATTTATGATAGTTACTTTGCTAATAAGGGTGATGGTGATTCTCCAGAAGGGGGAGCCACAGAGGTCAACTCAAATTTGAGCAGCCCTCCATTATCAGATGACGAGGTAATAAACATAGCATTGAAGGCAAAAAATGGACAGAAATTTAAAAAGCTGTACACAGGTGATTATTCCACATATGGCAGCCAAAGTGAAGCAGATCAAGCGTTGTGTAATTACATTGCATTTTATACGCAAGACCAAGAACAGGTAGATCGTATCTTTACAGCTAGTGGGTTATATCGTGAGAAGTGGGATAGGCAGGATTATAAAACATGGACAATTCAAAAGGCTATTGACGGATTACGTGCAACATATCAACAAAAGCAAAAATTTCAATTGAATGTGAAAGGAAAACATGAACAGCCCAATTTAGTATTAACAGAAAAAGACACGGTTAAGAAACTTCTTTCTAATTTAAGAGAAATATTACTTTTTGAACCTCTTTTAAAAGGAATTGGTTTCAATGAATTTACGCAAGAAGTAACAATTAACGGCAATCCCATCACGGATGATTTTATCACAGATCTTAGGTTAAATGTGGATACTAATTATTATATCACTTTCACAAAAGACGACGTAATAGGAATGGTCTCCTCTATTGCTAGAGAAATAAATTCTTATCACCCAGTAAAGAAAATCATAGAAAGTAAAAAATGGGATAGGGCACCAAGAGCCGAAACGCTATTCATAGATTATTTAGGAGCAGAGGACAACTCTTATGCCCGATCAGTAGCGAGAAAATGGCTTGCTGGAGCAATAGCTAGAATTTACGAACCGGGTATAAAAATGGAGATTGTTCCAATCGTGCAAGGTAAGCAGGGGGCAGGAAAAAGTACACTTGCCAACAAATTAGGCGGTGAGTTTTTCGTTGATACTTTAGCGTCATTAGGTAATACGAAAGATGATTACCAGTTATTGATTGGGTCATGGATTATTGAACTAGGAGAGTTATCTAGTTTGAACAGCACTAACACGGAAAAAGTAAAATCATTTATTAGTGCTAAGTTTGATAAAATTCGTTTACCTTATGGCAAAATCACACAGAAATATCATCGTACATCTGTATTTATTGGAACTACTAACTCAGAACAATTTTTGAATGATTTAACAGGTAATAGACGGTTTTTCCCAATCATTTTAAAAAATAAAGCGATCAAAGATGTGTTTTCCCTAGATAAGCAAACAGTTCAACAAATATGGGCTGAATCTTATGAAATATACAAGAATGGCGAAACGCTCTATCTAGACAATGAGTTAGATGAAGAGTTAGCTGAACACTACAGAAATCAAGCAACTGAGGAAAATCTTCTATTTATAAATATTGATGATTATTTAGACATGAAAGTTCCTGATAATTGGGATACAAAATCAATGTCATACAAAAGATGGTACTTTGGTAGACTCCAACGAAATGGAACAACTGAAGGAATAAGAAAAATTCATAAAACAACAGCAAAAGAGGTTGCTTATATTCTTGAAGTAGAAGCTAATGACAGAAATTCAAAATCACAAATGAAGAAAATAAATCTTTACATGGATAATAAGGTTGGTTGGGAAAAGAAACCCGTTTTCATTGATGGTAAGACTCAAAGAGGGTTTATGAGAAAGTAATCAAAAATGTAATATGTAATGAAAAGTGTAATGCTATATAACCTTAGAGCCCCAATGGTTACAGGCTCAATTATTACATATTACACTTTTTTTAAAAGTTTTAGAAAATGGAATAAGCATAGAGGTTAGAAGCATATAGAGGAAAGTTTAAAAAATAATGTAATAAGTAATGGAAATCTCCAGTCCCTTATGTTTCAAGGGATTTCCGAATTACATCAAGGATTACAAATTACATTTAATCAACAAGAGGCGATTAACAAGAGTGTGATAGAACAATCGACTAAACAAAATGAAAAAGGAGAGTTCCAATAATGAACATAGACGGTTTTAGATTTAAACATATCAAAGCAAGTACCTCAGAGGAAGCCACTGATGAACTGAATGAATTCTTGCAGCATTGCGATAAAGTAGGGAAATCAGTACGTGATATAACTTATCACACTTATAGAACAAATATAATTATCCATTGTTATGTAGTTAGATATGATCATTATACAAATGGAGAAAAGAATGAATTTCAGTTTAGAGAAATTTAAGAAAGAGGGTGAGTAATTTGAGGAAATATCCAAAGTAAGAAAAAAACAGAACGAGATACTATATCGGCAAGCTTAATCAAAAAAATATAATAAACAGAGATTGACAGTCTAGTTTATATCAAGGCAGGTGTTATCAAATGTGGAAGGTAATATTCTAGAACAACAAAAGAAAATATGGTTCTATTTAAACCTTGATTGCGAGATAAGGAGATTTAAGGACCAAATAAAGATTATAAAAATACATTTCTATGATCAGACCATGACCAGTGGCATTCGCTGGACAGAATTAGGCCTTTTCTCAAGAGGATTTAAGGTAGAAAAAGAAGTAATTAATCATCTAGATCTGATTACTTATTATGAGAATCGAATAGAAGGACTACGACTAAAGCAGCGTTATGTAAATGACTATCTTCACATGCTGGATCCAGATAACAAGCAATTCTTGTTAAACAAATACACGAATCATAAAATTGAGGATTCGTTAACAAAAATAGAATTGGAGTTTTATGACGAGCTACATGAAATTGAAGAAGCAATGAATTATATGCGTGGCATTGCGCCTGATTTAAGTGATTTTCTTGAATTAGATAACGAAGTCTTAGAGGAGGATTTCAATAACATACTTGACATGATAGAGGTGTAATAATGGCTAGAAACCAACAAGCAAAGTTCTTTTTAAGAAAGTGGCCATACTTTGATCAAAATATAAATTATTTAACAGATGTAGAAAAAGTAAATATTAAAATACTATATACAGCTTTGAAGCAACTAACAGAGTCACAGAGAAAGCTACTAGCTGAAAAATATCGTGTGTTTGATGGCTTACCTATAAATGATAGTGTGCTAGCCAGAGAGCGCGGTATAACGTTAAAAGAGTATAGGGAGATAAGAATCATTTACGAATCAGATTTCCAAGCATTCTTGAATGAAGCTAAAGAGAAGTACAAAGAACAATTTAATAAGGCTATGGGCATACAGTCAGTGCCAGCTGAAACATTATCTCTTAAGGAGGTGAACCGACTTCTTAAAGAATTTAATGAGTCACCAGAACAAGAGAAAAATGAACTGTTTTCATGGATGTGCTAGTTAGAAATAAAGATATAACACCCCCCGCCTAAATATTTTTGCGATTTATTTCATCAGGGGGCACCGGTTAAGGGGGGGCAATTCAGCAGATGTATCGAAATATATTACCCCCTCCCTCCCCCAAGCTAAGCAATGCAGAAATACGTTATATTTTATATAAAAAAAGGAGAATGAAAAATGGAAAAATTATTACCAGAATCTTTAGCTATACACAAGAAAGCAGATGAAGTGTTTGATAGAAATCGAATAACCGCAAAGAGTACCGACATTAAAAGAAAGATTGAAAAAGCAGAAGAACAGCTACCTCATTGTGAATCAGCAGAGGATCATACCAGTGTTTTGAAGAGTATCGAAAATTACAAATACCAACTAACAGAACTGGATATAGAAATGCGGGTACAACCAAAACGTGCAAAAAAATTCACAGAGGACGAATTACAAAAACTTCCTGAGATATATAATAAGGAGTTTAAACCACATTATGATAGGTATAAAAGTCTGGATAAGGAATTGAAAGTAAAACTACAAAAACTCGCAAAGGAATTAGATCCAATTGTAGCTGAAATGCAAGAAATTGAAAGGTTAGAGCTTAGCTTTCACATGCTTAAAAATAAAGTCATTGGAAGAAGAAGAAGTTTTATTGAATTACCAATAAGTAGTTCTCGATATGACGGGTCGACTTTAAGACCCCCTGTTAATGTCTTTCGTAGTGGAGATTTTAAGCTTTCTAGTCAAGTAAAGACACTGATTAATCAAATAAAAACAACATTGAAATAAGGACGTGAAAATAATGACAGTAAAAATTAATGTGAGAGGTGCCATAATTGGCAACGATTTTAAAGAAGTTTATGACTTCTATGACATGGAATCTACATGTCCAAATGATATATCAGATAAGCTCCCAAAGAATCAAGAACAGGTCGAAGTAGTTATTAATAGTGGTGGTGGCCACATAGATGCTGGAAGTGAGATTTATTACTTGTTAAAAGATTACAAAGGAAAAGTAACTGTGAAAATAGCAGGCATGGCCGCAAGCGCTGCATCCGTTATAGCTATGTCTGGTGACCATGTAATTATTGTCCCAACAGCCCAAATGATGATCCACAATGTAAGTAGTATTGCGCAAGGAGATTATAACAAAATGCTACACGAATCTGATGTTCTTAAAGAAATGAATCGAAGTATTGCAAATGCTTATATATTAAAGACAGGGAAATTAGAAAAAGAGATACTGGATTTGATGAATAAAGAAACATGGCTATCAGCAAAAAGTGCATTACAACAAAGGTTTGTTGATGAGATTATGGGAGTTTCCTCAGAAAACGTCTCTGAATTCCTAGTTGCAAGTTCATATACTTCTAACTTGTTGCCTTATAGCGTAATTGAGAAATATCGTGATATGAAAAGTAATAATAGATCTAACAGCAATCATCAAACGAATTCAAAGAAAAATGTTTCAAGATTATTCATGTATTTATAGGAGGGAAAGACAATGCCAGAAACAAAAAACGAAAATCTAGTTATGTATAAAGAAAATGTGCAACTTCAAAGAGAAAATCTCAATTTTTATAAAGAAAATAAATTCACACCATTACTAGATATAGCAGATCAGATTGGGGACCAGATAGACTTAATACACAACTCTGTGGATGGATTAATTACTAAGCAAGTGGAAAAAAATCCGAAGAGAATGTCTGAAGAAGACAAAAAGCAATGGTACCAAGAAACACTTTCAAGCTTGGTAATGGTTAATCAAATGCTGCAGAGTGTGAGTGTGGATGTTAAGAAAGTACGACATTTTAAGTGATAATTTATTAAGAAGGGCACCTATCTTGTGTATAGGTGCTTTTCTGTATTAGATTAATATCTGATCATTCTTATATTTTATTATATATCAAGAGCCACATATTAAATTCTGTGGTTTTTCTATAGTCCTAAAGGCAGGAATTCCATAATTTTTGTCGAATACAGTAACTAAGGAGTGGTTACATGCCAAACCAAAAACCAAAAAAAGGCTGAAGAGGTAGGAGAAGTTTTACCAGGTAAAATGGGAGAGGAGATTTGTAAAAATGAATGATATAAATAAATACATCGATTGTTTAGAAGGTAAGGGAAAAAGACATGTACTACTAATTGTTACTCCAAGAGGTAGTTATCCAAACCAATTTTCCCATAGTGAATATGACGGAATAGAAAGTGCGATTCTAGAAAACCCAAAGTCATACATAAGTTTGTTTGAAGAAGACGAAGACGAAATAATGCAGTATGCTGCGTTCCGATTATATATAAAACCTGTTATTTGCGACAAATACCAGCTTTATGATAAAAGTACATTGAAATTAAAGAGGATGAAAGAAAAAGAAATTGAGAGCTTCATTATCACAAAACACTTTTACAATACAGTGCCTTCAAGCAAAGAAAATGAAGAAGAAGCAATTCGAAATGGAATTAAGAAAGCTGAGGATTTCAAGAATAAATTTCCAATTGAGAACTTTGAGTTCGCAACTGTTGAATTAGGAAAAGACAGTAATGAAGCTAATGTTTTTATTGACTTAGATTTTACAAACAAAAATAATAATATCCATTTTGATTATATTTATGTGTATTAATAGTTGAGACAATTCAAATTAGGTTAATCATAAAAAGGAGGTGTGTAAAAATGAAACTAAATTTTGTTGACGAAGAAATAATAGAACTCTTAAAAGAACAAAGGGAATTGTGGTCTGATAAACATGATTACACACTAAAAAAATTCTTAGAAAGATACTTTGAAGAGATAGATTATATATACCCGAAACAATTATTAAATGGAGATTCAAACAAAGGTATGACTACTTTTTATGTGTTTTCTAATAAAAAGCTATATATTATTTCTAGGAATCAAAGGGCTTTTCAAATGGAGTTTATAAATGCAGACATAGAGAAAATTTTATTATTTGAAACAGGAAACAATAACGGAAAAAAGTTTGAACTTGAAATAAAGCACAAAGACATTGATGATTCAATTGTTTTAAATCATGGAGACTGTGATGCTAATTGGGTATTGGATTTTAAAGAAATAGCACAAAATATATATAAGTATCTAACTTAGGACACTCTTAACAAGGGTGTCTTTTTTTAATAGAATTAATCACTGTACAATAATTTAATTTTAAATTATAATAAGAACAAATGTTCCTTTTTGGTTGTGTTCTCATGGATGTTTTGTCACTTTCTAAAAAAAGCAGGAATATTCACCCTATTTGTCGAAATTGTATAGTTAAGTATACATAATTCAAAAGACATATGGGGGACAATAATGGAAAACATCTTTGATTCAGTACATAGTATGAACTTAGAAGAAGACAAGCTTGAAAAGAGAAGTGCTACTGAAGGTGCCATAGAAGATTATATAATAGATCTAATTAAGAAAAGCAGATTAAATAAAAATAAAAGAGCATTCAGATTCGCAAGTGAAAAAGTAGAATTACATACCTTAGTAAAGGAAATGATAAATTCTGGCTTTAATCGGGATTTAATGATAGAGAATTCTGATAGAATTGCCAAAAGGTGGTTTGATAAAGAAAAAAACACTCAAGAAAGATATAACCATCTTATGAATTTACCAAAAGGTAGCTTGATTCAATCATGTTTTCAAACTGCTAACTCATTTTTGTTTCTAATAGCAAAAATAGAACATGAAACTTTTATTGATGAAAAAGAATATAATTTACAAGTTGGTCTTCCTTTTGAAAAACGAATTCTTAAAACATGTATTATTGAATTAGTAGATACTGGAACAAGTTACAAAGAGGTTGATGATGGAGTTCCAACATTTGAAGTAGACAATATTTACGTAACTGATTCAAGTAATAAAATTGCAGCTTATTGGTACCAAGATTTCTTAGAATTAAAATATCTTAATACTAATGAGATAAACACTAAAGATGCATTTAGAGCGATTGATAGAGAAATCAAAAAAATAAAAAAAGTATCTCCTCCAGATTATACATTATTGAGAAATAATTTAATTGGATATTTTCAAACTAAAGAATCTTTTACAATCGATAATATTATTGAGCATATATTTGGAGAATATCAAGCTCAATCACAAGAGTTAGATTTGGATAAATACAAAAATAATATTAGAGTACTTCCGGAAAATAATAAATTTGACTCTCAGTTTTCCATTATTAAGAAAGAAGTTAAAGCAAGAAGATATTTTGAGGTAAATGATAAGATTGAGATAAGGTTAAAAGCCCATATAGATAGAATGCGAGATGTAGTATTTTCTGAGGAAAAACGCGGAAAAAAGTTTTTAGTAATTGAAACTGAAAACGAAGAAGTTTATGAATTATTTAAATATAGGAATGAAAATTAATGTATAAGAACTTTGTAAGTTTATTTTTTGTTAATTATGATGAAGTAATTGAGGAGACGGTATACAGATTTGAATCGACGATTAATTCAAAAAAAATAAAGATTCCAAGTAGGCAAGAAATAATCGAAGCTTTTGATAGTTTTCCTACAAAGGACGAGCTTTACATTGATTTATTTATTGAGGAATCAGATATACTCACTTTAACTAAGAACACTTTAGATGATGACTTGGAAGAAATTCAACAAACATTAAAGCTTGAAGAACATTTATCAAATGTAAAAATGAAGCTAAAAATCATAAAGGATGTTAATGAGGGTGAGATATCAATTTATTCTTGGAATAAATTTGTTGAAGGGTTATATAAGTCAAAACTTAAATTCATACTCAAAGACTTTGATGATTTACTAAAACGAAGTGATAAAGTTTATTTTGAATTGCTTGATGAAACTAAAGTTGTGTTTTATTCCCAGTCTTTAATTTTTAACACTAAAAATGTACAATTAGCTAATTCAGATCGGAATAAATTAATAAGTAAAAGAAATGAAGTATCCAACTTACTTAATTTTTCGGAGATTTCCTTGTTACCCAGTGATTTTTATTTAATCGAAAAAAGCGATGATAAAGAGATAAACTATTTTTTTGAGAAACTTTCTGGTTTGATATCCTTAATTTTTATATCCGATATCTCTTCTATTGAAAACTCGGATGAAGTGCACTTTAAAATTAATGGTTATAAGTTAATTAATGAGAGTTTACATTTTCGTGAACTGAATTTGGAAATGAGAGAGATATATGCAATTTATGAGTGGGTTTTTTATGAAGGAACTATTAGCGATAAAGTAGGTTTAGCTAGGAATGTTATATCATTAAACTACAAGTCGGATGATCAAAAAAAATTATTAAAATCAAATACCTTCAATTCTATAAAATCTGGCTATGCCATATATCTTAAAGAAAATATCCAGCAATATATAGAGGTTACTAACAAAATGTCAGAATATCTAATAGATCTGACAATGAAGGTAAATGATGTCATAAAAAATTTCGGAGATTCATTTAGAAATAATAATTTTATTGTTGCGTCGTTTTTCTTAAGTGTAATCGTATTTAACTCATTATCGGCTGGAAGGGTTTCTAATATATTCTCAGGGGACATTTTGAGCATTGCAATAGTGATACTAATTGTGTCAACTGGGTATTTAGTTGCTTCTATCTATATCACTCGTGAGCAAATTAAAAAATTTGAGAGTGACTATCTGCAACTTAAAAACATCTATAAAGATCTTTTAAATCCAGGAGATTTAGATAAAATTTTTGATGTTAGTTATTTAAACATAAATACAGGGTATGTAAAAAGAAAAGTAATTGCATTTTCTATGGTTTGGGCTCTGGAAATCATTTCATTTACCGTTATGCTGATTGTAATTAATGTTTCTATTGAGGATTTAATAGGAGTACTAGGAAGAATTCTTGAGATAATGAGAGAGTGAATTTGTATTAGTGATTAAGTGACTACGGACACTGAATCGTACCTTTACCACCAAGCGCCAAAGATTATACCAATAGATGCCAGACGCTTTACCACGGAATAATGCACTTAATGCTTTGCCTACGATAGATTTACGTTAGTATGACGAAGTAGACTAAATACTGCGCAATAAATGCCTTTAGTTTTTGATGACTTTGAGAAGAATGGACTTAGGCTTTAACAGTTGTTAAGTTTTAAAAAGATCCATTTTCAATGAATAATTTACTAACAGTATATATTTTAGTTTTTTGAGTACTTTTGTATGAGATTAGTACATGAAAATTTCTTTTTATCCGAATCATTTTAATAATGAAATACACCTGAGGTTGTGAATATTCTTTCGTGTAAATAATGTCATAAACATTGATAGCTAGAACGAAAGGTTGACTTCTGTAAAAGTTTTCTATTATTTTCTGTAATATAGAAGGAAGTGGAGGGTGTAAATATGGATAAAAAATTACAAGTCTTTGTTTCTTCTACCTATTTGGATTTAATTGATGAAAGGCAAAAAGCGGTAGAAGGAATACTAAGGTCAGGACATATTCCAGCTGGAATGGAGTTGTTTATACCTAATAATAAAACACAATGGGAGATTATTGAAAAATGGATTAAAGAATCAGATGTCCTTATGCTTATATTAGGTGGTAAGTATGGTACTGTTGAGAAGAAAAGTGGTAAAAGTTACACCCAACTAGAATATGAGTTTGCTTTAGCAAACAATATTCCAGTATTTGCGGTTGTATTGAATGAACAATACTTAGCTAATAAAAAGAGTAAAAACATTGACTTAAAGGTGAATGAATATGAAGAGGAAAATCCTAATGTTGATAAATATAAATCCTTTAAGAATGTTGTTACTTCTAATCTAGTAAGTTTTGTTCATGATATAAATCAAATTTCAAATGAGGTAACCTTAGCTCTCCAAAATTTTATGAAAAATGATGAAATTGAATATCATTTTAAAGGTTGGGTTAGAGGGACTGAGCTTAACAAAAATACACCAGTAGAACAAAGTTCACAAGGTAACAAGTTATTCGATATGGATGAGATTTTATTAAATGAAGTTATTGATAAGCTTGAGAGTGAATATTTTATTGACACAATTGATTACATAGCTAATTATTGTACATATGAACTTGAAAGCACGAACAAGATATATGATTTTATTTACACGTATTCTAAACCAACTAAAAGATTTTTTAATGAAGAGTTACAGAATTTATTTACTGAACTAATAAACAAACTTAATAAATATACAAACTATCTTGGCGTTAACTTTTTCCGTAAGAATGATGGGCTATATTTATATCCTGAATTAAACATCGATTATCAATATGTAGATGAAGAGGGTAGAAAAACTTACGAAATGCATCTGAACAGGTTATCTGAAATCTCAAGTAATACAATAGGTGATATTAGAAACTTTGTACATGCTTCAAGGATTACACTCTATAAATAATAAGAATTAATGCCGCCCTTTTATGCACTACTAACTCAGCACATGGAGTATGCGGAAACATATTCTCTTAACATAATTAATGTTTTGAAAAACTACAAGTAATGCATAGTAGAATCATAATGTGTAGTTTAACGAAATACATAAAAAACTAATGCATTGTAATAAAAGCTAAAGAATATATTGATTTCATATAGAAATTAATAACTATATGGTATAAACTAGTAAAAAGAGAAAATTCAGATGAATTATAATTTACAAGTAAAGGGACTAATTAGTATGAGCAGATCAGAAAAGCAAAGAAGATATTACATTATACTTGTGATAACTCCATTAATAATTGCAACTTTTACATATTTTTTTAAAGAGAGTATATCAAATGCTTTTTACATAAATATCACTGCGTTAGATTTATTTTCAGGAGTCTTTTATGTTTTAACAGTACTTGGTACTCTAATGCTGTATTTACAAACAGGTTTTAAAAAGAGTTCATTGCTTGAAATTAATGGTAGTAATGATTCGGTCCAAAATTCACAAGATGTTGAGAATCTTAAATTAGAACTCAATAATATAAGGGAAAAGCTAAATAATCTGGAAAAACATAGTAACGTGAGTTCTTCTAATTTAAATAAGGAGAAATTAGAAGAAATACAGGAAATTATTAAGTCTAAAATAATTGATGAAACAAATGATAAATTTATCAAAAAATTGGAAGAAAAAGTTGAAGATAATCAGTTTCAGAACAAAGTTGAACAAAGCTTCTTTAATACATTGAATAGGTTAAAGCGAGAAATAGGAACATTAAACACTAGAAGTAACCTGAATTTAGCAATAGGAATAACTGTAACTGGAGTAGGTTTATATTTATTATATTTGTTTGTTTTTAAGGGTAATTTAGAGAGTGCTAATGATACTCTTTCTTTTATTGTGCAATTTGTCCCTAAATTATCACTTGTTATTTTTATAGAAGTCTTTGCGTTCTTTTTTCTTTCATTATATAAGACTTCCTTAGCAGAAATTAAGTATTACCAAAATGAGATGACAAAGATTGAAACTAAATATCTCGCCTTAGTAACGGCACTTGAACTTAAATCAGAGGACATTACATTAGAAATATTAAGAGAATTCTCAAGTATAGGTCACAATGGACAGGTTGAAGAAAATAGAGGAAATGGAGATATCCAGATACAACAAGATAAACTGAAAGCCGATAACATGGTTGAGATTTTAGCGAAAATCATAGATACATACAAAAAAAGCTAGCCATAATATAATCGTATTTAACAATATGAAATTTATTGCCAGAATTAATTAACACAATCCACTATTTAATAACTGTTAATATTACTGTAAAACATTTATATTTTACAGATGAAAATATTTGGAAAACGACTCAAAATCATGTCTTTTCTACTTTAGTACTAACATGACATAATTAATGATATAGCAAGAAGCGGATGTTATAAAACCCGCTTCTTTTTTTGTGAAATTTTGTTGCATAGTACAACCATACTGTTCAACAAATAATGAAATGTTTATAAACATGGCGGAGAGGGTACATTCATGTAGTGGTAATCAATTAAGTATCGTTTACAAATTACGATACTTTTTTTATTCTTTCCCATACGTCTGCCCACACTTTATTTTCAACCAAGAAAACCAACCAAAAACCAACCAAAAACCAACCAAAAACCAACCGAAAATACATACATTTCCTTGCGTTATTTTGCAAATATCAAAACAAAAGAAAAAGCCTTGAAACATTGATTTAACAACGTTTCCAAGGCTTTTTTGCATTCTTTATTCAGTCTATCCCGATTAACGTGAGTAGAACTCAACGATAAGTGGTTCGTTAATTTCAGCAGGTAGTTCAGAACGCTCAGGTAAGCGAGTGTACGTACCTTCCATTTTGTCTGCATCGAATGAAACGTATTCTGGTACGAATGCGTTAGCTTCAAGAGCTTCTTCAATGATGTTTAGTTTTTGAGATTTTTCTCTTAAACCAATTACTTGACCAGGAGCAACACTATAAGAAGGAATATCAACACGACTTCCGTCTACAGTGATGTGACCGTGGTTTACTAATTGACGAGACTGTCTACGCGTACGTGCAAGACCTAAACGGTATACAAGATTATCCAAACGAGATTCTAATAGAATCATGAATGTTTCACCATGAATACCATGCATTTTACCAGCTTTGTCGAATAGGTTACGGAATTGACGTTCGTTAACGCCATACATAAAGCGAAGTTTTTGCTTCTCTTGTAGTTGTAAACCATATTCAGAAAGCTTTCTACGTTGATTTGCACCATGTTGACCTGGTGGGTAAGGACGTTTATCTAACTCTTTTCCTGTACCAGTTAATGAAATTCCTAAACGACGAGATTTTTTCCATACAGGACCTGTATAGCGAGACATTAAATCTTCTCCCTTATATTTTGAATTTGCATAAAACAAGACAGAGTGTTCCATAATCGCTTGCCATTTTGTTTTCATGTACCATCGCTCCAGCAGCAGAGAGTTACACGATACACCTTACTTTTAAAAGATAAGGAACAAAATGTACAATCGGTGGTTCACAAAGGCTACCTTTTTTACACAAAGATTATTATATGACTTTTTATGCATGAAGTCAATAGAAAGGTAACCATTCATGCGCGTATGAGAAATTTGTCCT
Source organism: Paraliobacillus zengyii (assembly GCF_003268595.1). NCBI lineage: Bacteria > Bacillati > Bacillota > Bacilli > Caryophanales > Bacillaceae > Paraliobacillus > Paraliobacillus zengyii. The sequence continues at coordinate 2,551,416 of NZ_CP029797.1, read as the reverse complement.
ATTTTATTGATAGGAATATAGCAAACTTTGCTTTATAATGATAAATATCAGAATAGTTTATTAATCATGTATTGTATTTGTCGTAGCTATAACACACTTTGTCTAGATCCATATTAACTTATTATAATAGGATAGGTGAGAACATGAAAGTTGCCGAAGAGAGATTTGAGAAACTATTTTCAAAAGAATTGATTTCTACCATTCATAACCAAGAAGAATTAGTAAATAAGATGGTGACAGAAATCAAACAACTTACAGATGCTAGTCATGTCGGAGTATATTTGTATGATCATTGGAAAGACGACTTTGAATTAGTGAAAATAGCTTCAAATGGTGAAAATTCATTTAGAAGGTATTTATTTTCTGATGGCATTTTAAGTAAAGAAGAAAACAAACGGTATCATTCAGCGTTTAATATTTACAATGGACAAGATGCTTTTCTTCAACAGTATGATTATCCTGCCTTTTTAGTAGCGTTAAATAAAATGGATACCAAAGTTGGTTATATGTTAATTGCCTTTGAAACAGAGTTAGATGATAATGATCAATTTTATCATTTTTTAGAAAAAGTAGCTTCGGAAATAAATTCTCTATTAAATGGTTTGGATGATTACTCACAGATGATGGAGCAGGCAAGTAAATATGAATTAATGTACAGAGTGACCCAAAAGTTTCATTCAACTATGAATACGAATGATGTGTTAACAGAAATTGTTGATGCTATAAAATATATTTATCCTGACTTTAGTTGTAATTTATTTTTATCCCGTGATTACCAAAGTGATAAGAAATTACCTGTTAAAGAATTAATATATAACGAAGAATTCGCTGAAAAATTAAGTGTGAAAGCATTTTTAACTGGAGAAATTAAATTAGAAGTCGATAAAAATAAATCACGCTTGTTTGCGCCATTGCATGGGAAACAAGGTACGTATGGTGTATTACAAATTACTGCCTATAATATTTCCAAATTCCCGGAAAGTGATGTAGAATTCATTCGGTTATTAGCAAGTACAGCAGGTAATGCATTAGAGAATGCTCAACTTTATCAGCAATCGAACCAATTAATAGCGGATTTACAATTAATAAATGAGATCTCGCATAAGTTAAACTCTAACTTACGTTTAAATGAAACAACACTGTTTATGAAGCAACAATTGCAAGATTCATTTCATGCTGAAGAGATTGGCTTTGTTTTATTAAATGAAGAAGAGGAGAAATACCAGATCTTGCATGAATCAACACCTTTTTTTGATACAACAGACGCAAGTGTGTTTATAGAGGAAATGCTTCAAATATTGCAGGAAGAAAAAGATGCGATATTTGTTGGGGATTTTACGAAGAAATATCCGAATCGTTCGTTTGGCTTAAAGGCAGTGATGGTCATGCCGATGATCCAATCAGATCAACTAAAAGGTGCAATTATCATTTTACATAAAAATCCGTATTTCTTTTCTTTTGAGAATTTCAAATTAATTAAATCGATTGTTCATCACTCGACACTAGCTTTTGTTAACTCCATGTTACGTGAACAGTTAGAAAATCTAGTTATTACTGATTATCTAACAAAACTATATTCACGTAAATATTTAGATGAAAAATGTAAACAACACTTGGAAACAGATCGAGAAGGTATATTCTTATTGCTAGATATCGATGATTTCAAGCATGTTAATGATACGTATGGCCATGATGTTGGAGATGAATTGATTATCCAAGTTGCAAACATTATTAAAAATAACGTGAAAAATGATGGTTTTGCAGCTAGGTGGGGTGGCGAGGAATTGGCAGTTTATTTACCTGAATGTAACCTCGAAAAAGGTATGGAAGTAGCGTCTACACTTGTTAAATTAATTGAGATGCGTACAGAACCAAAGATAACCGTATCGATTGGGATAGCTTGCTGGGATCAAAGTAATCCTGAAAAAATGAATGCTATTTTTGATCGAGCGGATCGCTCATTATATGAAGCAAAACGTCTCGGTAAAAATGGAGTAGCTAAACTTTAAAAAGAAAGGCCTTTATCAGATGATAAAGGCCTTTCTTTTTAAAGATATTTTTGAATAACAGTAACGAATTTCTCTAAGTATTCTTGATCAAGTTGATCAAAGCGATCGAGATTCGGACTGTCAATATCCAATACACCTATTACTTCTTCATTTACGATAAGTGGAACAACAATTTCAGATTGGCTTGCTGCATCACATGCGATATGCCCAGGAAACTGATTAACATCAGCAATTCTTTGGGTCTTACGCTCACTTACAGCTGTTCCACATACACCTTTTCCAACTGAAATTCTAACACAAGCTGGTAGTCCTTGAAATGGTCCTAAAACAAGCTCATTTTGTTTCAGTAGATAGAAACCAACCCAGTTTATTTCTTTTAGAAATTGGTTTAATAATGCTGTTGCATTTGATAAATTTGCTATTAAATCTTTTTCGTCCTCTATTAATGCTTCCACTTGCTTGAGTAAAAGCTGATAATCTTTTTCACGTGAATTTGTATCTGTTTGAATAGCTCCCATGTAAATTACCCCCTGTATGGATATTTCTTATAAAAAATAGTATAGCTTACAGGTAGTGTATAAGGCAATTAATACGAAAGAAAAATGAAGAAAATGTCATTATTTTAAGTGTTTCAGAAAAAAATATAAAGAAAAATGTCATTTTGATAAATAATTTGATTTTTTTTAGCAAAATAAGTGTGTAACATGGTATCATAAGATTACTACATATTCTTTATTAGAATGTTAATTTATTAGATGAACTGTTGAGAAAATGATAAGTGTATCAATACTATAGAAGATTGTTATTTGTTTAAGGGGGATTAACATGGTGGCTTACATCATAGGAGTTATTCTCGTTGTAATTGCATTGATAATTGTCGGTTTACTATTACGCAAAAGAATATATGATGAAGTAGATAAGCATGAAAGCTGGAAAATGGATATCATGAATCGTAATGTGACAACGGAATTACAAAGAGTGAAAAGTTTAAACTTGTCTGGTGAGACGCAAGAAAAATTTGAAGGTTGGAAAGTTAGTTGGGATCAAATCTTAACAAGAGAACTTCCAGATATTGAAGAGTATTTGTTAGATGCTGAAGAAGCAGCTGATAGATTTCGTGTTTCAGAAGCTAAGAAAAATCTAAAAACAGTTGACCAAACTTTACAAAGAATTGAATCAACTATCGAAGAAATGTTTGTAGAATTAGATCAATTACTTGATTCGGAAAAGCAAAGTCGTAAAGAAGTTGAAGAAGTACAACCACAAATTAAACATTTAAGAAGAGAACTTTTACAAAATCGACATCTATACGGAAAAGCTGAAGCTCGGTTTGAAGTAGAAATCAATGAATTGCAACAACTGTTAGATCAATATTTTACTGCTATTGAATTAGGTAATTACTTTGAGGCGAAACAATTCGTTGAGGACTTAAAAACTGATTTAAATCATCTAACAGTAAAAATAGAAGAGTTTCCAATCATTTATAAAAAATGCAATCGAGAACTACCTGAACAAATTCGTGAACTTTTGACAGGTGTAAAAGAAATGAAGGAACAGGGTTATCGAATTGAACATTTAGGTTTGGAAAAAGAGTTGTCTAGTTATCAAAATGAGCTAGAAAATTGCGTGAAACAACTTGAAAAGGGCGATGTAGAAGAAATTTCAGATTTACTACAATCGATTGATGAACGAGTTAATGAAATTTATGCTTTATTAGAGAAAGAGGCCCAGGCTAAGTCTTATATCGAAAAACATTTAATTAACTTTAAAAAATTAATAGAAGAAGTAACGGTCGACTTCGATGCAACAAATGAAGAAGTAGAAACTTTACAACAAACCTATTATTTAGAAGAAAGTGATCTAGAACTATATTCGAATTTAGAAAAGTGGATTCATCAATTACAACGTCAACTTGAACAAATTGAAACAGATTTACAAAATGATAAACAGACATACGTTGCACTGCGTGATCAATTAGAAACAAGCTACCAAGATTTACAACAGTTACAGACTTCTCATCAAGATTTTAAAGAACAAGTACGGACAATACGTAAGGATGAATTAGAAGCCAAAAAGAAAGTAGAAGAATTAAAAAGGGATTTGTTTGATACAAACAAAAAACTACAAAAAAGTAATATTCCTGGCGTACCGTCATTTTTATGGAATAGCTTAGAAGAGGCATCAAGAAAAAGTAATCTTGTAATGGAAAGTCTTGCGAAGCAGCCACTTGATATGGGTCAAGTGCAACATGTATTAATAGAAGCTGAAACTTCTGTTCAAACAATGATTGAAGACACTAATTTATTACTTGAGCAAGCATATTTAGTTGAAACAGTTATTCAATATGCAAATCGCTACCGTAGTAAATACCCATTACTAGCTGCGAAATTGGCAGAATCAGAAAAGCAGTTTCGAGATTACGCTTATGAAGGCGCGCTAGAGACAGCTGCAAATGCATTAGAAGAAATTGACCCAGGTGCGTTAAAACGTCTGGAAACTCGCATACAAGTTCCAAGTTAGAAAGGAAACTAAACATGAACATCAAGAAATGGATGATTATTGGACTAAGTAGCTCAGCAGTGATTATATGGATCGTGTTCTTTATCATTTTAATTGGGAGAGATTCTCCTGAATTAATGGCTAAACAACACACAACTTCTGTACGAGAAGAAGTTGCCTTGAGTAATCAAACGAATAGATTTAAGCAAGTAGACTCAGAAACAAATAGTGCAGACCAAGACATGCCAGTTGAAAGTATGGATGAAGAGAATCAAGATGTACAACTTGCGGATAATACAAATATAGACCAAAACATATTGTATGATTTTGAAGTAGATAATGCTGTATCCATTGATGAACTGTTAGCTGCTTTAAATATTGGTAAAGAATAAATTAGTGAGTTCCTTATTTTATGATGCCCCTTGCTACTGATAGTGAGGGGTTTTTGAATGCACTTTTTAAAGGAAACAGCATCTTTCCAATGTGGACGAACTATGTTAAGATATTTCAATGCAAAAAGGAAATTAAGGAGACTCTCAATGATTTATTTTGATAATAGCGCTACAACAAAGCCATATAAAGATGTATTAGATAGTTTCAACCAGGTTTCAAAACAATTTTATGGTAATCCTTCATCTATTCATCGTTTCGGTATTGATGCAGGAACATTGCTTCGTAAAGCACAACAACAAGCATCTGCTATTCTTTCTGTTGATCAAAGTGAGATTATTTTTACTTCCGGTGGAACGGAAGGGAATAATACGGCAATAAAAGGAATTGCTTTAGCACATCAAAGTCATGGTAAGCATATAATTACAACTCAAATTGAGCATCCTTCTGTTATAGAAGCATGTGAATCATTAGAAACATTAGGCTTTAAAGTTACTTATTTACCTGTGAATCATGATGGGATTGTGGAGATTGATGATGTGAAAGCAGCTCTTACAAAGGAAACAATTTTAATAAGTGTGATGCATGTAAACAATGAGTTAGGAACAGTTCAACCCATTAAAGCTATTGGACAACTTGTAAAAGATATACCTACTACCTATTTTCATGTTGATGATGTCCAAGGATTTGGAAAAATTCCTTTGCAATTAGCTGATAGCGGAATTGATTTATGGACTATTTCGGGTCATAAATTTCATGGATTAAAAGGAACCGGATTATTGTATATTAAAAAAGGTACCAACCTATTTCCCTTATTTCATGGTGGCCATCAACAAATGAATTATCGGTCTGGTACAGAGAATTTGGCTGGAATCGTTTCTTTAGTCAAGGCAATGCGTCTAATTACAGAAAAGGAAGAAACAGACCATGCTCACCTATATAAGCTAAATAAACAGTTACGAGATGAATTAGAGTTGATCACTTCAGTTAAAATTAATACAGTAGAAAATCAGGCACCACATATTTTAAATATTTCAATACCTGGTTATAAACCTGAAGTAGTAATTCACGCATTAGGTGAACGAGATATATTCATCTCAACTAAATCTGCATGTTCATCGAAAAAACCAGATGAAAGTGCAATTTTAAAAGCTGCAGGTTTTCCGCATAATCGAACAACCTCAGCATTGAGGATTAGCTTGTCTTATCAAAATACAAAAGAAGAGATTGAACTATTCAGTAGATCGTTAAAAAAAGTGATACAACAATTGAGTAAAGTAATGGGGTAGATAAAATGTTATATGACCATATATTAATTCGATACGGTGAATTGGCTTTAAAAGGTAAGAATAGAAAGATTTTCATATATCAACTACATGAAAATATTAGAAACAAACTTCAAGGATTTCCAAAAGTGAAAATTAAAAATGCTCGTGATCGTATGTCTATAATGTTAAATGGAGAAGATCCGCAGAAAATAATGGAAAAATGTAAATATATTTTTGGTATTCAAAGTTTGAGTATAGCAATCAAAGTAGAAAATGATCCAGATCAAATTAAAGACGCAGCATTATTTGCTTTAAAAGAAGCAGAGAACGTTAAAACATTTAAAATAACAACGAAAAGAGCAAATAAGGATTTCCCGATTGGTTCGCAGGAGTTTAATCATGTAGTAGGCTCACATCTGCTGACGAATACGGAAGATTATACAGTCGATGTGCATCATCCTGATGTAGAAGTACATTTAGATATTCGAACTGATGCCACATATATTACCTCACAAAGAACCAAAGGAGCTGGCGGGTTGCCAGTTGGAACTGCAGGAAAGTCATTGTTACTATTATCTGGAGGCATCGACAGCCCAGTAGCTGGTTACTTAACAATGCAAAGAGGCGTGCATGTAGAGGCGGTACACTTTCATTCTCCACCATTCACAAGTGAAGCAGCAAAGCAAAAAGTCTTGGATTTAGCAGCTGAATTGGCAAATTACGGTAAGAAAGTGACTGTTCATATTGTTCCTTTTACTACATTGCAACAGAAGATTCATCGAGAAATACCCTATGGTTATTCTATGACAGTAATGCGAAGAATGATGATGTTAATTAGTGAAAAAATTGCGAAAAAGGAAGGCATCCTATCTATTACAACGGGAGATAGTTTAGGACAAGTTGCGAGTCAGACGATGGAAAGCATGCATGCTATAAATAATATTACGCGCTATCCAATATTAAGACCCTTAATTGCGATGGATAAAGAAGAAATTATCACAATCGCTGAGAGAATCGGAACATACGGTATTTCAATTCGTCCATTTGAAGATTGCTGTACTGTATTTGTACCTAAAGCGCCTAAAACAAAACCAAAACTAGATAAAGTAGTTTATTTTGAAGAGCAAATGGATATAGAAAAAGATATCCAAGATATTCTTGATAATATTGAAGTCATTATGATTTCTACTAATTCAAAAGAGACAGATCCCATGACAGACCTGTTTTAAAAGGCAATACGCAAATTTAGGTGATAGATGAAACAACTACCAATTATTTTATTGTATTGTTTTACTCCTTCGTGCACATTCTATAGATGTACCACAGAGGAGGTGAAGAAGTCATGGCAAGTAACAACAACAGTTCAAACAACTTAGTAGTACCTGGCGTTAGCCAAGCATTAGATCAAATGAAATATGAAATTGCGCAAGAGTTTGGTGTAAGTCTTGGAGCTGATACTACTTCTCGTGCTAACGGTTCAGTTGGTGGAGAAATAACAAAACGTCTAGTTCAAATGGCAGAGCAACAAATGAGCGGACAATCACAACAATCATAATAAAAATGGCATAAACATGAGTAGTGCTCAATCTGAGCACTACTCTTTTAAATATGTAGAAAATTTGCTATCTTTTATATAAGGGAATTGCTTCAATTATCATCTTTTAGCTTTTTATAAGGAGTAAGGCAAATAAAGGGAGAATCAGTTGATGGGTACATTATGGTATGGTGGTACGATATACACGATGAGAGAAATAGGAGAAACTGTAGAAGCAATTTATACGGAAAATGGTTATATTATTGAAAGTGGTCATTTACATAAATTAAAAGAAAAGTATGAGAAAGCTATTAAGGAATATCAAGATTTAAAAGGAAATGTAATGTTTCCCGGTTTTGTTGATAGTCACTTACATATTATCGGACACGGTGAAAAAATAGTTCATTTAGATTTATCGAAGATGACTAGTCCAGAACAAGTATTATTTGCTGTTAAAGACCGTATTAAAGGATTAAGTAATGGATCATGGTTAATTGGTGAAGGTTGGAATGAAAATCAGTGGGAAGATCCACGTGTTATTCATAAAACAGAACTAGATGAAATTACAACAAATCATCCGATTATGTTAACGCGCGTTTGTCGTCATGCTATAATTGCAAATTCCAACGCAATCGAACTAGCAAATGTAAATAAAGAAGCCATGGATCCACAAGGTGGCAAAATAGTCCGTGATAAATCAGGAGAGCTAACGGGTTACTTTTTGGATAACGCACAGGATTTAGTTAAACAAGCTATTCCAGATATTTCAACGAAAGAATTAAGAGATTTAGTTACTACCTCAGTTGATGATTTATTGCGATTAGGTCTAGTAGGTGGACACAGTGAGGATCTCGCCTATTATGGTGCTGATAGCTTTGATAAAACGTGGCAAGCATTTCATGCAGGAATAGATGGGATCACGCGAAAATTCCGCGCACATTTACTTGTCCATCATGAAGTTATAGAAGATATGTATGAACAAGGTTTAGCCTACGGTTCTGGTAATGATTATGTCTCGCTAGGTGCAATGAAGATTTTTTCTGATGGGGCACTAGGTGGTCGAACTGCTTGGCTACAAGAAGCCTATTCAGATGACACATCTAATTATGGTATCGCTATTCATAGGCCAGAAAGTTTAGAAGTACTAATCAAACGTGCACGTCAACTAGAAATGCCGATTGCAGTTCATGCGATAGGAGATCAAGCTATTTTAACAATTGCAAGGTTGCTGGCAAAGTATCCATTAAAGAACAATAGAAAAGATCGCATTATTCATTCTTTAGTTATCAATCCAAACGTAATAAAAGCATTAAAACAAATAAATGTAGTATTAGATATTCAACCTACATTTGTATCTTCCGATTTCCCTTGGGTGATAGAAAGGCTAGGAGCAATTCGGGCAAATAACTCGTATCCTTGGAAGACATTTTTACAAGAAGAAATCCCTTGTGCAGCAGGATCAGATGCACCAATTGAAGAAGTGGATCCTTTATTAGGAATCGAGGCGTTTGTTTTACGAAAATCAAGTCTAGACGGTAGAATTTATAATGAAAAAGAGCAACTATCTGTTTATGAAGCGGTTTCCTTATATACCAAAGGAAGTGCATATGTTATTGACCATGAACAAGATCGTGGCATGATTTTACCTGGCTATGTAGCAGATTTTACGGTATTTGATCAAGACTTATTTAAGATAGAGAAGGAGTCAATTCACACTAGTAAAGTTCAAAAGACGGTAGTCGATGGAACTATTATGTATCAGCGTAAATAATAAAAAACAGCTCAGTTGAGCTGTTTTTTTAGGTTGGTGCATTATAAATACAGTTGTTTTAATCGATCGAAATAACTATTTTGCGATAATTGTATTGTCTGAATTGTTTTCGCGCTCATTGTAAATGATATATCTCTAATATTGCGAATAGAGTAGGCTTCATTATCTAATCCAATAACAGGATAATCATTACCGTCCTGTAATATTTCTAAGCGCAATTTTTTATTTTCTCCCAATACTAATGATGATCCTAATGTTCGATAATTATTATTGTTTATCGAAGCAAGTTCTGTCATTTGAAAACAAGGGATATTAGGATCTACAATAGCCCCTGAAATTGATTTATTATACCCAGTACTACCAGTTGGTGTAGCTACAATTAAGCCGTCCCCTCTAAAGCGCTCAAAATAACTATCGTTAATATAGACGTCAATAACTATTGTTTTAATAATAGAAGACCTTACACTAGCTTCATTTAAACAATAGAATGGTGCCTCTCCATTTATAGATACTTCTATAATTGGGAACTTTTGTTTTTTGATATCTTTAGAAATTAATGCATCAAATAGCTCATGAATACGATCTGTTGAAAAGTCAGCATATAGTCCAACCTCATTTTCCTTAGATAAACCAACATATAAGCAATTATCAAGAAAACCAGTGTGACGAACACCTTGTAGATAAGTACCATCATCTCCGATACATACAATTATATCTGCATCTTGATGATTTTTCACAATTGAAAATCCGTTCTGATCACTAGCTTGAAATAATTTAATTAATTCTTCCTTTGAAACATTCTCTTTTTGATAATAAAAATATATATTTTTATTATTTGACATAAAATTCCTCCCAATTGTAAAAGCTAACTATTCTACTTATAACCATTATCAACCAATATTAAACGCGTTATCTGTTTAGGATATTGTTTGATCGCCATACTGTTACTATGGAGGTGTTTTAGAATATGTATGCTATCATTTTAATCTTCTTATTAATTTTACTTATACTGCTACTACTAGTGATGTGTTTATCGATAAAAGTGAAACTTTATTTGGAGTGCAGTCAAGAAATAATGACAGCTACTATTATTATTCATGTAGCAGGAATAAAAATGCATGAAAGAGCGTATGAAATTGTTTTAAAGGATGTATTTGAAGAGGAAGCAATGGATTTGATAGAGTCGATTCAAACATTTTTTAATCAATCACAAGAAAAAGTAAAACCACAGATAAAGCTTTATAGAAAAAATCAAAAATTCCACAAATTGATTAGAGCAAGATTAAAAAAAGTCAATATGCATTCTCTTAATTGGGAAACTACTATTGGCACTGCCGAAGCAACGAGTACAGGATTGTTGGCTGGACTTTGTTGGACAGTAAAAGGTTGTATAGGTGCTGTTTTAGACCAATTTGTAAATATAAAAGAAAGTCCAGAATTTAAAGTAACACCAGTGTTTCAACAAAGGTTAGTTAATTCAAATTGTACATGTATTTTTTCTATGCGCTTAGGGCAAGCTATTTATACCATGATGCAAGTCGGAAAATGGAATAGTAAATAACGAGTCAACAACGTTGAAACTGCATGAGGAGGCAATTGTATGACTAATCCACATCCTATTGAAGGACTAATGTCAACAGCAATGGAAAGTTTAAAGGCAATGGTAGATGTAAATACTATAGTAGGTGAGCCGATTGAGTCACCCGATGGAAGTATTATTATCCCAGTATCAAAAGTGGGATTTGGTTTTGCTGCTGGTGGTAGTGAATTTGGTAAAAGTGAATCAAAAAATGATGAGGAAGACTCGCCAAAAAGGCCGTTCGGTGGAGGCAGTGGTGGAGGGGTTACAATAACGCCTGTAGCCTTCCTAGTAGCAAACAAGCAAGGTGTAGAAATGATTCATTTAGACCAACAAACACACTTATATGAAAAATTAGTAGATGTTGCACCACAAGCTTTAGAAAAAATGAAAGATTTGCTTTCGAATAAAGGAAAATCGGATGACTCAGATAAATAATTAAATTGCTAGACATATCAAGAGAATGCCTTCATAATATTGATGGCATTCTTTTTTGCATATTCACAAAGGGTGGACATGATTGGATTTTAGATAGGAAGGAAGAGATTTTATGGCTCAGGAAAATGTCGAAAAGCATTTTAAACTATTAGATGAAATGGTTGAATATTTACAAGAAAAAATGAATGTAACGTATATAGAAGGATTGACAATCTGTTTAGAGTATATTGTTACGGAAATAGCTCCATCTGCTTTTACAGAAGATGTTCAGCAAGAAATAGATAATAAAAATAAGTTGTTTACGTTCGATGAATTAAATAGAGAAGAAATTCGCAAGGTTATACAGTTAACAACCTTAAAGGGAATGAAAGGTGCAACACAACAGCAACATTTAATCACACCAGATACAGTAGCAATGTTTATTGGTTATGTAGCGCAAAAACTAATAGGTTCAAAAGAAAACCTACGTGTTTTTGATCCAGCTTCAGGTTCTGCGAATTTGTTGATGGCAGTGCTAAACCAATTAACGATGAAAAAACAGGCTTATGGAAGTGAAATAGATCCTACACTTATACAATTAAGCTTAATGAGCGCAAATCTACAAAGAACTGAAGTTGAGTTTTTCCACCAAGATAGTTTGCAGCCATTTTTGCTGGAACCAGTAGATTTAATCGTATCTGATTTACCAGTAGGTTATTATCCAGATGATGTTAGGTCAAGCCAATTCAAATTAAATTCGACAGAAGGCCACGCCTATTCACACCATCTTTTAATCGAACAAAGTATCCATTATACAAAAGAAGGTGGCTATTTACTTTTTGTAATACCTAATTTCTTATTTGATAGTGATCAAGCAGACAAATTACATGTTTATTTGCAACAAAACGTACATATTATTGGGTTGTTACAGCTACCATCTAGTATATTCCGTGATGAAAATCAAGCTAAGAGTATCTTGATTTTGCAGAAAAAAGGTAAAGATACAAAGGCACCAAAAGAAACGCTACTGGCACAGTTGCCATCTTTTAAAGATGTGCGAGCAACAGAACAAATTGTAGGGAAAATGAATCAATGGTTTAAAAATGAAGGATATTAATTGTTAGAAAATAAGAAATTTGAACTGGAAACGTTAACATTGTAGGTTCATGTTGCAATTTGACTATAGACTTGGTTAGAATAGTACTGGATGTATTAAAAGATAATAATGTAAGTTGAAAGGAATGGATTATTTTGAGTAACGTATTAGCAATTAATGCTGGTAGCTCTTCATTAAAATTTCAATTGATCGATATGCCAGAAGAGAATGTTTTAGCAAAAGGTTTAGTAGAGCGTATTGGAATTAATGACTCTGAAATTACTATTGAATTTGGTGATGAAAAAGATAGTACTGTAACAGATATTCCGGATCATGAAGAAGCAGTTAAGCTACTGTTAGAAAAATTGAAAGCATCTGGTGTAATTAAATCACTTGATGAAATTGATGGAATTGGCCATCGAGTTGTTCACGGTGGAGAACGTTTTACTGATTCAGTGCCAATAACTGCTGAAGTTATTAAAGAAATTGAGGAAGTATCTGAATTAGCACCACTTCATAACCCAGCTAATCTAACTGGTATACGTGCTTTTATAGACATTTTACCAAACGTACCAGCTGTTGCTGTTTTTGATACAGCTTTTCATCAAACGATGCCAAAGCAGTCTTATTTATATAGCCTTCCATATGAATATTATGAAAAGTATGGGATTAGAAAATATGGCTTCCATGGTACGTCACATAAGTATGTCTCGGAACGGGCAGCAGATTTATTGGGTGTACCTTCTGATCAGTTACGTCTTATTTCTTGTCATCTAGGTAATGGTGCAAGTATTGCGGCTATTGAAAATGGTGAATCAATTGATACTTCAATGGGCTTTACACCTCTTGCTGGTGTAACAATGGGAACACGTTCTGGTAACATTGACCCTGCATTAGTTCCATACATTATGGAGAAAACAGGAAAGTCAGTTAATGAGGTATTACAAGTACTTAATAAAGAAAGTGGTATGTTAGCATTATCTGGTTTTTCTAGTGATCTTCGTGACATTCAAGAAAAAGCAGAAAGTGGCGATGAACGTGCAGAACTTGCCCTAAAAATATTTGCAGACCGTATTCATAAATTTATCGGTTCTTATGCAGCTAGAATGAAGGGTGTAGATGCAATCATCTTCACTGCAGGTGTAGGTGAAAATAGTGCAGAAGTTCGTCAGCGTGTATTAGATGGTTTAGAGTTTATGGGCGTTTATTGGGATCCAGCATTAAACAACACACGTGGAAAAGAAGCTTTTGTAAATTATCCACATTCACCAGTTAAAGTTATTGTTATTCCAACAAATGAAGAGGTAATGATTGCAAGAGACGTTATGCGTTTAGCATAAATGTATTTAAAACTGGCACCAGTTGGAGATCAACTGGTGCCAGTTTTTATATTTTTGATTATTCATCATCTTCAACTATTTCATCTGCGCGTACGATTAATACATCACATTTTGCATGACGTGTAATGTTTTCTGAAACGCTTCCAATTAAAAAGCGCTCTACTGCGTTTAAACCAGTTGCACCACAAATAATTAAGTCAGCTTGAAATTTTTTAGCAACTTGTTTTGGGATACGCACTTTAGGTGAACCATAATCAAGATGAATTTCAACATTTTTTACACCATCAGTTGTTGCTTGTTTACGATAATCATCTAATAAAGTATTGGCGTATGATTCTGAACGATTGATTAACGATTGATCATAAGCTTCGGCAGAAGAAATCGTTTTAGTATCTACAATATGAGAAATAATAAGTTGAGCATCATTTCTTTTAGCAATTGCAATAGCTTTTTTAAATGCTTTTTCGGAAGCTTTAGAACCGTCGACAGCTACTAAAATATGTTTGTATTCAGTTGGCATTATCAAACACTTCCTTTCATTAATCTACCTATATTGTAACATGTTTTATATATACAGAACATAAATATGAAGTAGAAATGCCCTAAAATAACAACCTATAATTAGATAAAAATAGTATGATCATGTACGATAGAAGGTGATACTGAGAATGATGAGGGGGAAATTTAAAATGGGGCATGCTTTCATTACTGCTGGTAGCAAAGGTCTAGGTAGACAAGTCACAGAATGTTTTCTTAAGGCAGGACATAATGTAACTATTACATATCGCTCTGATCGACAAAAAGCAGAAGAACTATTAAATGATTATGATGCACTAAAAATCGTAAAAGCAGATGTAACATCCAAAATAGAATTAGAAAATGCAGTAAATGAAGCGGTATATAAATTTGGACCAATTGATTATTTAATAAATAATGCGGGACCATTTGTATTTGAGCGAAAGAAGTTAATGGATTATACAGAAGCTGAATGGGAGCTCATGCAAAAAGGTAATCTAGACGCAGTTTTTCATTTATTAAAATTAACAATTCCTTCAATGCGCCAACAAAAATTCGGCCGTATAATCAATTATGGTTTTCAAGGAGCGAATACTGCAGCTGGATGGATAAATCGGTCAGCATTTGCTGTAGCAAAAGTTGGTCTTGTTTCATTAACCAAAACAATAGCGTTTGAAGAGGCGGAATATGGCATTACCTCCAATATGATTTGTCCAGGAAATATAACAGGAGAAATGAAAGAAGCAACTATTGATAAAAGTAGAGTTTTTCCAGATAAAAATACGCCAATTGGTAGATCTGGTACAGGTGAAGATATAGCGCGTTCGATATTATTTCTTTGTCAAAAAGATTCGGATATGATAACTGGTTCAGTATTTGAGATTACAGGGGGATTAGATGTTATTCATCAACACCTTTAATTTTAAAATGCATTCTAAAAGCAATTGGTGTAGTCCAGTTGTTTTTTCTTGATTAGGAAAGTAATACTTTTATCTGTCCAATTAATATTTAGTGAGTAAAAACCCTCCGTATCGAGGTTTTACCTTTTTCACAAGAAGTATTTAAGTCTACTTGTTTTAGATGCTTGCAGATTATGTTAGAGTAAGTTATAAATATTTTTTTAAATATGAAACTTTTTTTATATTCATTCGTACAAATAGTATAAGGTTTTTAGAGAAGAGGTGTTAAGTATGGGAATGTTCTCTAAACTTTTCCAAAAAAAGAATACAAAACCAAAAGTGAAAGAAAGGGATCCGTTATCGATAGAAATTGGGGATATTATTGAATATGATTTAGGTGATTATGAGGTTGTTGGAAAAATCACGTATCGACAAGATTCATATAAGTGGATTACCTATCAACTTTTAGAAGGTAGAAACACGATTTGGCTATCTGCTGAAATGGATGATGAGCTAGAATTAGGTATCTATAAAACAATACCTTTGTCTGTTCAAAAACCTTTTCCGAAACAACTTACTCATGAAGGTAAGACTTATTATTTAGATGAGTATGGAGAGGCTAGAGTGGTTGGTGAGGGAAGAAGTGTTAATATTAACGGACGAGTGATGGAGTACGCAGAATATTACAATGATAGTGAAAGTGAGTTCCTCAGTTTAGAAGACTGGGGTAGTGAAATAGAAGTAAGTATTGGCTATGAAATTGAAGATTATGAAGTAAAAATTATAGCCGGTTCTAATTAATCAAGGAGGAATTAAACATGTTTAAATTTTTCAGTAGAGTAAAAACGGTAGTAGGAGCAGAAATGAATGCAATGTTAGACAAAGCAGAAGACCCGGTGAAGATGCTCGATCAATTTATGAGAGATATGGGATCAGATATACGTGAAGCTGAAGCTGCTGTTGCAAAACAAATTGCCAATGAGAAGATGTTGAAAAGAAAGTACGATGATGCGAACGCATTGGTTGAGAAAAGACAAACACAAGCAGAAAGAGCAATAGAGGCTGGCAATGAAGATTTAGCTCGTCGTGCATTAGAGGA
The DNA here is from genome assembly GCF_003268595.1 of Paraliobacillus zengyii. Lineage (NCBI taxonomy): Bacteria > Bacillati > Bacillota > Bacilli > Caryophanales > Bacillaceae > Paraliobacillus > Paraliobacillus zengyii. The sequence goes on along the minus strand of NZ_CP029797.1, from coordinate 2,534,999 downwards.
TAAAAAAGATCAAGTAGAACAAGCTGATTCCTTACATCAATCATGGGAACGCGCGAAGCAAGATGCAGATCAACTACGTAAAAAATTAGATGAAATGAAAAAAGAATATCAAGAAATGAAATTAAAGAAAGATTCGCTTAAAGCACGTGCAGAATCTGCTCAAACAAGAACTAAAATGAATCGTACCATGTCTACTGTGGGAAGTGATGACTCAAAACAAGGCTTTTCTAGAATGGAAGAGAAAGTTATGCAGTATGAAGCTGAAGCAGATACAAGTGACGACTTGTCAGAATCAAGTAGAACATTAGATGATGAATTTGAAGAACTTGGTGGTAGTGAAGTTGATGATGAGTTAGCAGCATTGAAGAAGAAGATGAACAAAGAATAAAAGGGAATTTTTTCTCTATATGAGTTATGAAATTAATAGGAAGATAAACCTCTGTATTAAAGTTCTGCGGAGGTTTGTTTCCCAATTTGTATGGAATGGAAGGGAGGCATAAAATCTCATGAAAAAAACAATCAGCTTTTTTTCGTTACTCATTCTATTAGTTCTCACAGCATGTTCTGAGGCAGAACCTGCGTCTGTGGATGAAATACCTGTGGAATCGTCACAATCTGAAATAACAAATCAATTAGAAAGTGCAAGCACTTCTGACATTGAAATATTGTTATCAGATGCATTTCATAAGTTAGATACAGTTGTTGGGGATAATGAAGAAGCAAACATTTATGCAACAAGATTATTCACAATTGATGAGATTGTAGATACTGTATCAGGGGTTATTCCACCAGATGAAATAAGTGAAAAACAAGATAACGAACAGATGCTCATTTATCCAAATCATTTTGTTACATTTAAGCAAAGTGAGGAAGATTCAGAAGTAGTATTAATGGAAGTAGCAACAGATACTTTTGTTCGCAATAATTATTCACCTAACTATTTGAATGGTTTTTTTACATATGTCATGATCAACAGGATGTTATCTGCTGATAATTGGGCACAGAATAGACAGAGTCAATGTGGTACTAGTGGTTCATGTTATGGTGGTTACAGTACTGGAACGAGTACATTTGGTGGTAGTGTAACAACAAATCGAACAAATAGAGGTATGTCATCAACTCGTGGCGGTGGAACAAGTGCAGGAAAATAATTTGAAGGAGGCGTTATAATGGATGCGTTTATTAGTACATTTATTTATTTTTTAATCGCAATTATAGTTGTATTGATTGGTTTGGTGATTTTTGAATGGATTACAACGAAATATAAGGACTGGGATGAAATTGCTAATAACAATCAAGCAGTGGCTTTATCAATAGCTGGAAAAATAATCGGAATATGTATTATTTTAGCGTTCGCAATTTACCATAGTGTGACAGTTTGGGAAACGTTAATTTGGGGTGGATATGGTGTTATACTGCAAATGATTGCATATTTTATTTTTGAATTCGCTACTAGAAGTTTCTCAGTAGAACAAAAGATCAAAGAAAATAACATTTCAGTTGGTATTATATCCTTAGCGGTTTCAATTGGTTTAGCATTTGTAATTGGAGCGTCGATTACATAACAAAACTGAGTTGGTAAAAATTGATTTAGTAGTAAATGATGTGGCCTGACCTTATAAAGAGGTCAGGCCAGTATTTTTCGTTAATATATACAAAGTCGGAGTGAAGAAGCTTGGATCAATTAGCAATAAAACAAAGTCATTTTATTTATTGGGCATCTGGAATTGTCTCTATTTGTGGGATTATTTTTGAGGTGTTATTTGGCGCCCTCGGTTCTTACATATTAGGTGATGGGGTTAAACAATATACACTAGTGATCTCGTTATTTTTAACGGGGATGGGAATTGGCGCTAGTTTTAGTGAAAAAGTAATGAAGAATCTTATTATTGCATTCATCTATATCGAATTTATGGTTGCTTTAATCGGAGGTTTTTCAAGTTTTGTTATGTTTGGAATTACGGCCTTTTCACCACCAGGAACTGATGCTTTATTTTTATACTTAATTACCTTAACTGTCGGAGCTTTAACGGGTGTAGAACTTCCGATCCTTATTCGAAAGGCGAATGCTATTGGTGTGTCACTAAATAGGAGCACAGCACGTGTATTATTCTCTGATTATGCAGGTGGCTTAATTGGTGGTTTGTTATTTGCTTTCTTGCTTCGTCCTCAATTAGGTATGGTAAAAACAGCTTTTCTTGTCGGTTGTATTAATTTAATCGTAGCTACAATTGTACTTTGGCTATTTCGAAATGAAGTAAAACATTTTATATCTCATGCGATCGTTGCTACAGTGATTGGCGTATTATTATTACTAGGTTTTTTGTTTGGCGAAGAGATGGCTTTTACGTTTGAACAAAAGTTATATAAAGATCCAATTATCCATATGGAAGAAAGCAACTATCAAAAAATTATTCTCACTCAAAAAGGGGATGATTTAAGGTTATATCTTAATGGTGGATTGCAACTAAGTTCAATTGATGAATATCGTTATCACGAAACATTAGTTCATCCGGTTATGGATCAAGCAACTCAACCTAAGGATGTCTTGATCTTAGGAGGTGGTGACGGTGTTGCTGCAAAAGAGGTATTAAAATATGAAGAAGTAGAGTCAATTACGCTAGTAGATTTGGATCCAGCAGTTGTCACTTTGGCAAATAAGAATGAAAAATTATTAGCTATAAATGAATATGCTTTACAAGATGAAAAGGTCGATGTTATTAATCAAGATGCTTTTAAATTCTTAGAAGAAACAAGTCGTGTATTTGATGTCATTATTGTTGATCTCCCTGATCCAAACGATGAAAGCCTAAACAAATTATATACTAAGGAATTTTATGCTTTAGCACGTAATCATATGTCATTAGAAGGTGCGATGATGGTACAAGCTACCAGTCCTATCTTTGCTACCGAAGTGTATTGGACCATATCTGAAACAATTGCATCTAATGATTTAAATACGGAGAATTTCCATGTTGACGTGCCTAGTTTTGGAAATTGGGGATTTGTTCTTGCTAGCAGACAAACAATAGACGTATCGGAACTAAGTATATCAGTTGACACACGCTACTTAACGACAGATATATTAGAGGGTTTAACTGTCTTTGGAAAAGATATTGATCAAACGATTACAGCAGAAAACGGTGATATCGTCGAGTTAAAACCTAATACGCTAATCGATCCACATTTAATTCAGATATATGAACGATCTTGGGAATATTATTAACTTTCACAGTATTATATTGACAAGCAATTCTTGTTATGACTTCAAAGTATCGCTCTCATTTCTTAATCATCATAGCGATTCAAATAACGGACTTGATGAAAATTGCGACATAACTTCCATACCTGCTACGTCAGCAAATGGTCTCCCTTTCCGCAGGCACGGCTTCAGCTAACTCGGATAAGCAAAGATCGCTTTCCGAGTGGATCTTCAGCCCGTGCTGTTCCTGCTGGAGAGTCGACCATTTGCTTCCTTCGCTGGACAGAACTTAAAAGTGATACACAATACGCTATCGAGTGGCTCCTAAAGTTTTATTGCGTTTATGACAACATTTAGTTATATGAATATTATTCGAAAAGGTCTGTTATTGTTGATATTGCAACTTCATCAATAAACATATTACCGACCAGCGATGAAAATCCACTACGACTCCTGCAGGAACAGCGTATGTTTTTGATGGGATGAGTAATCGCAATCCCACGATCTGAAGATCCACTTGGAAGTGTTTTTCTTCCAAGTTAGCTGAAGACGTGCCTGCGGAAAGCGTAGTGGATTTTCAGAGCGATGTAATCTTTTACGTTACGTCGTAGTTGATGGTTATTCCGATGTAAATCTTATAGAAAGTAGTTTTTCTGAAAGACGAACGAGCATTATAACAGCTATCAGTTAGACTTAAAATAACGATTAGCGCATGCTTTTTTTTTTTTTTGACAGAAGAGTTGATTTATTAATTTACTTTTATTTTTATTCTTTTTCGGGTAAACAAGTAGTAGTAATTATTTGAAAGGGGATAATAATATGAAAGTATCATTTCATGGACAGTCTGTAGTACAGATAAAGACCGATTCTCATCGTATTTTAATAGATCCATTTATAACGGGTAATGGAACATGTGATTTAGATACAAATGAGGTAACACCGGACGTTATTTTATTGACACATGGACATAATGATCATGTTGGAGACACCATTCCAATTGCAAAACGAACAGGAGCATTGGTTGTAGCTCCAAATGAGTTAGCAAACTATTTGGAATCAAGAGGCTTAAACACACATGCTATGCATATCGGAGGATCACATCACTTTGAATTTGGAAAGGTGAAGTTCACACAAGCATTCCATGGTTCCGTATTTTATGATGAACAAGGAGAAGCAATATACGCAGGAATGCCAGCTGGTATTTTGTTAACAGTAGAAGGAAAAACAATTTATCACGCTGGTGACACTGGACTATTTTCAGATATAAAGTTAATTGGTGATATGAATAACATTGATATTGCATTCCTACCTATTGGTGATAATTTTACAATGGGACCAGAAGATGCATTAATTGCCGCACAGTGGACGCAAGCAGATTATATTGTGCCAATCCACTATAATACATTCCCTTTAATTGAACAAGATGGAGATGCATTTGCCCAAAAGGTGCAACCAGGTAAGGGAATTGCATTAAAACCAGGAGAACATATTGAAATCTAGAATACATGAGCAAAGAGGCTGGGACAAAACTCAGATAAACAATAAAAAGTTGCATCTTCCAACGGTAGTTGGAAGATGCAACTTTTTTATAAAACCGAAAATTTTAGTAAGTAAAAAAGGATACCTTCTGATAAAATTAAAGTACCACACAATAACAATCGGAGGTATCCTTATGTTTAAAGATTATAACATGAATCAAGTAATTCTGCCGTTAGATTTTGAAATGAAATTACAAAAAAATGATATTGCCTATACGATCCATGACTTAGTAGACCAAATACCTGATAAAGCATTTTCTGTTTTCTTACATGAAACAGGTTGTCCTGCTTATCATCCACGCATGATGATGAAGGTTATTTTATGTGCTTACACGCAATCTGTTTTCTCTGGAAGAAAAATTGAATCATTACTGAAAGATAGTGTACGTATGATGTGGTTAGCGCAAGGTTATGAGCCAAGCTATCGAACGATTAATCGTTTTCGAGTCAATGAAGAAGTACAAGAACTGTTACGCCAATGTTTTGTACAATTTCGATGCCAACTGGTGAAAGAAGAGCTGATTGACCAGGAAGCGATCTTTATTGATGGCACCAAAATAGAAGCAAATGCCAATAAATTTACGTTTGTTTGGCGAAAAGCGATTGAAAAATACAGTGCGAATTTGGTGGAGAAATCAAATCAACTGTACGATGAATTATTGGCAAACGAAATTATTCCAGAAATAGAACGCGAAAGTACGGAAGAACTATCCACTAAAGAACTCGAAAAAGTAGTTGAGAAACTAGAGAAGACCGTTGAAGGATACGACAAACAGATCGAAGAAAGTAAAGATGTCAGCAAACGGAAGCAGTTTCGCTCTGCAAGGAAAACACCAAAAAAATACCGCAAACAGTTTAAAGATTACGTAGCACGCAAACAAAAATACGAAAAGGATAGGCTTATATTTGAAGCGCGCAATAGTTATTCAAAGACAGACCATGATGCCACCTTTATGCGCATGAAAGACGATTATATGAATAATGGCCAATTAAAAGCAGGTTACAATGTACAAATTGCGACCGAAGGACAATATACACTCGCATATGACGTATTTCCCAATCCAACTGATGTACGCACATTCACTCCTTTTCTAGATAAAATCGAGGAAAGCTTCTTTGAACTTCCCACATATATCGTAGCTGATGCAGGGTATGGAAGTGAACAGAATTATGAAGATGTCCGCATTAATCGGGAGCGCATCCCGCTGATTACATACAATATGTATCGAAAAGAGAAGACAAAGAAATATAAGCAAGACCCTTTTAACACAATGAACTGGGCGTATGATGAAGCGAGTGATTCTTTCCGTTGTCCAAATGATAAAAAAGTGGCTTTCCAGTATCTATCTAATTGAACAGGTAAAGATAACTTCACCCGATCCTTTAAAGTCTATGAATGTGAAGACTGTTCGGATTGTCCGTTGCGTTCCCACTGTACAAAAGCAAAGGAAGGAAATAATCGAAAAATTTATTATAATGAAAAATGGGAACAACAAAAAGCATACACAAAACAGCAGCTTTCAGAAAAAGAAACCGGTAAAATCTATGGCAAACGAAAAATAGATGTAGAACCAGTCTTCGGATTTTTGAAGGCTAATTTGCGTTTCACTCGTATGTCAGTAAGAGGCAAGAAGAAAGTGGAAAATGAATTAGGATTTGCATTCATGGCGGTGAACTTGAGAAAGTACACGGCTAAGCATGCGCATGGTGCAACAAATCCTGAAAATAATCCAACAAAAAAAGATTCCGACCATCTTCCTAAGATGATCGGAATCTTTTTCGTTATTTTGGCTAGTTATGTCCCAGCCTCTTTTATTCTCTGAAAGAAGATCAAACATGTTCCTATACATATAAGCATAAACTGTTACTAACTACTTTTATAAGGAGATCATAATATGAAACAATATGCTGTTTTACGATTATTATTAGCTGGTTTTTTACTGTATATAGCCTTTCCAAATGTACAAACGCATCCAGAAGGGTTAGCACATCTGTATTGGTTTAGTTGGTTAGTTCTTTTTACATTAGTTATTGGTGCAAACTTGGCAACTGTACTAATAGAAAAAGAAGAAACAAAAAAAGAAGTTACGCATGTAAAACAAGTAAAAGTAATGAAAAATTGATACAATCACCAGACAACTGTATAATAACACTATAGTCTAAAATATTAGTACAGTTAGAAAGAATGGTGAACAGGTGTGGCCACGAAACATGAACAGATTCTATTACATATAGAGTCATTAAAAGTTGGAAACAAAATCTCAGTAAGGCAAATTGCGAAAGAATTAAATGTAAGTGAGGGAACGGCCTATCGAGCAATTAAAGAAGCAGAAAATCAAGGGATTGTTAGTACAATTGAGCGCGTTGGTACTATTCGAATTGAACAAAAAAAGAAAGAAAACTTTGAGCAACTAACATTTGCTGAAATTGTTGGAATTGTAGATGGACAAGTATTAGGTGGACGAGACGGATTATATAAGACATTACATAAATTTGTCATTGGTGCAATGAAATTAGATGCGATGATGCGCTATACTGAAAAAGATTCGCTATTAATAGTCGGTAACCGTGTTGAAGCCCATGAACTAGCTCTAAAAGAGGGCGCAGCTGTCTTAATTACTGGTGGTTTTGATACAGATGATCAAGTTAAGCGACTAGCTGATGAGAAGAAACTACCAATAATTTCTACTAGTTATGATACATTTACGGTTGCGGCAATGATTAACCGTGCCATATATGATCAACTTATTAAAAAAGAAATTGTTATCGTGGGTGATATATTCACCCCTTTTTCAGAAACGTACTATGTAATGAATAAAGATCCACTTTCAAAATGGTATGCGTTCAATGAAGAAACGACACATAGTCGATATCCAGTTGTTGATGATCAAAATCGCGTAATTGGTATTGTGACATCCAAAGATATTATTGGTAAACAGCATCATCTTCCCATTGATAAGGTCATGACTAAAAATCCTATGACGGTTTTAAAAGAAACATCGTTAGCATACGCAGCACATATGATGGTCTGGGAAGGTATTGAAATTATGCCGGTAGTTGACAACTATAATCGGCTACTCGGGTTAATTTCAAGACAAGACGTATTAAAAGCGCTACAACAAGTGCAACGGCAACCACAAGTTGGAGAAACGATTGATGATATTATCACAAGTGGTCTTTCGGTCATATCAAATGACCCACAGCAAATGGTATTTCGATCAAACGTAACACCACAAATGACAAATGCACTGGGGACCCTATCAAATGGTGTACTTGTTTCTTTTGTAACTGAAGCGGGAAGTCGACTTATACGTCAACTTAAAAGGGCTGATATTGTTGTCGAAAATTTATCTGTTTATTTCTTAAAGCCTGTTCAGCTAGAAAATACACTATTTATTAAACCAAGGTTACTAGACGTAGGACGAAAATCTGCTAAAGTAGATGTAGAAGTTTTTCACGATAAAGAAATAATAGGGAAAGCAATATTAATCGCGCAATTAATTGATCGATACTAGAATTAGGAATGGAAGCAAAAGATATAAAATAATAAAGAGGTGTAAGTGTGATAACAAAAGATATTATAAAGAAGATTAAATCATATCAACGAATCATTATTCATCGACATGTTCGGCCTGATCCAGATGCACTTGGTTCACAAGTAGGATTAGCAGAAATTATTAAGACGAGTTTTCCAGACAAAGAGGTTTTTGTGGTTGGAGATGAAGAAGAATCGCTATTCTTTTTGGCTAAAATGGATCAAATTGATGACGATACATTCAAAGGGGCATTAGCAATTATTTGCGATGCAGCTAACCAGGAAAGAATCTCAGATAAACGCTATCTTCAAGCAGCAGAGATTATAAAAATTGATCATCACCCTGAAGTAGATGTATATGGTGATATTTCATGGATAAATACGCAATCAAGTTCCACAAGTGAAATGGTTTATGAGCTTTTTGTTAATAGTAAAGAAGTTGGAATTAAGATTTCTGATCGCGCTGCTATGCTTTTATATGCTGGTATTGTTGGAGATACAGGCAGATTTCTTTTTCCGAGCGCAACGGATATTACATTTCAATATGCTTCTGAATTAGTGAAATATGATTTTAATCGAACGAAATTATATGATAACTTATATAGAATGAATGAAAATATTGCACATCTTAAAGGTTATATTTTGCAAAACTTTACCGTATCACCAAACGGTGTTAGTGCGATTAGAATAACGAAGGATATTTTAGCAGAATATCATTTAACGCCAGAAGAAACGAGTAAACTTGTAGGTGTTTTAGGTGATATTGAAGGCATTCGAGCTTGGGTGATCTTTGTAGAAGATGCTGAACTTATTCGTGTTAGACTGCGATCTAAAGGTCCAGTTATTCATAAAATTGCTGCAAAATTCAATGGTGGTGGACACCCGTTAGCTTCTGGAGCAACTATTTATGATTGGAAAGAAACAGAGACTGTAATAGCTGAACTTGAACAAGCATGTCAAAAATTTGCTGAATAGAACTATTCAAGTAAAACAATTTAGAAAGAAATATGAATTATCCGTATTTCTTTCTATTTCTTTTAATAATGTCTAAGTACCAGGGGTTAGTTCGATTTGTAAGCTGAGCACTTCCGTAATAAATAGGTGTTTTACTTCAGCTTGGTAAGAAAAATCATCAATCCGATAGGTTTTGTTTTCAATTGTTTTGATAAGTAAACTATAATTTTCAGATAGACTTTCAACATCTCTTCCAATTATGTCCGTCATTTCAGCTTTTATTTTCTCTTCGAATTCCCTGGCTATTAAATGATCTAAGTCTAATTTTTCTTGATTTGTTATAGTGATTTCAATAGAAGTAATCGTTACTTTTTGTTGATACTTTTGATCTAATTCTTTATTATTTTCTTCTAAGGCTTTATAATTTGAATTTAATTCTTGTAAGGCAGCATGTAATTCTAAGTTTTCCTCTACCCAATTTTCATATAATTGGCCATACATATAAACAAAGACGCAGAATGCTAGTATTGCACCAACAAATGTACCTGCCATAAATCGTTGCCAACTTTCACGCTTATAAAATGGTGGAATATGCACTATTCTATCTCCTCTTGAATAAGCCATTCGATCACTAATAAAGCAGTCTGTACGCCTCCCATGGCAGTTATAATGAGAAGTATTTGTTTAATCATATCTAAAGTTGATCCTTCAAATATCCCTCTTTCAAAATTGGATATCGCATCAAATGTGCCGCCGATTGCTGCAACAATAGCCCAGATACGTAAACTTTTTGCAATTCTTCCCATCATGGTCATTGGTGGTTCTCCTGTTGCAAAAGCTCCAATGCTACCTATGAAGGCACCACCTATAATGACGCCAAGTGCGATGAAATAGCATTGAATCATCGATGCTAAAAAGCGTTCTTCCATTTTAGTATCTCCTTCATATATTCAGCTTGGATAATCTGAACATTTCTAACTATTTAGTCTTACTAACTATATGAAAAAAAAGGACAAGGTATGTTATTGATTTTAAAGTTAGACAAGATTCATATATAATAAAAGTAATGAAACAGCAGAGTTCATACAAGAAGGTGGGAGAAAATTGGCATTTACTCACTTGCAAGTTCGTAGTGGATATAGCATGATGAAAAGTACAGTTAAATTAAATAAATTAGTAGAACAAGCAAAAGAGTTTAAAATGGATGCTATTGCATTAACAGATGAAAATGTTTTGCATGGTGCCGTTTCTTTTTATCGTCTTTGCATAAATGCAGACATGAAACCAATTATTGGTATGGTAATTAGTGTTCAGGAAAATACAGGAGAAACGATTCAAATTATTGCTCTAGCTAAAAATAATCAAGGTTATAAGAATCTACTTCAAATTAGTTCAATTATTCAGACTGCCGGAATAGGATTTATTGATCAAAAAGATTTACTAGTGTATGGGAAGGATATTATATTTATTTTGCCTGTAGCAAATTCAGCGCTAGAACATTTAGCAGAAGCGAATAAAGCGGAAGAAATGGCTGTATATATAAATGAATGGAATAAGGTGATACCTGATTTACCAATTTACATAGGAATTCAAAGTATAGATAAATCAAACTTTTCCATTTTAAAACAAGTATGCGATACGCTTCCAAACGAAGCTGTTGCAATTAGTGATGTGCGCTATTTACGTCGTGAAGATCATAAGGCTTATGATTGTTTGCGTGCGATGGAACAAGGAAAGAAGTGGGCCTATCAAACCGAAACCAGTGCACGGGAGAATCACTACTATAAGACGCCTGAAGAGGTGGCGCGAAGTTATGAGCAATGGCCTGAGCTAATACAAAAAGCAAGTGAAGTTGTTGACCAGTGCAATGTTAAACTCGTATTAGATCAACCTACTTTACCAAAATTTCCATTAGCTGAAACACATGAAGCAGCTGCTTATTTAAAAGAATTATGTGAAAAAGCATTTATAACAAAGTATCCTAATGCAACAGCTGACATACGAAATCGTTTGGAAAGAGAATTAGACGTAATTAACCGTATGCAATTCAGTGACTATTTCTTAATTGTATGGGATTTTGTTCAATATGCTAAGCAACATTCTATTATGGTCGGACCTGGAAGGGGATCCGCAGCAGGTTCAATTGTTGCTTACCTGTTAGATATTACAGAAGTAGATCCTATTAGATATGATTTATTATTTGAGCGATTCTTAAATCCTGATCGTGTTTCAATGCCAGACATTGATATTGACTTTTCAGATCATCGTCGTGACGAAGTTATTGCTTATGTTAAAGAAAAGTATGGAAAAGATCATGTTGCTCAAATTGGAACTTTTGGAACCTTTGCAACAAGATCTGTTATCAGAGAACTGTGTAAAACGATGGAAATAACTGCCGAAGAGCAATCTTTTATCCTAAAGGAAATTCCAAATCAGGGTGCTAAATCTGTTGCCGAAAGCCTTAGATATTCTACATCTTTAATGGATTATGTGAAACAATCGAACCAATTACAACAATTGTTTAAAATTGCAACAAAACTAGAAGGTTTACCAAGGCATTTATCAACACATGCGGCTGGAATTGTTATTAGTGAAAGCCCTTTGGTTGAAAGTACTCCATTAACAACAAGTGGGAATGAAGAAATGTATTTAACCCAATTTGCTATGAAGGATATAGAGGCTGTTGGATTATTAAAAATGGATTTTTTAGGGTTGCGTAATTTGACATTAATAGAAAGAATTGTTCGTACAGTCGAGCAAAATGAAAAACGTTCGATTATTGTAAAGGATATTCCATTAAATGATCGAGCAACTTTTGAATTACTGCAAAGAGGCGGAACCAATGGTGTATTCCAATTGGAATCCCAAGGCATGCAACGGGTGCTAAAAGATTTATATCCTACAGAATTTGAGGACATTGTTGCGGTAAATGCTTTATATCGTCCTGGTCCAATGGAATTCATCCCTACATATGTTAATAGAAAACATGGTAAAGAGCCAATGAATTATGCACATCCTGACTTGAAAGCCATTTTAGAGCCTACTTATGGTGTACTAATTTATCAGGAACAAATTATGCAAATTTCTAATAAGATGGCTGGTTTTACATATGGTCAAGCTGATATTTTACGTCGTGCAGTAAGTAAAAAACAAAAAGAACAGATGGAACAATTAGAACAACAATTTATACAAGGTTGTATAACCAATGGTTATCAACAAAAAGTGGCAGAAGAATTGTTTACATGGATTATTCGATTTTCTAATTATGGGTTTAACCGAAGCCATGCAGTAGCTTATAGTTTAATTTCCTATCAATTGGCATACTTAAAAGCTAATTATCCAGCTTATTTTCTAACAGATATACTTAGTTCTGTTGCTGGTCAACATGATAAAATAAGCTTATATGCAAAAGAGGCAAAGGAGCTTGGAATTGAAATACTGCAACCATCGATAAATAAAAGTTATGGTGGCTTTATGGTAGAAAAGGGAAATATCAGAATGGGATTGTGGTCGATAAAAGGTATCGGAAATCAAGTTATAAAAGAAATCTTACAAGCAAGAAAAGCGGGTAAATTTAAACATTTATTTGACTTTTGTTTACGTGTCCCTGTTCAAATTGTAAATCGTCCAGCACTAGAAGCTTTGATTATGGCTGGTGCTTTTGATGAGACAAATAATGATCGAGCTAAATTGTTAGCTACGATAGATCAAGCATTAGAACAAGGCGAATTATTTAGTGACTTTGAAGATCAAACATCTTTCTTTCGAGATGATTTGCAACTAGACGTAAGCTATGTGGAGGTAGAACCATTTACAACTATGCAACAACTGGCTTTAGAAAAGGACTTGCTGGGCATGTATGTATCAAGTCATCCGCTCACAGTATACCGTGAAAAGCTTCGTGCAAACGGATATTTATCGCTCACACAATTACAAAATATGATCGGTAAAAACAATCGACATACCGTTGTTGTTGTTCAACAAATTAAAGTTATTCGAACAAAGCGTGGTGATCAAATGGCATTCCTTACGCTAGCTGATGAAGAAATGGAGATGGATGCAGTAGTATTTCCAGATGTTTATCGTGAAATTAACAGGTGGATTAAAGAAGAAATGTTAGTGGTTATCAAAGGAAAGTCAGAAGAACGACAAAATAAGATCCAATTACTAGTTACACAAATAAGTCAATTTGATGATATGCTGTTAGAAGAAGTTAGCAATAAGCAACGTTTGTTTGTACAAGTTGATCAGCAAACAGAACGAGATGCATTGCAACTCTTAAAGCAATTAGCAGAAAAACACCCTGGTAAAACACCTGTTATTGTTTATCACTCCCATAAAGATGTGACGTATCAATTGGCACCCACGTATAATTTAGAACTTGAAAGAGAGTGTCTTCGTAAGCTTAATGATACTCTTGGTAAAGAAAATGTTGTAGTGAAAAAGTGATTCTGTTATGTAGAATAACTTTACAGTGATAATGCATCTGCTATAATAGAAGAGTTGTGTGATCAGAATAATAAATGCCTTACTATATCTTTTAATTTATTAATTGTAAGAATTAGTTATCCAAACCAAAGTTTTAGATTATCAATGTGAACAAATTAAGAAAAAATAAATGGAGCATATACATATACAATGAAATCAAATATGGTTGGTGTAATCAGACACAGCCTGTGTGAAATTAAGATGAAGTTAATATATTGCTTAAATACGATAAGGAGGAGTCATCCTTGCCGATAAAAGATATTTTTACAAAAAAGAAAAAGTATGCATCGATTCCAAGTGAAAAAGCAAAACAAGATATACCACACGGATTGATGAAAAAATGTAATGGATGTCAAAAGATTTTTTATGAAAAAGAATGGACTAAAAATTTAAATGTATGTCCAGAATGTGGTTTGCATCACCAGTTACCAGCTTTTGAACGAATTGAAATACTGTGTGATGAGGATACATTTCAAGAGTGGGATCAAGAGTTGCAATCAACAGATCCTTTGGAGTTTCCAGGATATGAACAAAAGGTTTTAAAGGATAAAGAAAAAACAGGTTTAAATGAGGCAGTTGTAACTGGACAAGGTAAGATTAACGGATATGACACGGCAATAGTTGTTATGGATTCAAGGTTTCGAATGGGCAGTATGGGAGCTGTTGTCGGAGAAAAAGTAGCCCGTGCCATTGAGAATGCAAATAAGCTTTCTATTCCTATTATTATTTTTACCGCTTCTGGTGGTGCACGTATGCAGGAAGGTGTTATTAGTCTGATGCAAATGGCTAAAACATCCATTGCAATTCAACGCTTAAATAAATCTGGAGGTTGCTTGATTAGTGTTATGACTAATCCTACTACCGGAGGCGTTTCAGCAAGCTTTGCATCAATTGGAGATTATCATTTTGCAGAGCCTGGTGCGCTTATTGGGTTCGCTGGCAGAAGAATTATTGAACAAACGATTCGAGAAAAACTTCCTAGTGATTTTCAAACTGCAGAATTTCAACTTGAACATGGACAAATTGATAAAGTTGTTTCTAGGAAAGAAATGAAACAAGTTCTAACAACCGTATTAGATCTTCACCAGGCAAGGGGGCAAGAAGCTTGAAACAAGTATTAGAATTTGAAAAGCCCGTAATAGAATTACGCGAAAAGATAAACGAATTAAAAAAGCTAACTGAAGGTAGCGATATGGATTTATCAAATGAGATTACTACACTTGAAAAGCGACTGGAGAAATTAGAAGAAGACATTTATGGGAATATAAAACCATGGGATCGAGTTATGATTGCTCGTCATACCGACCGACCAACTACTTTAGATTATATTGAACTTTTATTCACTGACTTTTTGGAATTGCATGGCGATCGCTTATTTGGAGATGATACAGCGATAGTAACAGGTATAGCCAAGTATCAGGGAACACCGGTAACGGTAATTGGTCATCAGCGTGGTAAGAATACAAAGGACAATATTTATCGTAATTTTGGTAGTCCACATCCAGAAGGTTTTCGAAAAGCATTGCGACATATGAAACTAGCAGCTAAATTTAATCGTCCAATAATTACTTTTATTGATACAAAAGGTGCACACCCTGGTAAAGCTGCAGAAGAACGAGGACAAAGTGAAGCAATTGCACGTAACCTAATGGAAATGGGCGGTTTGGAAGTACCGATTATCTCCGTAGTTATCGGAGAAGGTGGTAGCGGAGGAGCGCTTGCATTAGGTGTTGCAGATGATTTATATATGCTAGAGAACTCAACATACTCGGTTATTTCACCTGAAGGTGCAGCAAGTATTTTGTGGAAAGATGCAAAACATGCACAAGAAGCTGCTGAATCATTAAAAATAACTGCAAAAGATTTAAAGGAT
The DNA here is from genome assembly GCF_003268595.1 of Paraliobacillus zengyii. NCBI lineage: Bacteria > Bacillati > Bacillota > Bacilli > Caryophanales > Bacillaceae > Paraliobacillus > Paraliobacillus zengyii. Next base: position 2,519,409 of record NZ_CP029797.1, on the reverse strand, counting down.
TTGAAGATAATTGATGATGTGATCCCAGAACCAAGAGGCGGAGCTCATCGAGATGTCGAGTTACAGGCATCTTATATCGATCCCTTTATTAAAAAGTCTCTAAAAAGTTTGAGTGGTCTTGAACCAGATGCATTAGTTGAGCGTAGATGGGAAAAATATAAAGATATTGGTTCAATTTAAATTATTTTTACAAATATTGGTTTTTGTAGAAGTGTAATTTTGTATAAATAATGAAATCGTTGTAAAATTGCTTAAAATCGTCATATTTAGGGGTGAGTTTCCCTGATTTTTCATGTATAATTTTAATTGCAATAAAGCGTACTCATAATTAAAAGAGACAAGTTTGAAAAAACGCTTTAAAGGAAATATTAAGTAGGAGTGTATTAGATGAAAAAGATTGGTGTACTGACAAGTGGAGGTGACTCTCCAGGTATGAATGCAGCAATTAGAGCTGTAGTTCGTAAAGGGATCTTCCATGATATGGAAGTGTATGGTATTTATAATGGTTACCAAGGGTTAATGGCTGGTAACATAAAAAGATTGGAACTAGGTTCTGCGGGTGACATTATTCAACGTGGTGGAACAATCTTATTTTCAGCTCGATCAGAAGAGTTTAAAACAGAAGAAGGGCAGAATGTTGCAATTGAACAGTTAAATAAATTTGGAATTGAAGGTTTAATTGTAATTGGAGGAGACGGTTCTTTCCAAGGTGCTGCTAAATTAACAGCAAAAGGTTATCCTTGTATCGGTGTGCCTGGTACAATTGATAATGATATTCCTGGAACAGATTACACAATTGGTTTTGATACTGCATTAAATACGATTATAGATGCTATCGATAAAATTCGTGATACGGCAACTTCACACGAGCGGACATATGTAATTGAAGTTATGGGACGCGATGCAGGTGACTTAGCTTTATGGGCGGGGCTTGCAGATGGAGCAGAAAGTATCTTGATCCCAGAAAACGATAATGATTTTGACATCGTGGTAAATCGTTTGAAAAGAGGACAAGCAAGAGGTAAAAAGCACAGTATCATTGTACTTGCAGAAGGTGTTGGAAACGGCATGGACTATGGTAAAAAAATTCAAGATGCTACTGGAATGGAAACTAGAGTGACAGTTCTTGGACACATTCAACGTGGTGGTAAACCAACAGGGTTTGATCGTGTACTTGCAAGTCGTCTTGGTGCTAAAGCTGTTGAATTATTGCTTGCGGGTGAAGCTGGTAAAATGGTTGGTATTCAAAATAACCAGTTAGTTAGTCATGATATTATAGAAGTGCTAACGCGTAAACATAAAATTGATTTAGATATGTATAAGCTCTCTAATGAACTATCTATATAGATAAAAGGGAAAAGTGTTATAAATTGAAGGAGGAAATTTTTAATGAGAAGAACTAAAATTGTTTGTACAATTGGACCAGCTTCAGAAACAGTGGAGCAATTAGTCCAGTTAATTGATGCAGGAATGAACGTAGCACGTCTGAATTTTTCACATGGTGATTTTGAGGAGCACGGTCAACGTATCGTAAATATAAGAGAAGCTGCTAAGAAAACAGGGAAAACTGTAGCGATCTTACTTGACACGAAAGGTCCAGAAATCAGAACGAATACAATGAAAAATGGTGAAGTACATATTACCAAAGGCAAAGAAATTAACATTTCTATGAAAGAAGTTGAAGGAACAGAAGAAAAATTTTCTGTCAGCTATCCGCAACTAATTGATGATGTACATGTTGGATCAAAAATCCTTCTAGATGATGGTTTAATTGAATTAGAAGTTATTGACATTTTAAATGATCAAAAAGAATTAAAAACAATAGCATTAAATTCTGGTGTATTAAAAAACAAAAAAGGTGTAAATGTACCAAATGTAAGTGTTAATCTTCCTGGAATCACAGATAAAGATGCAGCAGATATTAAATTTGGTATTGAGCAAGATGTTGATTTCATTGCAGCATCATTTGTTCGTCGCGCCTCAGATGTATTAGAAATTAAACAGCTATTGGAAACGAATAATGCTTCTCATATCCATATTATCCCTAAAATTGAGAATCAGGAAGGTGTCGACAATCTGGATGCTATCCTACAGGTAAGTGATGGATTAATGGTTGCTCGTGGTGACTTAGGTGTTGAAATTCCACCAGAAGATGTGCCATTAGTACAAAAAGATATGATTAGAAAATGTAATACTGCAGGCAAACCTGTTATTACAGCAACACAAATGTTAGATTCTATGCAACGTAACCCGCGTCCAACACGTGCTGAGGCATCCGATGTTGCGAATGCTATTTTTGATGGTTCAGATGCAATCATGCTTTCTGGTGAAACAGCAGCAGGTGACTATCCTGTTGAGGCAGTTCAAACAATGAGTAATATTGCTACAAAAGCAGAAACAGCAATTGACCATAAGTCTGTATTAGATATACGTTCTAAATCAAGTGAATTAACGATTACTGATGCGATTAGTCAATCTGTTAATCATTCAGCTATGAATTTAAATGTAGATGCTATCCTAACGCCGACTGCTAGTGGACATACAGCACGTATGATCTCGAAGTATCGTCCTGAAGCACCAATTATTGCCGTAACATTTGATGAAAGAATTAGCCGTCGTCTATCACTTGTTTGGGGCGTGCAATCCATTCTTGGAGAACTAGCTTATTCTACAGATGATGTCTTAGATTTGGCTATCCAAAAAGGTTTATCAGCTGGTCATTTTAATTACGGAGACCGAGTTATCATAACAGCAGGTGTACCTGTTGGAGAAAGTGGAACAACTAACTTGATGAAAATCCATATTATTGGTGATGTTTTAACAAAAGGCCAAGGTATTGGAAAAGGAAGTTCATTTGGTAAAGCAGTTCTAGCTAAAAATGCAGAAGAAGCAAATGCAAAAATGAAGCAAGGTGACATTCTTGTAACTTATGGCACAGATAAAGAGATGATGTCAGCAGTAGAGAAAGCTAGTGGTATTGTTACTGAAGAAGGTGGATTAACTTCTCATGCGGCATTAGTTGGATTAGACTTAGGAATCCCTGTTATTGTTGGAGTCGAAAAGGCAATTAATTTAATTGAAGACGGGCAAGATATTACAATCGATGCTAAAAAAGGTGATATTTACAGTGGACATGCAAGTATATTGTAATAGTTTTAGATAAAAAGAAGGGATTTTCCCTTCTTTTTTTCACCTAATTAGGAATCAGTATAAAAAAGGAGCGTAATCATTTGTTTCGATGGTTGTTACTATTTATATTAGTTGTACCAGCATTAGAAATTGGTATTTTTATCTGGGCTGGCGGATACATCGGTACGTGGTGGGTAATAGCTTTAATTGTCTTAACTGGTATTATGGGAGCCGCTTTAGCTAAGAAACAAGGCTTGGAGACATTAAATCAAGCTAGAACGCAAATGAGTTATGGTCAAGCACCAGCAGAACAAATTTTTGATGGCATATGTATATTAATAGGTGCAGTTGTTCTATTAACACCTGGTTTTATTACCGACGCAATAGGTTTTCTATTATTGTTACCAGTAACAAGAACACCAATTAAACGGTGGTTACGTAACGTATTACAATCCATGTTGGATAAAGGGACAATCACCATATTTAAACGATAAAATCGTTTAAAAAACAATCTTATATAATGTTAATCTTTTCCTTCATAAATGTAACACCACAAGTTTAGCAGAATACCAGTTTTAGATAATGTTTGCATAAACATGACGATGAACGGTGCAACAAAGACACCCAATAATCCAAATAATTGATAGGAAGCAAAAGCTGTAATCAGCATCCATAATGGATTAACCCCAATATGAGATGCTAATAATTTTGGTTCCATCAGTTGCCGCTGGATTATAACTATCATGTATATTGCACATAATTGGATAGTTAAATCAAAATTACCATTTATAAATTGATAGATAATCCAAGGAATAAAGAATAAGCCGGTCCCCAAATAGGGAATAAAGTCTACGATACCAATTAAAAGTGCGAGTGTAAAAGGATAGTCAATATTTATCACAAGTAATCCAATAAAAATAAGCAATGTTGAAATTAAAGTTAATATGAGCTGTGCTTTAAAAAAACTATATAGCGTATGCTTGAATGTTTTTGTGACAGCTCCCATCTTATTTAGAAATTTAATTGGTATTATTTTATTGTACCAATTTTGAAGCTTGTACCAATCTTTACTAATAAAAAACGTGCCTAATAAAATAAAAAAAGAAACAGATAATAAATTTGGTAGACCTCTAATAAAATTTGTTGCTGTAAAAAAGAAATTTTCTAAGATAGCAGAACCACTGGAAGCAATTTCGCTTATCGTTTGTTGTAATTGTTTCACAATAGTAGTTTGCTGTGCAGATTGTAAATGTTCATATCGAATCATTAGTTTATCGTATATTGGTAATAGAGTTGATTCGATCCATCTCTGAATATAGTGCAAAAAATCTTGGAAATGAGCAGGGATATATTTGGCTAAAAACAGCAATGCTTGAATAGATTCGAGCATACAGATCATCACAAAAGAAATCAAAATTGTGGAAATAATAGAAATCGTTAATAAACTTGCAAAAGTACGATGTAAATGCCACTTTTGTTCTAGAAATGTGATGAAAGGATTTAATAGGAACGCAATAATAAAAGCGATTATAAATGGATAGGTATATCTTATTAAAACAGTAAAAGTTATGATAGAAAGAAAGACTAGTAAAACAACATAGAATAAACGAATAATGCGAGCTATTATATGTTTAGGTATCATGTGCAACCCTCCCTATATATAAAGATATTTTCCATTTGTGTATATTATGTGATAATATAAAAATTAATCGACGTTTGCCTTTTTTGGTAACGCAAGTGGAGGCGTCACAATTATGATTAATCAATCAACATTATTTTTGTTGTTATTATTCGCATTAGGTTACATAGGAAAAAACCAATCAATTATGATAGCCGTCTATGTATTGTTGGGTATGAAGCTTTTTAAAATGGATGACAAGTTATTTCCTTATATACAAGATAAAGGGATGTTGTGGGGAGTTACTATTATTACAATAGCTGTACTAATCCCAATCGCTAGTGGGGATATTGGATTTAAAGATCTGATCGAAAGTGTAAAGTCTTACTATGGTTGGATTGCTCTTGGAGCTGGTGCGTTTGTCGCAATTGTAGCTAAGGGAGGATTAGACTTATTAGCTAATGATCCACATTTAACAACTGCACTTGTTATGGGTACCATACTAGCTGTGGTTTTATTTCAGGGCGTAGCTGTTGGTCCATTAATTGGTGCTGGCATTGCTTATATGGTTATGCGAATTGTAGACTTTTTTATACCATAAATGAACTGAAATATAAGTCGATTTTATTTAGATAATAATTATGCTAGCTAACTGAATAAAAACGTAAAAGTAAAGGAGTGGAATGCAATGTCAACTACCAAAGGACTAGAAGGAGTCATTGCAACAGAATCATCTATTAGTTCAATTATTGATGACCAATTGACCTATGTAGGTTATAAAATTGATGATCTTGCAGAACATTCTAGTTTTGAGGAAGTTGTGTATCTATTATGGCATAAACGACTTCCAACACAATCAGAATTGACTGAGATTCAAAATGAATTGACTTCTAATATGGTGCTTCCAGATGAAGTCATTAAACTTTTTAATATGTATGATCTTTCTGCCATTCATCCAATGGCTGCTTTACGTACAGCTATATCTTTATTGGGTTTATCTGATCCAGAGGTAGACATAATGGAACCTGAGGCTAATTTGCGAAAGGCTATTCGGTTACAGGCAAAGATATCTACAGTAATCACTGCATTTTCTCGCCTAAGAGAAGGCGAAGAACCAATTGCACCTAAACCTGGACTTAGTTATGCAGAAAATTTTCTTTACATGTTAAAAGGAAAAGAAGCTGAAGCAATTGAAGTAGAAGCTTTTAATAAAGCACTTGTTCTTCATGCTGATCATGAGTTAAATGCTTCTACGTTTACAGCGCGGGTTTGTGTTGCTACATTGTCTGATCTCTATTCGGGTGTTATCGCAGCAATTGGTGCTTTAAAGGGACCTTTACATGGTGGTGCTAATGAACAAGTTATGCAAATGTTAACCGATATAGCTGAAGTAGATAATGCTATACCGTATATACAAGAGAAGCTGGAAAACAAAGAAAAAATTATGGGAATGGGACATCGTGTTTACCGAACGGGTGATCCGAGAGCGAAACATCTTAAAAAAATGTCCGAACAATTAACAGAAGTAACAGGACAATCTAAATGGTATGAAATGTCTGTTAAAATAGAAGCGTACATTAAAGAAAAAAAGGGTTTACCAGCAAACGTAGATTTTTATTCTGCATCTGTCTATCATAGTCTTGGAATAGCACACGACTTGTTCACTCCAATTTTTGCGATGAGTAGAACCTCAGGTTGGTTAGCACATATTTTAGAACAGTACGAGAACAATCGCTTGATTCGTCCACGTGCTGAATATATTGGACCAATCAGACAACCATTTATAGCGTTGGAGGATAGATAGGTTATTAATCTTGATAGAGACAATTACTTAAAAGCAAAAGTGAAAAAAATAGTTTGAGTGGGGTCATTAAGAAACTGATTTATTAACGAACAAGCAGGAAGAAAGGCAAAGATCTCGACAGACTGACGTTTCGAATTATTTTATTTTTGGTTTACATGTATTTATTTATAATGTTAGCAACTATTAGGAGGTAATAGAATGTCAAAAGGTGAAAAAATCACAGTAGAAAATGGAGTTGTACAAACTCCGGATCACGCAATCATTCCATTTATTGAAGGCGACGGTATTGGCGCTGACATTTGGGCAGCTTCTAGTCGCGTGATTGAAGCAGCAGTAGAGAAAGCTTATCAAGGTAAAAAGTCAATTATATGGAAAGAAGTGTATGCAGGTCAAAAAGCTTTCGACCGTACTGGCGAATGGTTACCTGATGAAACTTTAGATGCGATACGTGAATATAAAATTGCAATAAAAGGACCACTAACAACACCAATTGGTGGGGGAATTCGCTCTTTAAATGTTGCGCTAAGACAACAATTGGATCTTTTTACATGTTTAAGACCTGTACGTTACGTTGATGGTGTTCCGTCACCCGTTAAACGACCTCAGGATACAAATATGGTAATCTTCCGAGAAAATACGGAAGACATTTATGCAGGAATTGAGTGGCAACAGGGTTCAGATGAAGCAAAAAAGGTTATTGACTTCTTGCAAAATGAGATGGGAGTTAAAAATATCCGTTTTCCAGAGACTTCAGGGATTGGTGTCAAGCCGATATCTACGGAAGGAACAAAGCGCCTAGTACGTGCTGCAATTGATTATGCAATCAATGAAGGAAGAAAGAGTGTTACCTTAGTACATAAAGGTAATATTATGAAGTTTACAGAAGGTGCTTTTAAAACGTGGGGCTATGAATTAGCTGAAGAAGAATATGGCGATAAAGTTTTCACATGGGCTACGTATGATAAAATTGTTGAAGAAAAAGGTCGTGAAGCTGCTGATGAGGCTCAGGCAGAAGCTGAGAAAGCAGGTAAAATTATTATTAAAGATTCAATTGCCGACATCTTCTTACAACAAATTTTGACGAGACCTAAAGAATTTGAAGTTGTTGCAACGATGAATTTGAATGGTGATTATATATCAGATGCATTAGCGGCTCAAGTTGGTGGAATTGGTATTGCACCTGGAGCAAATATTAACTATGAAACAGGACATGCAATCTTTGAAGCAACGCATGGTACTGCACCTAAATATGCTGGTTTAGACAAAGTGAATCCATCGTCAGTCATTTTATCTGCTGTATTAATGCTTGAACATATTGGTTGGAAAGAAGCGGCTCAGCTAATTACTAAATCAATGGATAAAACGATTAGTGAGAAAGTAGTTACATACGATTTTGCTCGTATGATGGATAATGCTACAGAAGTTAAAACATCAGAATTCGGTACAGCATTAATTAACAACATGGATTAATAATGTAATAGCAAATTAAAACAACCTCTTATAACACATATAAGAGGTTGTTTTTTCTTATTAAGTCGTAATAGATAGAAACTGCGACGTAGATTCCATATCCGCTCCACAATTGAAATGGGATCGCTTTCCGTGGGCACGGCTTCAGTTAACTCGGATAAGCATAGATCGCTTTCCGAGTGGATCTTCAGCCCGCGCTGTTCCCACAGGAGTCTCACCCATTTCAATTGCTCCGCTGGATAGGCGTTAAAAGTGGTACATCTTTTACTGGTCAGAAGTTTTATTGTACTAATGACAACAGCTGATCACGTTATGCTGATTGATTGTAGCGTAGGACAGTCGACTCCTGCGGGAAAAGCAACAGCTGAAAATCCCACAGGAAGTGCTTTTTGCTTCCGAGGAAGTTGAAGCGTTGGGTCTGTGATTACTCGACCCATCGAAAAGACTTGCCCGCGGAAAGCGACTGACCGAAGCGAAAATCAACATGGCGGTTTACGTCACAGTTTATGATAATTGTGACAATATTTTGGAATGTAAAAATACTAGAGTGAAAAATATTGTTGCTTCTCTGTATGAACAAATGAAGTCTCATTTAGTGTTTTTTTGATGGGACTAGTAATTTCAGTTCAAGTTGATCTAAATACAGCGTTGTTAGATGCTAGTTCTTCTGAAAGTACTATTTATGAAGTAAACTTTAAAATTGTAAATAAAATTTTACATAAGGAAAGACTACTTTATATGTCAATTCTATTCACATACAGTTGGCTTCCATGTATGATGAAGAAAGATAAGTTTGTTTAAAGGGAATGGGTTGCATTATTTCATCTAAATTTTTTAGACAGAAAAATGGGGGTTTTTACAATGAACCAAAGAATACTAATTGTTGATGATGAAGAATCGATCGTAACATTACTACAATATAATATTGAAAGATCAGGTTTTAAAACGGAAGTTGCTTATACTGGTACTGAGGGTTTAGAGAAGGCAACAACCGGAATGTTTGATCTGATCGTATTAGATTTAATGTTGCCCGAATTAGAAGGTACAGAAATTTGTAAGTTATTACGACAAAGAAAAGTCGAGACACCCATCTTAATGTTAACTGCAAAAGATGACGAGTTTGATAAAGTATTAGGATTGGAATTAGGGGCAGATGATTATTTGACAAAACCTTTTAGTCCAAAAGAGGTTGTAGCTAGAATAAAAGCTATTTTAAGAAGATCAAATAAACAACAAACCGAATTGGAACCACCAGTAATAAGAGTTTCAGAACTATCAATTTATCCTGAACAATACGAAGCTGTTATTCGTGAAGAAACTCTTTCATTCACTAGAAAAGAGTTTGAACTATTATTATATTTGGCAAAGAATAAAGGAAAAGTATTATCACGTGATCAACTGTTGAGTGCGGTATGGAATTATGATTTTGTCGGTGATACGCGTATTGTAGATGTCCATGTCAGTCACCTACGTGATAAAATTGAGCCTGACACAAAACATCCTGTATATATAAAGACTATTAGAGGACTTGGTTATAAAATGGAGGAACCTTATTAATGATTCAGACCAATTTTCGTTTGTTTTTCACCTACATAGCTGTCGTCACAGTAGTGTTGAGTAGTATTGGTTTTATCATGTTACCACTTGTCTCTGGAAATGAACAGATCATTGTTATCTTAACATTACTAGGAAGCTTCATTATTTTTTTAGTTATTATTTATCAATTATTTGATCGATATATTAAACCAGTTCGTTCTGCTGCAACTGTAGCTGAGGAATTAGTAAAAGGTAATTATAAAACAAGAACTTATGAAAATCATTATGGAGATGCAGGTAGATTAAGCAATGCAATTAACTTACTTGCTAGAAACTTACAAGAAATGACGATACAGGAAAAAATACAAGGCAGTCAACTAAGAACTGTGATAGATAATATGGAAAGTGGTGTTATATTAATTGATGAACGTGGATATGTTCATTTGGTTAATCGTAAGTTCCTGAAGATTTTCGGTAAAAAAACGAAAGATTATATCGGTTATTTGTACTATGATGTATTAGAAGAAGAACGAATTTATAAAGCGGTACAGGAAGCTTTTTTGTATGAACAGAAAGTAAAAAATGCATTTACGATTTCAATGGAAGTGGAAAAACTTTATATTGAAATTGTTGGCGCTCCAATTTTCAATGAAATCAATGAATTGAAAGGTGCTGTCCTAGTATTTCATGATATTACAGAATTAAAGCGTCTGGAACAAATGCGTAAAGACTTTGTTGCGAATGTATCTCATGAATTAAAAACGCCTATTACTTCAATCAAAGGTTTTGCAGAAACTCTATTGGATGAAAATATGGATGATGAGGAAATTAGAAATAAGTTTTTGGAGATTATTTATAAAGAAAGTGAAAGAATTCAAGCATTAGTTAATGATTTATTAGAATTGTCAAAGTTGGAAAAAGACGAAATGCATATTCTGTATGAAAAAGTGAATATATCGGAATTAATTGAGGAAATAGCACCTATGGTACAACAGGAGGCAACTAGAAAAGAAATTACGTTTGAAACTAACTTAGAACAAAATGTAATAATAGATGGAGATTTTGATCGTTTAAAACAAGTGTGCATCAATTTACTTAATAATGCGATTAGTTATACGCCAGTTGGTGGGAAAGTAATTTTAAAAGTGAAAGTAATAGATGCTAATTTGCATATTACTGTTACTGATACGGGAATCGGTATACCAGAGGATAAAATGAATCGTGTATTTGAGAGGTTCTATCGAGTAGATAAAGCTAGAAGCAGAAATACTGGAGGTACTGGTTTAGGTCTTGCAATTGTTAAACATATTGTAGAAGCTCATAATGGTACGATCAGTTTAGATAGCAAAGTAGGAGTAGGTTCAACATTCTCTGTGCTTGTTCCAATTAATAAAAAATTTATATTAAAAGATTGAAAAAAGCTTAAAAAGCTTTTTTTTTTGAATATACATTACCATGTATATTCATAAAGGTTAATCCCTATCAAACAGTGATTTTTTTCTATTTTCAATTAAACATGGTAGAATATAAATGACATTAGTAAAAAGAATTTGGTGAACGTTAGGAAAGGGGTCTATGTTAAAAATGACTAATAAATTAGTATTAATAGATGGTAATAGCATTCTGTATCGTGCTTTTTTTGCTCTGCCTTTACTGAATAATGATAAAGGTGTTTATACAAATGCAGTATATGGTTTTACTACAATGCTGATGAAAATTATTGAAACTGAAAAACCAACACATATGCTTGTAGCATTTGATGCAGGGAAAACAACATTTCGTCATGAAACGTATCAAGAATATAAAGGTGGAAGACAGAAGACACCACCAGAATTATCAGAACAATTTCCTTTAATAAAAGAATTACTCGATGCATCTTCCATTAAGCATTATGAGTTACCTAATTATGAAGCAGATGATATCATTGGAACACTAGCTAGAGTTGCGGAAAAGGAATCCTTTGATGTTCGAGTTATTTCTGGTGACAAGGATATGTTACAACTTGTTACAGATCGGGTACAAGTGCAATTAACAAAAAAAGGGTTAAGTGATATTGATACATACACACCAGAATTTATGAAAGAGAAAATGAAAGTGAACCCAGAGCAAATTATCGATATGAAAGCTCTAATGGGTGATAGCTCAGATAATATCCCAGGTATCCCAGGTATTGGTCAAAAAACTGCAGTAAAATTACTTAATCAGTTTCATACTTTAGAGAAAGTTTTTGAGAATGTAGAATCAGTTACTGCTAAAAAGCTGAAGGAAAAGTTAGAAAACCATCAAGATGATGCGTTTATGAGTAAACAATTAGTGACAATCAATTGCGAATCACCAATTGAAGTAGAATTAAAAGATACGCTTTATTCTGGATATGATGTGAATCAGTTGAGTGCTGTGTTTAAAGACTTGGGATTTAATTCATTATTAACTAAAGTTACTGGTGAAGTCATTGTAGAAGAGAAAGAAGCGCTTGAAGCTGTTGATATTGAAATATTAGATAATGTTTCAGCATCACTATTTATTGGAGTAGAGGCGTTAGAGGTAGAGATTTTAACAGATAATTATCACCTTGCTCCTATTGAAGGATTTGGAATTGTTAATAAAGATAAGAAGTATTTTATACCAACTGAGATTGCTGTGAAATCAGATGCATTTAAACAATGGGCGGAAGATCCTGAGAAAGAAAAATGGGTGTTTGATGCAAAGAAAGTAACAGTCTCTTTACTAAACCATGGAATTGTTGTTAGTGGAATTACCTTTGATTTATTGTTAGCGTCTTATTTAATAGATCCTTCAGAGAATCATCATACCATTCCTGCAATCAGTCATCGAATGGGGCAAAAACAAGTGCTTTCTGATGAAGAAGTCTATGGTAAAGGTGCGAAACTACAAGTTCCAAGTCAAGATCAATTAGCGGATCATATCGGACGTAAAACAATGATGTTATTTGCTCTAAAATCACAGGTGGAAGAAGAATTAGAAGCAAATCAACAGATAGAGTTATTATATAATTTAGAATTACCTTTGGCGGTTATCCTAGGCAAAATGGAAGCTACTGGAGTTAAAATAGATCAAGATCAACTAAATGTGATGCAAAAAGAGTTGAAAATACGTTTAGATAAAATAGAAGAGGAAGTCCATGAGCTTGCAGGTGAAGATTTCAACTTAAACTCCCCTAAACAACTGGGGCCAATTTTATTTGAAAAGTTAGAATTACCTATTATTAAAAAAACGAAAACAGGTTATTCTACTTCAGCGGATATATTGGAACAGTTAAAACAAAAGCATCCGATTATACCTAAGCTATTGCTTTATCGGCAGCTAAGAAAATTACAATCAACTTATATCGAAGGGCTCTTAAAAGTGGTTCATCCTGATACTGGAAAGATTCACACGCGCTTTAACCAAGCACTTACTCAAACGGGTCGATTAAGCTCGACAGAACCTAATATGCAGAACATTCCAATTCGACTAGAGGAAGGAAAGAAGATAAGAAAAGCATTTATTCCTTCTGAAAAAGATTGGGTAATTTTCGCAGCGGATTATTCTCAGATTGAATTGCGTGTCCTAGCGGATATCGCAAAGGATGAATTATTAGTACAAGCATTCCAAGAAGACATGGATATTCATACTAGAACAGCAATGGATGTATTCCATGTAGATGCCGAGGACGTAGATGGTAATATGCGACGTCAAGCAAAAGCAGTGAATTTTGGTATTGTATACGGAATTAGTGACTATGGTTTATCACAAAATCTTGGCATTACACGTAAAGAAGCTAAGGCATTCATCGAACGCTATTTTGATAGCTATCCAGGTGTTAAAACATATATGGAGGAGATTGTTAAAGAAGCGAAACAAAAAGGGTATGTGACGACGCTTATGCAACGCAGGCGTTATTTACCAGATATCACAAATCGCAATTTTAATCTCCGTAGTTTTGCTGAGAGAACAGCAATGAATACACCTATTCAAGGTAGTGCAGCAGATATTATAAAAAAAGCAATGATTGATCTAGAACACGCACTTAAAGAAAATAATTTGAAAGCACGTATGTTATTACAAGTGCATGATGAATTGATTATAGAAGCACCAAAAACAGAAATTGAGCTATTGAAAGAACTTGTCCCAAGAGTTATGGAAAATACTGTGTCATTAGCTGTGCCATTAAAGGTTGATTATGCGTATGGCGAAACTTGGTTTGATGCAAAATAAGTGAGGTAGAAACAGATGCCAGAATTACCAGAAGTAGAAACAATTAGAAAAACGTTAATAGAGCTAGTCGTTAATCAAAAAATTGAAGCTGTGACTGTCAACTGGGCGAAAATTATTAAAGAACCAGATGACCATCTAATTTTCAGTCAATTAGTTGAGGGTGAAATAATTTTAGATATTCACAGAAAAGGTAAATTTTTATTGTTTGAGTTAACAAACTATACGCTTGTTTCTCATTTACGCATGGAAGGTAAATATGGTGTTTTTGAACATGATATTCCTGTGGATAAGCATACACATGTTATTTTTCATTTTGAAAGCGGGAAAGAATTACGCTATAAAGATGTTCGAAAGTTTGGAACAATGCATTTGTATCCTAAAGGAGAAGAGTTCTTAGTAAAACCGTTAAATCAAATTGGTCCTGACCCGTTTGAAGAAGGATATAAACTCAGCGCGTTATACGAAAAAATTCATAGAAGCCAACGGGTAATAAAAAATATTCTGTTGGATCAACAAGTCATAGCTGGTTTAGGAAATATTTATGTGGATGAAACGTTGTATAAGGCACAAATCCATCCATTAACCAAGGGATCTGAACTTAGTGAACCTGAAGTGAAACGTTTGTTAAAACATGCGAAAGAAACCCTAACAGAAGCTGTTGCACAAGGTGGGACAACCATTCGATCTTATGTGAATAGCCAAGGCCAAATTGGAATGTTTCAGCAACAGTTGTTTGCTTATGGACAAGAGAATACACCTTGTAAACGTTGTGGAGAACCAATTGTTAAAATAAAAGTTGCTGGTAGAGGTACACATCTTTGTACTAGATGCCAACCTATAAAAGAATAGGCGATTGAACCGATTTTTTGCACAACTGTTTTATGCCCTCCATATACTACTCATGTGTTTTAACATGAAATTGTATGATGAAGGGGCTTGAGTTGTATGAAAGAGTTATCAACCCTATTATTATTGGCTTGTGCAGTTAGTTTAGATAGTTTTATGGTAGCCTTTACGTACGGATTGCGTCAGATGAAATTAGCATTTCAGTCTGTCATCTTGATTGGTATAATTTCTGGGATAGTCTTTCTATCTGCCATGGCACTTGGAGATTGGCTTGGATCTTTTCTATCTGAAAAAAGCGCTGAGATGATTGGTGGTGGCTTACTCGTAATTATTGGACTATGGGTACTAATTTCATTTTTCCGTTCAGAGGAATCTCACGAAAAAACGGGTCCTTATGAGATTAAGTTTGAAATAAAATCACTCGGCATTGTTATTCAAATACTCAAAAAACCAATGATGGCAGATATGGATGAATCAGGTAATATAGCGGGTATTGAAGTATTTATACTTGGCTTAGCATTATCGCTTGATTCACTAGGCGCAGGAATTGGTGCAGCACTAATTGGTTTGCCGGTTATTCTTTCTGCGGTAGGAATCGGTGTAGCCACCAGTTTGTTCTTATCACTAGGCTTAAAAAGTGGTGTTATTCTATCAGGATGGAAAGGGTTGCATCGTTTTAGTTTTTTACCGGGTATAATATTAATTATCATAGGTATTGTCAAAATGATAGGATGAAACCAATATAAACTGTAGAAAAAGATTTGGTACAGGTAAAACAAGAGACAAGGGTGAAAAATAGCGATGACTAAAATAATCGGATTAACTGGAGGAATAGCTTCAGGTAAAAGTACAGTAGCTAATTTATTTCGGGAAAAACAGATACCAATAATTGATGCAGATGTCATTGCGAAAGAAGTTGTTGAGCCTGGAAAAGAAGCCTATTTTAAAATAGGTGAAGCGTTTGGTGATAATATTTTACAGATTGATCGTGCCATTGATCGGAAAAAACTTGGTCATATTGTTTTTCAAGATAAAATTGCACGTGAGAAATTAAATGCAATTGTTCATCCCTATGTTAAAGATGAAATATTTAAACAAAAAAATACTTATATAAATACGAATGAGAAAATAATCGTTTTAGATATACCGTTATTATTTGAAAATAAGTTGACCTCTCTTGTTGATCAAGTTTGGCTTGTTTTCGTTAATGAGTCCATACAATTAACTAGATTAATGAAACGCAATGGTTTATCAGAACGTGATGCTAAGAGTAGAATAAACGCACAAATTCCGTTAAAACAAAAGGCTGAAAATGCAGATGTTATTATTAATAATAATGGGTCAATAGAAGATACAAAAGAGCAATTCGAACAGTATATAAATCAAGTATAAACATATAAACCTGTCTACTCAATTTGAGAAGATAGGTTTTATTTTGTAGTTTTAGGGAAAAATATAATATGTCTACAAATTTATTTTTGTAAAAAAATCTTGCCAAACTTTTAAAAAACAGATATAATTCGTTTGCGTGTGCTTATGAGAAATAACACATCCTAAATATGTTATACTAACAGCAAAGCTTTTAAATAGGTGCATTAATGAATGCTTAAAGGGTTAGGATCTCTTTGGACTAACTTTCCCCCGTGGCAGCTCATCCAAGTTTATTTAAAAGGTATTGATTAATAAATAAGGGGGAATTATCGAATGGATACAATGGGTAGACATGTTATTGCTGAAATGTGGGATTGTAATATAGATACTTTAAATGATATGGGACAAATTGAGAAGATCTTTGTTGACGCAGCTTTAAAAGCAGGTGCAGAAATAAGAGAAGTTGCTTTTCATAAGTTTGCTCCACATGGTGTAAGTGGTGTAGTAATTATTTCTGAATCACACTTAACGATTCACAGTTTTCCAGAACATGGTTATGCAAGTATTGATGTATTTACATGCGGTGATATTATTGATCCAAATGTAGCATGTGATTATATTTCAGAAGCCTTGGAATCTGGTAATTGTGAAAAAGTTGAATTGCCACGTGGTATGGGTCCAATTCAAGTACCTAAATATAATGCGCTTTAAATAATTTGATTTGCAGCCCCTTTGCTGGAATAAACAGTAAAAGGGGTTTTTTATCTAATTATCCAAAAAATTAAACGCTTTGATATCGTTTTCTTATAGGAAACATGTTAGAATAATCTTAGAAGTATATAATATGTAACTAAAGATATTGAGGTGCGGTATATGGCTATTAAAGAATCAATTGATAAATTCTTTAACAATCACTCGGAAACGAAAGACAAACATTGGGACAAACAATTACAAACACGCTATTTCAAAACTACAAAAGATAGAGCTTTTAAGATAGTAGAAGAATATTTTAAGAGTAAGAAGGGTTGCGAAATAATTGCAATATCGGATGAACATGGTGAAATTAGCTGTAACCTTAAAGGTGGCAAAAAAGTCTTTATTACAGCAACCATTATCATGGTGAAACCATTTCGAACAGCGATTGATTTTTCAGTTACAACAGAGTCAGTTTTCCCTTTTGATTTAGGATATAGCCATAAGTTAGTCCCGAAACTTTATGATGACCTAAAAAAGGAAATGACGCTTGTTGATTAAACTTGCATACAAAGATAGAGGGAATAAATGATAGGAATGATAACAGATGCGGTGCCCGAATTGTCAATATAAAAACACAAGAGTATTGGATTCAAGGCCAATTGAAGAAGGACGTGCGATTAGAAGAAGACGTGAATGTGAAGAATGTGACTTCCGTTTTACAACTTTTGAGCGTATTGAAGAAGTTCCTTTAATTGTTGTTAAAAAAGAGGGAATTAGAGAAGAATTCAGTAGGGAAAAATTACTGCGTGGCTTGATTAAAGCTTGTGAGAAGCGACCCGTTGCACTTCAACAATTGGAACAGTTAACAATGGAAGTGGAGGACGAATTACGGAGTCGTGGTACTGCAGAAGTGCAAAGTCAAGAAGTTGGCGAATTAATTATGGATCAGCTCTCATCAATTGATGAGGTTGCCTATGTGCGATTTGCATCTGTTTATCGTCAATTTAAAGATATTAGTGTGTTCCTAGATGAATTAAAGGATTTAATAAAAAATTCAGATGATAAATAAATCAAGATTATAGATGAGCCAAGAGGCTCTTTTTTTCTTTAAATAGAAGGACAGGGGGGAGAAATAATGCAACAACACATTGGGAAGTTACTGCCAGGTCATGGGTATGTGATAACATCCGAACAACAACAACTTACGCAAGCACACCTTCTGGCTTTAATGCAATTATATCAACCGTTAGTTGGCATTCATGCCGTTTCACTCTACTTAACATTGTCTAGTCAATATCTTAGTTCATCTAATCCTGATGACGTTCAGACACATCATATGTTGATGCAGTATTTAAATATCCCTCTTCCTCAAATTTATGAAGCAAGACAAAAATTAGAGGCAATCGGTATATTACAAACTTTTAAATATGATGATGAAAACCAGACTAAATTCACATATAAATTATTGACACCTTGTTCACCAGGTTTATTTTTCGAGAATGGTATGCTGTCACAGTTGTTGTACCATCAACTTGGAACCGATAAATATGATCAGTTATATGATATATTTAAAGAGAATAAAGTGACAACAAATAATAAAGGCGTTAATGTCACTGCCCACTTTACTGATGTTTTTAGTAGTAAGGAAACAAACACAAAATTGGAAGTATCAGATGGTTCATCTATAGACGAAGAAAATGACGGCCCAATGATTGGCAATCAAACAATAGATATGGATTGGTTGGCACAATTATTGAAGCAGCGCATGTTGCCTACTAATCAAATTCTAACTGCAACGAATATAAAATTAATAGAGCAAATGAGCGTATTATATCATTTAACTAATTTAGAGATTGAAAAAGCATTGTTGTGGGCTATTACAGATGAGAATAGCTTGAATCATAAAGAATTTAAAACTGCTTGTATGGATTTATCAGAAAGTATGCAAGCTCAACCAAAACAAGCAAAAAATTTAGTTAATCAGAAAACAACTTATACAAAAAATACAGACGAGCCAAAAAGTAAACAAGATCAATTTATGCAAATGTTAGAAGAAAGAACACCAAAACAGTTATTAGAAGACTTATCTAGTGGAAATCATGCTTCTCAACAAGATTTAAAAATAGTTGCTGATATTATGTCATTACATGGCATTACACCTGGTGTCATGAACGTACTCATTCATTATGTATTACTTAAAACAGATATGAAGTTAACAAAATCATATGTAGAAAAAATAGCTAGCCATTGGGCTAGAAAAAACGTAAAAACAGTTAGACAAGCTATTACACTAGCAAAATCGGAACATAACAAGTACCAAGAATGGGGAAATAATAAAAAATCTTATTATAAACCAACTGGGAAAAAAGAGGTTGTTCCCGATTGGTTTAAGGAACAAAAGCAAACACAAGCTGCTAAAGAAAAAGAAAAAACGGTAACTAATAGAGAGCAAAACGAAGATGTTAGTGAACTGTTACGAAAATATAAAGAACAAAAATCAAATCATTCTTAAGGGTGGTGCACATGGAACCAATTCAAACTTCATTAAAAAAATGGATGAGAGAAAATCAGTCTTTTCAAAGCTTTTATAAGGAAATGAAGCAAGAGGTTTTACAAGATACTGAAATCAAACAGCTGTTAGAAAATCATCCGCTTTTATCTGATAAAGATATTGAAAGACAATTAATGAAACTATATGAATATCATTCTCAAAATAAAGATTGTGCTAATTGCCCAACAAATGGTTGTAAGAATAATGTATTGCCAGGATATAAACCTAGGATTGAAATTGAGGGTAAAGAAATCCGTTTATTTTATGAAAAATGTAAATACACCATACAGCAAGAAGAACAAAGAAGAAAATCGTCATTAATTAAAAGCTTATATATGCCAAAAGATATCCTTCAAGCATCAATTTCAAAATTAGATGATCAAGATGAAAAGCGACATAAAGCAATTAGAGAAGTTGTGACGTATATTAGCAAAATCGGTAGTGAATTACCTGAAAAAGGATTGTACTTTTATGGTCCATTTGGAGTAGGCAAAACATACTTTTTAGGTGCCATTGCAAATGAATTAGCTGAAAAAAATATTGCTTCCATGTTAATTTATATGCCAGAATTTGTTCGCGAAATCAAGTCGTCATTCAAAGATGATTCATTAAATGAGAAAGTTGAAAAGTTTAAAAAGGTACCAGTACTTATGATAGATGATATTGGTGCTGAATCAATTTCCTCTTGGTTTCGTGATGAAATTTTAGGATCGATACTACAATATCGTATGATGGAACGGTTACCAGTATTTTTTAGTTCGAATTTTAGTTTAGCTCAATTAGAAAAGCATTTAGCAACATCAACTAAGGGAGATATCGAGGAACTTAAGGCAGGCAGAATCATAGAACGAATTAAGCAAGTAAGTAAGGAAGTTGCGATCTTCTCTGAGAATCGTAGAGGAGAATAACCTGCTTCTGGATAAATAGATAAAAAAGATCGAGTTGGATTATTATCCTTCTCGATCTTTTTTATAAAATCTAATTTGTTAGGAAGTGGGATATGAATGTAGTAATTAGTGAGCAATAGCCCAAAAAATAGTACTTCATAAAGTTACAGAAAACAAATCGGTGGAATAAAGCTGAATTATATTTTTATATGGTAAAAAAAGCATGTTTTCTTCACTTGTCCCATATAATGTAACAGTTTGATTGTGATGAGGATGATGGACATGTTAAATGTGTACATGGAAAAAGCGCAAGATGCAAAACTGTTTAGTGAGAAGCTAGGTTATTATGAATTTGATTGGAGTTTGAAACAAAAAGGAGGGTATTATTTTGAGATAAAGAAGCAGTTTTCTTTTCAAAAGCATGATAATGCAATTGCACTCTTATTAATGGAACTATGGATGACACATACCAAAAAAACGCAGATTTCAGAAATAATTCGTTATAATTATTACTATCAGAATGAGGAAGAAATTAACCATATCTTAAAAATTACAATGGATATGATTTTAGGGGATGAGCTCACTTTTTTCACAGCTTCAAATGAAATAAAAACGACAATTAGTGAATGGTTTAGTGAGTACACAATAGACGGTGTATTAGACTATGAGGCTTGTGTAGAAGCTAATCAACTTGCAGCTGATACTATTTTATTAGAACTTGTTGGAAGAGCAATTGATGAATGGAAGCAAGAAGAAGAATACCAAGACTTTGTAAATGCTATTCGTGAATATGTAGCAAACAGTTCGTTTAAATGTGAAAATATCTATATGGTACAAGGAAAAAATGATTTTTTGTTTTACAGAGAAGATGGACACTTATACACTACCAAAGAATTAAAAATAAAAATTAAGCAGGAACCAATGTATATCGTTGGTTTAGATGAAAATGAATTAAACTTAACACCTATATTAGCTCTAAAGCCGAAGTCTATTTTTATTTATGGTGATGATCCATCAGAGGGTAAAACTGTCTCATTAATAAATATATTTGAAGAACAGGTTACTTTTAAACCATTAAATCAATTTCCGTTCGCAATTGTTTAAATTTTAGATACACGCTTGATTTTTTCTACGGATAGCTTTATAATACAAGTCATATTAAGAAGCATAAAAGTGTTGATGAGGACTTGATTTTGTAAGGCGTTCTATAGAGAGGGAAGTATTAGCTGTGAGCTTCCTGTTCAGTCTACAATAATTACCACCTTTGAACTCTGGATTTGAAAGCTACAATAGCGATTAGAAAACAGCGTATTCTCTACGTTACAGAGCAATGAAGCTGAATCGAGCGTGTTTAGATTCGGAAATTAGGGTGGAACCACGAGCTAACGCTTGTCCCTTTGCTATATAGGCAGAGGGACAAGCGTTTTTTATATGTGATTTTTTAATTACGCGCTCTGCTTCCATTTTGTTTATTTTATATAAGGAGTGAGTTACATGTCAGATCAATTAGTTATTACTTTTCCTGATGGAGCGAACAAGGAGTTTCCTCAAGGTACAACAGGAGAAGATATTGCACAATCAATATCACCAGGTTTACGAAAACAAGCATTAGCTGTTACTTTAGATGGCATATTCTATGATTTACGTACACCACTGCCAAAAGATGGTGAAATCGCAATTATTACGAATAAACAGGATGAAGGTATAGAAATTATGCGTCATTCAAGTGCACATGTAATGGCACAAGCAATTAAGAGGTTATATGGAGAGGACGTTAAATTGGGCGTTGGACCGACTATTGAAGATGGTTTTTATTATGACATCGATATGGAACAGTCTCTTACACCAGAAGATTTACCGAAAATTGAAAAGGAAATGCAACGAATTATTGATGAAAATGTAGAATTCGTTCGTGTTGAAGTCTCACGTGATGAAGCAAAAAAACGTTTTGAAGCAATTGGTGATAACTTAAAGTTAGAATTGCTGGATGCTATTCCAGAAGATGAGACAGTAACAATCTACGAACAAGGTGAATTTTTTGACTTATGTCGTGGTGTTCACGTTCCTTCAACTAGTAAAATTAAAGTCTTTCAGTTATTGAGCATTTCAGGTGCTTATTGGCGTGGTGATAGCAACAATAAGATGTTGCAACGTATTTACGGAACAGCATTTGCTAAAAAAACAGATTTAGACGATTATTTACGTTTTCGTGAAGAAGCAAAAGAACGTGATCATCGTAAGTTAGGAAAAGAATTAGATTTATTTACAGTTTCTCAAAAAGTAGGACAAGGTTTACCTCTATGGCTACCTAAAGGTGCAACGATCCGCCGTACAATAGAACGCTATATTGTTGATCTAGAGGAACGTCTTGGCTATGACCATGTATATACACCTATCCTTGGTAATGTTGAATTATATAAAACTAGTGGTCACTGGGAGCATTATAAAGATGACAACTTCCCAATACTTGAAATGGATAACGAAGATTTAATGTTACGTCCGATGAACTGTCCGCACCATATGATGGTATATAAAAATCAACTATATAGCTATCGTAATTTGCCAGTTCGTATTGCAGAATTAGGAATGATGCATCGTCACGAGATGTCTGGAGCATTAGCTGGTTTACAACGTGTTCGTGCTATGACGTTAAATGATGCACACATTTTTGCACGTCCTGATCAGCTAAAAGAAGAATTTATTCGTGTAGTTGAGTTGGTACAAAATGTTTATAAAGACTTCGGTATCGATGACTACTATTTCCGCTTATCTTATCGTGACCCGGAAGATAAAGAAAAATATATTGATAATGATGAAATGTGGAATAAGGCTCAATCACTTTTAAAGGAAACAATGGAAGACATGAATTTAGAATTTGTTGAGGCAGAAGGCGAAGCGGCATTTTATGGTCCGAAATTAGATGTACAAGTAAAAACAGCTTTAGGTAAAGATGAGACATTGTCAACTGTTCAATTGGACTTCCATCTTCCAGAGCGTTTTGACTTAACTTATATTGGCGAAGATGGTAAGGAACATCGTCCTGTTGTTATTCACCGTGGTGTCGTATCGACAATGGAACGTTTCGTAGCATTTTTAATTGAAGAATATAAAGGTGCTTTTCCAACGTGGCTTTCACCTATACAAGCAAGAATTGTACCAGTGTCTGCTTCCGTGCACGCTGACTATGCTAAGAAAGTAGAAGAGACATTACGTTTTGCTGGTATTCGTGTGGAAGTAGATGAACGTGATGAAAAAATTGGTTATAAGATACGTGAAGCACAAACGCAAAAGATTCCTTTCGCACTAGTTGTTGGTGACAAGGAAATGACAGATAACGCAGTCAATGTGAGGCGATACGGTGAGCAAGATTCAGAAACAATAGGTTTAGAAGATTTTATCAAAGTGATAAAATTAGAGATTGAAAATAAAGTATTGCATAATAAGTAAAATAGGGTTACATTTAAGACAGATGTCATTTTGGCATCTGTCTTTTGTCTTATAAAGAGCACTTAGTGATAATAAAAGAATTGACAGTATTATAATAGCATGTTATGATTTTATAAGTGAAATTGAATATGATCTTAAAGACAAGTAGAGGCACCCGCTTCTCGCCTGATTGACGCATGTAATATGTATGCAGTTTCCAGGTTACCATTCTGATTATTAAACAGAAGATGTGTGTGGGTGCAGTGTGTACCGACACTTTTTTTATGCATATAATTAACTAGCTTGTCAAAATGGCTGTTGGTAAAGGTCAAGATTACTTTTTAAATAACAGTAATCGATCATAGATCATGACGCTTTTAAAAATTCACGGAGGTGGCTGATTATTAGCAAAGATATGAATGTCAATGAGAAAATTAGAGCACGTGAAGTGCGACTCATTGATTCTAATGGGGATCAACTTGGAGTTAAATCTCGTCAAGAAGCATTGGAAATTGCTCAAACAAGAGAATTAGACCTTGTTCTTGTTGCACCGACAGCAAAACCGCCGGTGTGTAGAATAATGGACTTTGGTAAATTTCGTTTTGAACAACAGAAAAAAGAAAAAGAAGCCCGTAAGAAACAGAAAATCATTAATCTTAAGGAAGTACGTCTAAGTCCTGGAATTGAAGAACATGATTTTAATACGAAGCTTCGCAATGCTAGAAAGTTTCTTGATAAAGGTGACAAGGTTAAAGTTTCGATTCGTTTCCGCGGACGTGCGATCACCCATAAAGAATTAGGACAGAAAGTTTTAGTACGCATGGCTGAAGAGTGTAAAGATCTTTCCACAATTGAGCAAAGACCAAAAATGGAAGGTCGCAGCATGTTCTTAACGCTTGCACCAGTTAACGAAAAATAAGAATTAGCTTAAATGTTATGAAGGAGGAACTAATCATGCCAAAAATGAAAACACATAAAGGCTCACAAAAACGTTTCAAAAGAACAGGTTCTGGAAAATTAAAACGTTCACACGCATATACAAGTCACTTGTTTGCTAACAAGTCACAAAAACAAAAACGTAAATTACGTAAAAGCTCGGTTGTTTCTGCCGGCGATTACAAACGCATCAAACAAATGGTACCATACAAATAAAAAAATGGAATTCGTTGATATATCTAGGAGGGAATTACAATGGCACGTGTTAAAGGTGGAACAGTTACACGCAAGCGTCGCAAACGCATACTAAAACTTGCAAAAGGATATTATGGTTCGAAACATGCGCTATTTAAAGTAGCAAAACAACAAGTATGGAAATCAGGTCAGTACGCTTATCGTGACCGCAGAAACAAGAAGCGTGACTTCCGTAAATTATGGATTACACGTATCAATGCTGCTGCACGTTTAAATGACCTTTCATATAGTCGTTTAATGCACGGTTTAAAATTAGCAGGTATCGAAGTAAACCGTAAAATGCTTGCTGAATTAGCAGTTAGTGATGAAAAAGCTTTCACACAAATCGCTGATCAAGCAAAATCTGCTTTAAAATAATTTTACTACAAGAAGAACTGTTTTCTCATCGTGAGAAAGTAGTTCTTCTTTTTATTAGATACGTTTAGCAATCTTTTTGTTTTAAAACAAATCATCTCATCGAAAACATGTGTTGTTCCCATAGGACAAGGAATGCTTCTAGGGGTTCACATCGCAAGAAAATCGGTTTTTATTTTCGAGTAGTCTCAACCATTTGCTTCCTTCGCTAGATAGCATGATTTTTCACAGTGCATATTGTTGTTAATTACTACCTAACTAGTTTATCAAGTGAAATTGGCGACACTCCTGCAGGAACAGCACATGTTTTCGATGGGATGAGTAATCGCAATCCCACGGGCTGAAGATCCACTCGGAAACGTTCTTAGTTTCCGAGTTAGCTGAAGCCGTGCCTGCGGAAAGGGAGTCAATTTCACTTGATAAGCGGCTCTGGGAATCCTGTTATGTCGCAGTTGATGATAACTTGATAACTTCGGTGACAATAGGTGTCTGCGTATAGGGTTGTGTTATAGTTTAGTGGAAAACAGTCTTTCATTTAAAGTATTAGATAGATAAAAATAGGAAGAGGGGAAATAATGGAGTATATTATCATTTATATTTGTTTGATTAATTTAATTGCTTTTATATTAATGGGTTTAGATAAGCGTAGGGCAAAAAGAGGAAAATGGCGTATCCCTGAAAATACATTGTGGATTAGTGCAGTACTAGGTGGAGCATTTGGTAGTATCATAGGTATGAAACTTTTTCATCATAAAACAAAGCATAAAACGTTTACGATTGGCATGCCCATGGTTATTATTCTACATATAAGCGTTATAAGTTTTATTTATTTTAATAAATAAAACTGTCATAATAGCTCGTCTATTGTCATATAGTTAATAGTGTAGACACATCTAGAGGGGGCTGACTATGGAATACATCAGTGTTTACGTTATGACAGTTGTACAAACTGGAGGGGTTTTTGCTCCACTATTGTTTATTACTTTGCATTTATTACGGCCACTGTTGTTTCTACCAGTCGTTTTTTTATGCATAACAGGTGGGATATTATTTGGTGTTATTCCAGGCATCATTTACTCAGTGATAGGGATCACACTATCTAGCTTTGTTTTTTATAAGATGACCAAACGTATGCCAGCTACACTAGATCGATTTATTCGGATGAAACATAAATTAATAGGAGACCATCCGAATTTCACAACAGGACAAATTGCAATATTACGTCTTATTCCGTTCATTCACTTTCATCTACTATCATTATGTATTTTAGAAATATCCTCACACTTAAAGGATTATATGCGAACGTCTTTTGTATCGAATGTACCACTTGCCGTTGTTTATACTTCTATAGGAAGATCAATTACAAACTTTTCCCCGTTAGTTGCAGGTAGTATAATACTTTGTATTCTACCGTTTTTATACATTTTAAGAAGAAAAGAGATACGTATAGGTTGGCAAGACTTTTTTAACGTAAAGTCATCAAATGCCGGTATATAAAAATGAAACGAGTGTAAGTTACACTCGTTTCATTTTTTTATAAGTAATAAATTATCAATAGGATGCTTCCATTCTATAGATGCGTATGGATAGTGAATTAAGATCTCTTCTTCAAGAAAATACAAATCATTCCGTTCTAATCCTTTTAACTCATCCGGGTTGCATGTAGATACACTAATATTAATCACATCAAAGGAGTTTTCTGTTGTACCAAGATATTTTTCCCCTTCAAATAAAATCCCTTTATATGTTATTAAAAAATTTTTTTTAATATTAGAGGATTCATCAAGAAAATAGAATGTCTTCTTATTCCTTGCAACTTCTAGCTTTCGTTTTGGATTATTAATATATTGATATAGAGTGTAGAATAAAAAGACAAGAGCGACGACTATTAAGAAACGAAATAAAAAAACTACAATCATCTTCACCGACTCCTTGTTAAAACAGGTCTAAGTATATCTACGAATGATCCTGCTATTAGGTTTCACTTTTTTCATGTTATACTAAATGTTGTTCAAATATAGGTTATACATAGGAGAGATTTTTTATGGATTGGCAAAAATTATTTACTATGCAAGAACAACTTGATACTTATATTCAAACAAATCATCAGATAAATGCAAATGATTTGTTTGATAAGAAAGTATTAGCGTTGTTGGTTGAAGTCGGAGAATTAGCTAATGAGACCCGCTGTTTTAAATTTTGGAGTACTAAAGCGCCAAGTGAGAGGTCCGTTATTTTGGAAGAATATGTTGATGGTATTCATTTTATATTATCCATCGGAATTGACTTAGGTTACACGAAAGAAACGTTTGAAGTTGAACCGATAAAAGGTGATGCAACAGTACTGTTTAATCTAGTTTATGAGAAGATTAATCAGTTAAAGAAAGATCCAACAATGCTACATTACAAAGCATTATTTGCTACTTTTTTACGTTTAGGAGAAGTGCTTGATTTTCAAGAGCAAGATATTCAACAAGCCTATTTCGAAAAAAATAAAGTTAATTTCACAAGACAAGACGCCAATTATTAAGTAGTAATCTTTGAAGTGAAAGATGGAGAAGTCTATAATAGATGGTATGAAAAAGGGAGGAAGTACATAATGGCAAAATTAAATGAAAAATTAACAATGCTTAAAGAATTAACAGATGCTAAAGGAATCTCGGGTAATGAAAGAGAAGCGAGAGAGGTTATGAAAAAGTATATCTCACCATTTGCTACCGAAGTTTATACCGACAATTTAGGGAGTTTGATCGCTAAAAAAGTAGGTCAAGAAAAAGGACCGAAAATTATGATAGCAGGCCACTTAGATGAAGTAGGTTTCATGGTGACTAGAATTGATGACAATGGTTTTGTTTATTTCCAAACAATTGGTGGTTGGTGGGGGCAAGTTATGCTAGCGCAACGCGTAACAATTGTAACTTCACAAGGTGATATAACTGGTATTATTGGTTCTAAACCACCACACATCATGCCTGCAGAAGCCCGTAAAAACCCAGTAGAAATAAAAGATATGTTTATTGATATTGGCGCCACTAGTAAAGAAGAGGCAGAGTCATTTGGTGTACGTCCTGGTGATTCAGCTGTACCATATTTTGAATTCACACAAATGAAAAACGAAAAGTTACTTCTAGCAAAAGCTTGGGATAATCGAATTGGTTGTGCGATTGCTATTGAAGTCTTAAAACATTTACAAGGAGAAGAACATCCAAACGTTGTCTATGGTGTTGGAACAGTGCAAGAAGAAGTGGGATTACGTGGTGCAAAAACAGCGACAAGTACGATAAAACCTGATATTGGTTTTGCTGTTGATGTAGGTATTGCAGGTGACACCCCTGGAATCTCACCTAAAGAAGCAGATAGTAAGATAGGAGAAGGACCTCAGATCGTATTATATGATGCTTCCATGATTTCGCATAAAGGTGTGCGGGACTTTGTTGTTGGAACAGCCGATGAGAAGAACATCCCGTATCAGTATGCAACACTAGCTGCTGGAGGTACTGATTCTGGTTCAATTCACTTAACAGCAAATGGCGTACCTGCTCTTTCTATTGGCATTGCTTCTCGTTATATTCATACACATGCTGCAATTATTCATCAAGATGATTT
Organism: Paraliobacillus zengyii; assembly: GCF_003268595.1. Classification (NCBI taxonomy): domain Bacteria; kingdom Bacillati; phylum Bacillota; class Bacilli; order Caryophanales; family Bacillaceae; genus Paraliobacillus; species Paraliobacillus zengyii. The sequence continues at coordinate 2,490,706 of NZ_CP029797.1, read as the reverse complement.
CGATAATGCAGTGAAATTAATTGTGGAAGTAATTAAAGGTTTAGATACTGCTAAGGTTAAAGAAATAACATTTGGTTAATTGTATGAAAAAAGTGGCGAAGATTATTAGAAAATCTCCGCCACTTTTTTTATTGTTTATGCTAAATAGCTACTCATTACTTTTTTAACATAATTCTGTGTTTCTTTAAAAGGTGGTATACCATCATATTTATCAACGTTACCAGATCCTGCGTTATAAGCAGCTAATGCTAAAGTAGTATCACCATCATAGCGATCAAGCATCTGACTCAAGTACTTGGTACCCCCAAAGATATTTTGCTGCGCGTCAAAAGAATCTGTAACACCCAAACCTTTCGCAGTAGCAGGCATAAGTTGCATATACCCTTGTGCACCTGCACTACTGACAGCATTTTTGTTATAATTTGATTCAGCTTGGATAACGGATTGAATTAGACTCTTATCAACATTATATGTTGATGCAGCTTGTTCAATAATAGAGGTTACGTCGCCTGATATATTTTGCTGGATTGGAGAAATTGTATTATATAGATTGTTGTTCGTTAGTGTATTCGTTTGAATGTTTTCACGAATTGAAGGAGTATCGTCTATTGTGGATGTCAACTCACTCATCATCATTTGGAACATTTCTTCAAACATGGATGAACTAGAAGAATTAGTTGACCCGGATGAGAAATTCGACATGGCTTGTGCCTGCATCATATTTTGTAACAATCTGATATCCATTAATGTACCTCATTTCGTTCTATTATTACTTCTATTTTAACGGATGGGGCCCATTATAGCAATTAGTATTTATTTCATAAAACCAAAAGAAGTTGCTCAAATGAACAACTCCTTTACATGTATACCTATTGTATTTGTTTTACACCTTGTTCTAATAAGTCTAGCATCTCTTTTTGCTCACTTTGATCAGATTGCTGCCAAATTAATTCAAATAATACGCCTAAACCAGGTAACATTTTTTCTTCGCCACTTTGAATGGCATCAACAATTGTTGCTTCTAATTGCGACTTGTCATTATCTGATACATTAGCCAAAATTGCTTTACGTAGATTTAAATCCATACATTCACCCCATTATAATATTTTTTTACTAAGATTAGTTTGACCAGACCTAGTAAAAATATGTATGATAGGAAAGACATTAAATAAAGGATGAATAAAATGATTACATCAGTAAAAAATGAAACAATCAAACAATGGAATAAATTAAAAATCAAGAAACATCGCGAGCTACAGCAACTATTTATAATAGAAGGTTTGCATCTTGTACAAGAAGTACTAAGAAGTGATTGGGATGTGGAAGCTTTAATTCTACAAGATGGAGCTAAAATACCTGAGGAAATTGAGGCATTATCAGATAAAATCACTTATGTTACAGAGAACGTAATGCAACATCTTACAGATACTAAAACACCACAAGGAATTGCGGCAATTGTTCAAATGAAAGAATTAAAAATTGTGAATAATCAAAAGTTGTTATTGTTAGATGCCATTCAAGACCCAGGGAATGTTGGAACAATGATTCGCACAGCAGATGCAGCAGGTTTTGATGCTGTAGTATTAGGAGATGGAACTGTTGATCTTTATAATGATAAAGTTATCCGGGCATCACAAGGCTCACTTTTTCATTTACCAATTGCTAGAAAGAATTTACTTGCATATACGAAGGAATTAAAAAGCCAAAATGTAAGCATTTGGGGTTCAACATTAGAACAAGCAAGTCCAATTCAGGAAATAGCCATTCCAGAACAACTAGCACTAATAGTTGGAAATGAAGGTGCAGGTGTTGATCAGAATTTATTAGAGGTGGCAGATCAGCGTGTACACATACCAATTTATGGCCAAGCAGAGTCTTTAAATGTAAGTGTTGCAACTGGTATCATGCTCTATCAAATTGTCACAACAAAGTAATAACGTTGATTTTTTGAGTTTTAGTTGCATCTTTGTTTGGAATTTTCTATAATAAGATAAGATACATATATATTTACAAGCAAAGAAAGAGTCAGTAGACTTTACAACTATTCGATGATTCAGGGAAAAGGAGCCTTAGACTGTAAGCTTCTTGCATGGAGTAAAGTTGAATTTTCACTCTGGAGCTGACGTTTGGACCTTTATTTATGAAGTAAAAACGTTCCGGAATTAATTCCGTTATCAAGTTAGAGTGGGCAAATAGATATTTGTCAACAAGGGTGGTACCGCGATTCGAAGCCTCGTCCCTTTTATGGGATGAAGGCTTTTTATGTGCGTAAATTGAGTCGAAAACAAGAATATAAGGAGGTTATTTCATGAAAGAACGGTTACAAGCGTTACAAGAAGAAGCTTTAGCGAAAGTAGAAGAAGCCTCAACATTAGAGGAACTACAGCAAGTACGTGTTTCTTACTTAGGGAAAAAAGGACCGATTACGGAAGTGTTAAGAGGGATGGGAAAACTATCTGCTGAGGAACGACCAGTTATCGGGGAATTAGCGAATAAAGTTCGTGAAGCCATTGCGACACAACTAGATGAAAAAAAGGCAGCACTAGAAACAAAAGCATTAGATGCAAAACTGTTAACCGAAAAAATTGATGTGACGTTACCAGGTCGGCCTGTTCAAGTTGGGGGACCACATTTATTAACTAGTATTGTCGAAGAGATTGAAGATTTATTTATTGGGATGGGATTTGAGGTTCGAGAGGGTCCAGAAGTAGAAACAGATTATTATAATTTTGAAGCATTAAACTTACCGAAAGATCACCCAGCACGCGATATGCAAGATTCTTTCTATATTACAGAAGAATTGTTATTACGAACACATACTTCGCCTGTTCAAGCTCGAACAATGGGTGAATATAAAGGTAGTAAAGCTGTAAAAATGATTTGCCCTGGGAAAGTGTATCGACGTGATACAGATGATGCGACACATTCTCACCAATTTACACAAGTTGAGGGTCTTTATGTTGATAAAGATGTAAAAATGAGTGATTTAAAAGGTGTCTTAAATCAATTCGCGAAACAATTTTTCGGAGAAGAAAGAGAAATACGTTTACGTCCGAGTTTTTTCCCGTTTACGGAACCATCAGTTGAGATGGATATCTCTTGTAAGGTATGCAGTGGAAAGGGTTGTTCTGTTTGTAAAAATACAGGCTGGATTGAAATTCTTGGTGGTGGTATGGTTCACCCAGACGTATTAGAAATGGCCGGATATGATCCTAAAGTCTATAGTGGTTTTGCATTTGGAATGGGACCAGAACGCATTGCAATGTTGAAATACGGTGTCGATGATATTCGCCATTTCTATACAAATGATGCTCGATTCTTAAAACAATATCATAAAGCGTAATTAGGAGGGATAAACATGCTCGTATCAATCAATTGGTTAAGACAATATGTTGATTTAGAAGATATTTCACCTGAATCATTAGCAGATAAAATCACAAAAACAGGAATTGAAGTAGAAGGAATTGAATATATAGCAGCGAAAAGTACAAATGTTGTTGTTGGTTATGTTGAAGAATGTGAGAAACATCCAAATGCTGATAAATTAAATCTTTGTCAGGTTAATGTTGGAGAAGAAACATTACAAATCATTTGTGGTGCACCAAATATTGAAAAAGGACAAAAAGTTGCAGTAGCAAAACCAGGGGCTGTGTTACCTGGCAATTTCAAAATTAAGAAAGCTAAACTTCGTGGTGTCGAATCTAACGGTATGATTTGTTCTTTACAAGAGTTAGGGATAGAAGAGAAGTTTGTACCGAAAGATATTGCAGATGGTATTTTTGTTTTTCCTGATGATGTAGAAGTAGGAACAGAAGCGGCATCCTTATTGAATTTAGACGATGCCATCTTAGAATTAGGATTAACACCGAATCGATCTGATGCATTAAGCATGCTTGGTGTTGCATATGAAGTAGCAGCAATTTTAGATGTACAAGTGCAACTGCCAGATGAGACAGTAGAAACAACTGCAGAAAAGGCGACAGATCAAGTTAAAGTTACAGTCGAAGCACCAGAGTTAAATCCGTATTATGGTGCATTCGTTGTGAAGGATATTAAAGTCGGTCCTTCTCCATTATGGATGTCAAACTATTTAATTGCAGCTGGTATTCGACCGATTAACAACGTAGTAGATATTACAAACTATGTTTTACTTGAATATGGTCAACCTTTACATGCGTTTGACTTTGATCAGTTTGGATCAAACGAAATTATTGTTCGTCGTGCAAAAGAAAATGAGAGCATACAAACTTTAGATGATAAAGAACGCACATTAAAAACAGACCATTTAGTTATCACAAACGGCACTACACCAACAGCACTTGCTGGTGTAATGGGTGGGGCAAACGCTGAAGTAACGGATGAAACAACAACAGTTCTTTTAGAAGCGGCGTATTTTGATCCAAAAGCAGTGCGCATAGCTTCCAAATTTCATGGATTGCGAAGTGAATCTAGTACACGTTTTGAAAAAGGTGTTGATCCAAATCGTGTCAAACGTGCTGGACTTCGAGCTTGCCAGTTGCTAAGTCAATATGCAAATGGGAAGGTATTATCTGATGTAGTCGAGTTTGATCAGTTAGATAAATCAGAAAAACAAGTAGTAATTGAAACGAACCGTGTGAATAATCGTCTAGGTACAGATATCTCAGTCGATGATATTGCAGACATTCTCCGAAAGCTCGGCTTTTCTTTTGACCAAAACGAGGGGACATTTACTATTCACGTACCCACACGGAGACAAGATATCACGATTTTTGAGGATATGTTAGAAGAAATTGCACGCATTTATGGGTATGATTTATTACCTTATACATTACCTCAAGGAGCATTAGCTGGGGGCTTAACCAAGCGTCAAACTGTAAAACGTGAAGTGAAGAAGTACTTCGAAAGCGCTGGATTGATGGAAGCTATCACGTACTCCCTAACAACGAAGGAACGTGCAACACTATTAGTTAGTCCTGAAATTAAGGAAGCAGGATTCACACCTGTGAAGCTATCGATGCCAATGAGTGAAGAACATAGTACACTTCGTTTGAGCATGTTACCTGAAATGCTTGACTCTCTTTCGTATAATATTGCGAGAAAACAAGTGAATCTAGGTTATTATGAGGTTGGTTCTGTTTTCCTATCAGAAGAGGAAAATGTAACAAAGCAACCAGAAGAAAAACTGAGAGCAACAGTTGCGATCACAGGTGAATGGCTAACACATCCATGGCAACAAGAAAAAAGATCAGTCGACTTTTATCTTGTAAAAGGTATTTTAGAGGGATTACTTGATCGTTTAAATCTTGTCGCAACTTTCGAAGAAGCGGTGGTCGAAGGTATGCATCCAGGAAGAACGGCACAAGTGAAAGTAAATAATGTAATAGTTGGTTTTATCGGTCAAATTCACCCACGCTTGCAGCAGGAATTCGATTTAAAAGATACGTATGTATGTGATATTGATTTGGATTACGTAATGGATGCTCACATAGATGAACCAAACTTTGCGAAGATTCCACGTTTCCCAACCGTTTCACGGGATATCGCTTTAGTTGTAGATCAAGATGTACCAGCAGGTTCTATTCAAGCTACAATAGAAGCTTCAGCAGGAGATTTAGTCAAAGAAGTACGCGTATTTGACCTCTATCAAGGAGAGAATCTAGAATCTGGTAAGAAGTCAATTGCATTCAATTTACTTTACCTTGATCCGGAGAGAACGCTAACAGATGAGGAAGTAGAGAACTCTTATCAAGAAATATTAACCGCTGTAAAAGCAGAACATCAAGCGGAATTAAGAGGATAAGTACGTTCAGAATAATATACGATTAGTTTTTTAAGATTCACTATAAGAATCCGACAGTGTCTAATTGTTTAGACACTGTCGGATTTACTTTATTTAATTGTTTTATGAATTGTTAAATGTTTGTTTAATCACTTTATCTGCAATAAAAGTATTGCCAGCTTCTCTATTTTTGTGCTCATTTATAGAATCGCCCTGTTGCTCTCTATCAATGTCTAATAAATTATTAGTTAGCTCAGAGTCTACACTTATGCGTTCACGACTTTTTTCTTCTTGTATAGTCTGATCTTTATTATTTCGTTCCATTTAATCATCACCTCAATTGTTAATATGTTCAGATTGTTTCACTTTATAAGATGTAATTTTTAAAATGAACTAATTTAATTCTAAATGTTATATTATGTTAAAATAATTATTAGAGATATGATTGAAAGATATAAATGAAGTAACAATATTTTTAAGGGAGGAAAACCACATGTTTTTAGCTATAGGAGTAGGTGGGTTTAACACTGGTGATATACTATTTTCTTTAGTTAGTTTTATTGGTATGATTGTTTTTATAATTTTTATAATCCTTATTGTAAAATTATTTATCAGTAGTATAAATAGAAAAAGTGATTTAACTAGAATTGAAGAGAAATTAGATACTTTGCTAAAAGAAAAAGAAAAGTTGTAAAAATAAACGAAAGCATGTGATAAGGAAGGATGTGAATTTGGATGGCCAATAAAGAGGCACAATGGCAAAGATGGGAAAAGATAAGAAAAATGGGTAAGTGGAAGTATATACTCCTATACGGTGTTCTTTTAGGCGGTATTCTGTTCTTTTTAATCAGCTTGGGATTAGATTACTTCTCTAATGATACGTTTGAAATGCTATCTTATTATATTTTAAATTCGGTGATATTTGGTTTAATGTATGGGGTTTTAAGCTGGCTTTTTAATGAAATAAGATACAGAAAATATCTCAATAATAAAACCGATTAGACTAAATAGAGTTTAGCAAGAGTAGATGCTCCAATGATCACAAAGTAATAGTTTACAGGTAAAAAAACACTTAGTCCGGTAATGATAAATGAATGTGAGCCCCTATAGGTAAACAATGTCCATTAGATCCATGTCCGAGTTGATTTGTTTTTACAATCGGCAGTTGGTACTTATCTGTAATTTCTAAAACAAGTTCTTCTACTGTTGGTTGGGCCTGCTTAGATTCCATTTCCGTGAAAGTGCCTAATAATACCCCGTTACATTGATTGAAATATCCAATTTGGTCAAGTTGTGCTAATAAAGAAGCAGTCCTATTTGATCCACCACCGAGGCTTTCAAGAAATAATAGCTTGTTGGTTGGATTAGGTAAATAAGGAGTACCTGCTAATTTTAAGAAACATCTAATGTTACCACCAACTACTGTTCCGCTGAGCGAATTTCCGCGTAAGAAGGTGTAAGGAAACGTTATAAATTGATTAGCAGATTGATGATCATTTAAAAATAGGTGGTTAAAAAGATCTATTTGCTCGAACGAATGCTTGCCGACTAACGTGCTAATTTTAAAATGATAATTACAAATACCAGTACGTGTATAGAGCCCATTAAGTAAAACAGATAAATCGCTTATACCGAAAAATGGTTTTGGATTCTCAGTAATTAATGGAAAGTCTAAGTAAGGTAAAACTTGATTTGCCGAATCACCACCAGAAATATCAAATATTGCTTTAATAGTTGGATCACGAAAGAAGTTCATTAATGCTTGTCCACGTCTTTCGGGCGAACCACTAAATGGTGTGTCGGCTACTTGGTAGATCGTTTCAGCAAATTTAATTTTCAGTCCCAACTTTATCAAAACGTCTTCTAAGCTTTTCATAGTAGTTACATATTCCGAAGGTTTACCATCTGAACATGAAATGATCCCAATAGTATCTCCATATCTCAATAGCGGTCCCATATAATCCATCCTTTTCGAAAAAAAATAAAAGCAGTGTCCTAAAGATAGGCTTCTGCTTTTTTAGTGTTGGCGAAATGTATTTTACTATATTTTTCAAGTTCTTCTCGTCCACCACGCTCTAAAATAGTAGCTGCAACGCTATCGACTTTTGCAGACGCACCTTTAGGTAACGTTATGTTAGCTTCTGTTGAGAGTTTGTTGATTTCTTGGACGAAACTTGCTCGAGCAAGAATGGATCCTGCTGCCACTGCAATGGAATGATTTTCTGCTTTCGTTAGAAAGTAAACATTATTTTGTAACGTAGCTTGTTCAGACCGCAAATGCTTTTCGTAAACACTAGGTTGTGAGAATTGGTCAATTAAAATACCCATAGGTTCTTTAGGTGCAATTTTTTTAAGCACATTGGTAACTGCTTGATGATGAAGCATTGTCTTAATCTTCCCTTGTGTCCATCCTTTTTGTTGAAGCTCATTGTACTTTTCATTATGTAAGATCACAAGAGCGTATGGGATTTCTAATTGAAGTAATTTCTTAGCAATTGTTTGAATGGCTGAATCTGTTAAATTTTTAGAATCTTTTACTCCTAATTCTCTTAACATGTTCATCTGCTCAGCTTTAACATAAACTGCTCCAACCGTTACTGGACCAAAGTAATCACCGGTTCCAGCCTCATCTGAACCTATATGTGATTGATTGAAAAGACCAGGATCAGGTTCATAGCCATGCTTTGGCTTTTTCTTAGCCTTCTTTGTTTCTTCTTCATAAGCTTCTGGATCGCCCCATTTTTCAGCTTCTGTTTCAGGGTTGTCACCTTCAAATATTACTTTACCTGATTCGTAAGCGGTAATGGAACTAGTAGGCGTTGTCGCTGCAAAAAGCGCACCTTCAGGGGCTGGTTTTAGCATAGACTCATACGCTTGTTTCATTTCTTCAGTTTTTTTTGTCGAAAATGTTAGTACAATTTGTCCCATAGGATCTCCTCTATATTCATAGTATATCTATTATAACAAAAATAATGGAAAGAGAATAGTTTCCTAAATGATTGTGTTCATGTTACTATTAAATTTAGGAATAATTGAAACAAGTGAGGGGGGTATAATCGTGTCCCAAACAAATAAAACACGTACTACAGTTGACATATATGGTAAGCAATATACGATAATGGGAAAAGCGAATGCCCACCATGTACGAATGGTGGCAACTCTAGTAGATGAAAAAATGCGCGAAATACATGCAGCTAATAAAAGCCTAGATACGACTAAATTAGCTGTATTAACAGCAGTAAATACAATGAATGATTACATGAATTTAGAAAAAAAGTACGAAGAACTCCAACGTTCAATACAAATGAAAGAGGAATAAAAAGATAATGATAGATATTATACTAATTGGATTACTTATTTTAGGTGTGTTAAGAGGATTAAAACGAGGGTTTATTTTACAAGCATTTCATTTAATTGGTTTTATTGTAGCATTTATCGTTGCAGCGATGTATTACGACAATCTTTCTAGTAAATTAGAAATGTGGATACCATACCCCGATTTAGCAGAAGGGGAAACATGGGCTGTGTTTCTAGAAGCCTTGCCATTAGAAAATGCGTTTTATAATGCAATTGCGTTTGCGATAATATTTTTCGTAGCAAAAATTATTTTAAATATTATTAGTTCAATGCTTGATTTTGTCGCTGAATTACCAATTCTACACTCGATCAATGGTTTATTAGGTGGAGTATTTGGTCTTCTTGAAACGTATTTCATTTTGTTTGTTATTTTATACATAGCCGCATTGATACCAAATGGATCTGTACAACAAGCAATAGATGGATCATCAATAGCAGGTTTTATCATTGAAAATACGCCTGTTTTATCAGCACAAATCAAAACATTGTGGTTTGATCATGTCATCGGTCTTATCGGTGATTGAAATATTTTATTACATGGAATATTGAAAACCCTTGTGAATTATAATAGCAAGGGTTTTCTCAGGTTATAAAAACTATTGACGCGGAGGAAAGACAATGACAATTGATAAAAAAGATGTAATCCGTTTGTTAGATACAATTGCAGTATATCTAGAGTTAAAAGGAGAAAATCCATTTAAAATAGCAGCTTATCGTAAGGCGGCTCAAGCACTTGAAACAGATGATCGATCATTAATTGAAATAGATAACTTTACTGCTATGAACGGAATTGGGAAAGGGACTGCTGCTGTAATTGATGAGTATATTGAAGCTGGACAATCAGAGACTCTTGAAACGTTACAAAAAGAAGTACCAGAAGGACTTGTACCCTTATTAGATCTACCAGGATTAGGCGGAAAGAAAATTGCCAAGCTTTATAAAGAATTAGAAGTAATTGATGCTGCTACATTAAAAGCTGCATGTGAAAGTGGTGCTGTTGCTAATTTAAAAGGATTTGGACAAAAAACAGCAGAAAAAATACTGAAAGCAATTTCTGAGGCTTCAACGAGACCAGAACGCTTGCCAATTGCGTTCATGTTACCAATCGTAGATGAAATTGAAGCGTACTTAAATGAATTAGAAGTAGTTGAGCGTTTTTCAAGGGCAGGAAGTATCCGACGCATGAGAGAAACGGTAAAAGACCTTGATTTTATTATTGCAAGTAAGGATCCTTTAGCGGTTCGAGATGCCTTATTGCAGATTGATTTAATAAAGGAAGTAATTGCATCTGGAGAAACAAAAGTATCTGTTGTGTTAGAGAAACGTTTTGATGTTTCTGTGGATTTTCGAATTGTAGCACCAGAAGCTTTTGCGACTACACTTCATCATTTTACTGGATCAAAGGATCATAATGTTGCATTACGTCAACGTGCAAAACAGCAAGGAGAAAAAATAAGTGAGTATGGAGTAGAAAACACCGAAACGGGTGAGGTTGAAACATTTGAAACAGAAGCGGCCTTTTTTAAACATTTTGGTTTGCATTATATCACACCGGAACTTCGCCAAAATAGAGGTGAACTAGAAGCGTTCGAACAAGAAGTTTCACTGATTTCAATAGAAGATATCCGTGGCGATCTACACATGCACACAACATGGAGCGATGGAGCTCAATCAGCAGAAGAAATGGTAAAAATGGCTATAGAGCGTAAGTATGAATATATAGCAATTACGGATCACTCCAAATTTTTAAAAGTAGCAAATGGACTTGATGAAACACGCTTGCGTAAACAGCGAGAAGAAATTGAAAGATTAAAGAAAGAATATCCCGAAATTCATATTTTTGCTGGAGTGGAGATGGACATTCGTCCAGATGGTTCTTTAGATTTTACAGATGACTTTTTAGAAGAAATGGACTACGTTATTGGTGCAATTCATTCTAGCTTCAATCAAAGTGAAGAAGAAATTATGAAGCGATTAACAACAGCGCTTGAAAACCCATACGTTAACATTATTGCGCATCCAACTGGACGTATTATTGGACGTAGAGAGGGTTATCGTGTGAATCTAGAAGCATTGATTACGAAAGCAAAAGAAACAAATACTATACTAGAATTGAATGCAAACCCGAATCGTTTTGATTTATCAGCAAAATGGATTGAAATAGCACAGGAACAAGGTGTGAAAATTGCTATTAACACGGATGCGCACAGTTATAAAACATTGTCCTTCATGGAAGAGGGAGTTCGTGTCGCTAAAAAAGGCTGGCTAAGACCAGAAACAGTAGTTAATACCTGGACAAAGGATGACCTAATTGAACTTTTTCAAAGTAAACGTTAAAAGGAGTCACAAATAATGAACCCGCGAATATTTAAGGTTTTAGAATTTGATAGAATTATCCAGATGCTAAAGGATCAAGCCGCATCCTCTTTAGGGAAAGAAAGTGCAAATCGTTTGAAGCCATCTACCAATTTACCTGAAGTACTTCGTTTACAAGACGAAACAGATGAAGCGGTTAGTATTGTGCGATTGTATGGAAATGTTCCGCTTGGTGGAATTGTTGATATAAAACCAAGTATTAAACGAGCAGAAATTGGTGGTGTATTAAACCCAAAAGAATGTTTAGATATCGCTGGTACCATTTATGGTGGGAAAACACTGCGTCGTTTTATCGAATCAATTGAAGATTTGGAACTACTCATTATTAATGAACTTGTAGAAAAAATTGAACCACTAAGTGAATTGGAACGTGAGATCAGAAATTGTATTGATGACAATGGACATGTAATGGATGCTGCATCTGATCAATTGCGTTCTCTGCGGTCGAAAATCAGAACAAATGAAAGCAGAGTTAGAGATCGGTTGGATAGTTATACGAAATCAAAAGCTAAAATGCTATCTGATGCGATTGTGACGATTCGTAATGATCGCTATGTGTTACCGGTCAAACAAGAGTATCGGGGAGCTATTGGTGGAATCGTTCATGACCAATCATCTTCGGGTCAAACATTATTTATGGAGCCACAAGCGGTGGTAGAGTTGAATAATCAGCTCCAAGAAGCAAGAGTCCAAGAGAAAACAGAAGTCGAACGAATATTACGTGAGTTAACGATGAGGATTGCAGAAGATGAAGAATATTTAAGACAAAACGTTACAATATTAGCTTCTTTAGACTTTATCTTTGCTAGAGCGAAATTAGGGCAATCGATGCGAGCTGCTATGCCAAAAATGAATGATCAAGGAATTATTAAAATGCACCAAGCACGTCATCCACTCTTGAGTGATGATGAAGTGGTTGCAAATGATGTTGAATTAGGTGAAAGCTATCATGCGATTGTGATAACAGGGCCAAATACAGGTGGTAAAACAGTTACGTTAAAAATGGTTGGTCTGTGTACACTAATGGCACAATCGGGTTTACAAGTTCCAGCACTTGACGGTTGCGAATTGGCTGTCTTTCATGATGTATTTGCTGATATCGGGGATGAGCAGTCAATTGAACAAAGTTTAAGTACTTTTTCTTCACATATGACAAATATTGTAGATATTTTAGAGCATGTCAATGAGAAGACTTTAGTTTTGTTTGATGAGTTAGGTGCTGGAACAGATCCACAAGAAGGTGCTGCTTTGGCAATGGCAATCTTAGATGACGTCGTAAGTCGTAATGCACGGATTATCGCTACAACACACTATCCTGAATTAAAAGCATATGGCTATAATAGAGATGGTGTAGTCAACGCCTCTGTTGAATTTGATATCGAATCGTTGCGTCCAACATATCGGTTATTAATTGGTGTACCAGGACGAAGTAATGCGTTTGAAATTTCACGTCGATTAGGTTTGAGAGAGAACGTAATTGTTTCTGCTAAAAGCCATATTGGTACTGATTCAACTAGTGTAGAAAATATGATTGCTTCTCTTGAAACAGCTAGACGTAATGCAGAGTCGGATTATGAAGAAGCTGAAAAAGTTTTAACTGAATCAGAACAACTGAAAGAAGACTTAGAAAAACAATGGCAGTTATTTGATCAAAAACGGGAATCTCTTTATCAAAAAGCAGAGCAAAAGGCTGAAAAGGCATTACAAAATGCACGTGAAGAAGCAGAACAAATTGTAGCTACTATTCGTGAGATGAAACATGGTGCAACACTAAAAGAACACGAGTGGATTGAGGCACGTAAGTTATTTGATGAGGCCCAACCAAACTTGTCTACTAAAAAATCAGGTAAACCAACTAAACAAGTTAACAGTACGGCAGAATTAGAAGTTGGAGATGAAGTTCTAGTAGCAACGTTAAATCAGAATGGAACCGTTATAGATAAAACAGGTAAAAATGAGTATCAAATTCAAGTTGGAATGATGAAGATTAAGGCCAAACGTAAAGATTTACAATTTATTAAAAGAGAAGAGCCAGTTGTAGAAAAAGCAATTGCCACGGTTAAAGGATCGAATAGTCATGTCAAAACAGAACTAGATTTACGTGGTGAACGTTATGAAGATGCACTTAGAGAATTAGAAAAATATGTAGATGATGCACTTCTAGCAGGTTATCCAAACGTTTCCATCATACATGGTAAAGGAACAGGTGCACTTCGAAAAGGTGTGCAGGAATTTGCTAAAAAACATCGACATATTAGCAATCAACGAGCAGGTAGTATGAATGAAGGTGGAAGTGGTGTAACCATTTTAGAATTTTGAGTAGTTTGATTATACTACCAAAACACCTATTTCTATGATAAAATGCTATATAACAATAGGTTGGGGTGTATAAAATGGCTTCTTTTTGGGAAAATATCTATGTTGAGACTGCTGCACGGTATAGTGTTGTAATATTATGTATTATTTTATTTCTCGTGGTTTTTGAGTTAGTAACTTCTTATAAAAACTGGGATGAGATAAAAAAAGGTAACCTTGCTGTGGCAATGGCTACTGGTGGAAAAATCTTTGGTATTTCTAATGTATTCCGATTTTCCATTGAACATAATGATTCGATACTTGAAAGTGTTGGATGGGGTGCATTCGGCTTTTTATTATTACTGATTGGCTACTTCATTTTTGAATTTATCACACCAACGTATAAAATTGATACGGAAATTGCAAATGACAATCGAGCTGTTGGATTTATCTCAATGGTCATTTCAATTGGATTGTCGTTTATCATTGGAGCTAGCATTGGTTAAAAGATTGCTGTATGAGGTTATTTTTAATGGGCAAAGTAGGCTATGAGCAAACTAGTAGCCAGAGCGCAAATGAGAATGATATACTCAATGAAGAATTAAATAATGTTTAGTAAATTAAGAGGAGGCTATATAAATGGCAATTGTAAAAGCTGACGATAAAACATTTGCAGAAGAAACAGGTTCAGGCGTAGTATTAGCGGACTTTTGGGCAACTTGGTGTGGACCTTGTAAAATGATCGCACCAGTATTAGAGGAAATCGATGGCGAAATGAGCGATAAAGTTAAAATCGTAAAATTAGACGTAGATGAAAACCAAGAAACAGCTGGAAAATACGGCGTCATGAGTATTCCAACGCTTCTTCTTTTCAAAGATGGAGAAATCGTAGAGCAAGTTGTTGGTTTCCAACCAAAAGAAGCATTAGTTGAGTTAATTAACCAACACGCATAAACAATGAATAGCATCTAGAAATTTTAATCCCTTGTTACTTTTATGGTAGCAGGGGATTATTCTTTGTTATAATAGAGCATAAACTGAGTGTGGAGTGTCTGTATATGTCTGATAAAATAAAAGAAAAATTAGCAGTATTGCCGGCACAGCCCGGTTGTTATTTAATGAAAGATAAACACAGTACGATAATTTATGTAGGTAAATCAAAATTATTAAGAAATCGTGTTCGTTCCTATTTTACTGGCGCAAATGATCAAAAAACACAACGATTAGTTCAAGAAATTGTAGATTTTGAATATATCGTTACATCTTCAGAAATTGAAGCATTAATTCTAGAGATGAATTTAATAAAAAAATACGATCCGAAATACAATGTATTACTAAAGGATGATAAAAGTTATCCTTATTTAAAAATCACTAATGAAAGACATCCTAGATTGTTAATCACTCGACGTGTATACAAAGACAAAGGCAAGTATTTCGGCCCTTATCCAAATGTTATCGCAGCAAGGGAAACTAAGAAATTATTAGATCGTATTTATCCATTGCGAAAATGTAACAATCCTCCGGGAAGACATTGTTTGTATTATCATATGGATCAATGTCTTGCTTGCTCAGAAGACCCGCCTTCAGAAGATAGGTACAAAAATATCGTTCAAGATATTGTTTCTTTTTTAAATGGTGGACACCAATCCATTAAACGAAATTTAAAAGAAAAGATGGAACAAGCGAGTGATGTATTGAATTTTGAACGGGCAATGGAATTACGTGACCAGATTCAGCATATTGAAGCGGTAATGGAACAACAGAAAATGACTTTAAATGATGAAGTTAATCGTGATGTTTTTCATTATGCTTATGATAAAGGATGGATGTGTGTTCAAGTTTTCTTTATTCGTCAAGGTAAATTAATTGAAAGAGATGTTTCGATTTTCCCGTTTTTTGATGAGGCAGAAGAGACTTTTATGAGTTTCATTGGCCGTTTTTATTTACATCAAAACCATCCAAAACCTAAACAAATTCTTGTCCCAGCACCGATAGAATTTCAACTCCTAAAAGAATTATTGGAAGTAGATGTGACGATTCCATATCGAGGAAGAAAAAAGGAATTGGTTGATTTAGCAGGCAAAAACGCTGAAATTGCTTTGGAAGAGAAGTTCTCCTTAATTGAACGCGATGAAGCACGCACAATTAAAGCTGTGGAAGATTTAGGTGAACGGTTAAATATTGAAATACCACATCGAATTGAGGCATTTGACAATTCAAATATTCAAGGTACAGATCCTGTTTCAGCGATGGTTGTATTTAGTGATGGTCGGCCATTAAAAAAGGAATATCGTAAATATAAAGTTCGTGATGTTGAAGGACCTGATGACTATGAAACAATGCGTGAAGTTATACGGCGTCGTTACACGCGGGTTTTAAAGGAAGGTTATCCCCTTCCAGATCTAATTGTAATTGATGGTGGGAAAGGACAGATGAACGCAGCGTTTGATGTATTAGAAAACGAGCTTGGCTTGGATATTCCGTTGTGTGGATTGGCGAAAGACGATAAGCACAAAACAAGCGAATTATTATATGGAAATCCACCAGAAGTTATTGAGTTAGAACGCCAATCACAAGAATTTTATTTAATACAACGTATTCAAGATGAGGTACACCGTTTTGCGATAACATTTCATCGACAGCTGCGTGGAAAAAGTGCTTTCAAATCAGAGCTAGATTCCATACCTGGTGTTGGAGAAAAGCGACGTAAATTACTGCTAACACACTTTAAATCGATTACAGACATTAAAGAAGCTTCATTAGATGAATTAAAACGGTTAGGGATTCCAGAACCAACCGCCCAGATAATATTGGAACATCTAAAGAAGGATAAAGACGACAGCGAAATAGAGACCACTAAAGAACCATAAAATTTTCATTGGTCTCGATTCGTTTATTGTTTATTTATTAATTCTTTATGCTGAAAGTAATGAGGAGAATGTTTGTGTTTAAAAGGAAATTAGTAGTTGCATTTTTAACAACAATAAACGCTGGGGTAATTTATGTACTATTTAATAACGGCATTACCCTGGGTAATAGTATTATTACATTTCTATTTGACTTATTTGTTTTTACAATTGCGATTTCGATCGTCTATGTTGCTCCAATAGTTTTTATTCTTGGAATCTCAATTTCAATTGGAATAGATAAGGTAACAAATAAAATAAGAAATGCTCTGATTAAAGTTATAAGTCGATTTTTATTGCACGCGGTATCAGGAATCTTTGTTTTATCATTATTGTTTTTTTTAGAGGGCTCTTTCCCGATTATTTCTGATGGAAGCGATATAATAAATCTAATACTAGTGAGTATTTATCCGAGCACTTTATTTGGATTGATTGACCTTTTAATGAAAATACTGTCTAATGTATTTGGAAATGAATTAAAGCCATTATCTAAATAAAAAAACTAGAGCAATTAAAATGCTCTAGTTTTTTTGTGGTTATAATGAGAAAGAATCATATTTAGATTTATTTTGTATATAAGACATGAAAAGCAACCGTATTTTTCTTAGGATAGATTTCTTCGCTACATTCACAAGGTTTCCCTTTTAATTGTTGAAAAGCCTCTGCTAAAAAGCCTGCCTCTAGTCGATAATCAACGACTAGATCAGATTTCATACGTTGACTAATTGCTGGTCCTGTTAATTCAAAAATATGTTCACTTCTTTTTTGTTTAATATCTGTGAGTGATCCCCAACCAGTATTATTAAAAAAATCAGCGACTTGATCAAAAGTTTGCCACTCTATTTGTCTTGCGATATTTTTCCCGAGTACATATAAAATTGTAGTAGCATCTTTTCCGAGTAAGTCTGGTAAGCATACATAGCGCAGTAAATCATATCCAGAACCAGTTGTTTGAAGCTGCTCTGCTATTTGATCTGTCATATTTAAATTGTGATGCACAAGTCTGTCCCCTTCCATAACTGTAACAATAAATTAGTCTATTCATTATTATCGCTTGAAACAGAAGGGAATGCAACCATCATTTAGCTTATGTATTTAACAAATATATTAAAATATAACGTGACAGATAAGATAAAAAGTTTTAAAATGTTCTTTATGACTAAAAAATGAATTTAAATTTGATAAACAACTAAGAGGTGTTGACGTTTGCGTAACATTGGCAGGATTTTTAAAACGGACTGGTTTAATATAATCAAAACACCAGTTGCTTTATTTTTGATTGTGGCTTTAATGATATTACCATCCCTATATGCTTGGTTTAACTTAAAGGCATCTTGGGACCCTTATTCCAATACAAGTGATATCGCAATAGCAGTTACCAATGAAGATAGTGGCGCAATAATTCGAGATGATGATGTTAACGTTGGAGATCAAATTATTGCGAATTTAAAAGAGAATGATGGACTTGGTTGGCAATTTGTTTCAAAACAAGCAGCTGAAAAAGGAGTAAGGAATGGAGATTTCTATGCAAGTATAACTATTCCCGAGGACTTCTCAGAAAAGATCGGGACTTTATTAGATGATGAACAAATTAAACCGGAGATAGAATATAGTGTTAATGAAAAAATTAATGCGATCGCTCCTAAAATGGCATCTTCTGGCGCGACAACAATAATAGCGCAAACAAGTGATACTTTCATAGAAACAGTCAGTGAATCAGTATTAACTATATTTAATGATATAGGAATTGAATTAGAACAAGAATTGCCAACAATAAGGAATATTGAAAGTAAAATTTTTGCATTAGAAAATCGCTTGCCAGATATTGAAGAGATGGGTAATAAAGCAATTCAATTAGAAGAGAAAATTCCTGAAATTAATAAACAGGCAGATAAAATCTTACAATTAGAAGCAGAGATGCCCGCAATTATGGAAGCTGCAGAAACAGTCGTCACACTTGAGGATAAGTTACCTGAAATTGAAAAAGTCGGGGATGAAATTTTAATTATCCAAGAAGAAATGCCAGAAATTCAACGTATTGCAGATGCAATTATTGAAGTGGATGAAAACTTCAATCAAGTTGAACAGTTAGTAAGTGATGGATTAGAAGATATACAAAAGGCACAGCAAGTAGTATTTCGAGCACAAGAGGCCTTGCCGGAAATCGAAAGAATTGCGGAATCTGGTGCAGCTTATACGGATGCAATAGCTACCTTTTTAGAAGACAATAAAGATGCTTTTGATACAGTTACACCTGTTTTAAAACAAAATCTACTTTTGTATCAACAAACAGCGGAAGAAGTTCATCAATTTGCAGTGGCACTTGACAATGATGAACTATCAACAAGTGAAATAGAGGAAAAAATTCCTGTGTTAAACACAGATTTAGAAGCAAGCATAACAAGTATTGATCAATCAGTACAAGTGATGGAAGCTATTAATCAACAACAAAACGATGATGCACTTACTTCTGATATAGAGAAACTAAAAGCATTGGGAGCTAATTTTGAAGAAGAACAAGTTTTAATAACCGAAATGAACCAAGATGTGGAAAGTATTTCCCAAGAAATAATCAACCAATTAGTTAATGTATCGGAAGAGGCAGTAGCAACTTCTACTGATCTGGTTGACCGTTTTGATGAAACAATTAATCCATTACTTAGTAGTGGACTTGAACAATTACAAATAGATGCTACTAATGCGTCAGAAGATTTACAAAAAGCACAAGAAAACTTGCCTGAAATTGAAACGATATTAGAAAACACGGAAAACTCTTTACAATATGGTGAAGAAGAAATAAGTCAATTACAAGAACAGTTACCCGAAATTGGTGATGAAATTCATCAAACTGCAATAGCAATAAATGAAAAAATGGATGACGTAATGGCTGGAATAGATGCTGCTGCAGATTTTTATGAAAATAGCTTTCCAGAAATAGAGGAAAAAATCCATCAGGCAGCAGATTTTGTAAATAATGATTTACCAGAAGCAGCCGCTGAAATCACTAAAGTAGCAGATTTCATTGAAAACAAACTGCCACAGGTAGAAGAAGCTGTTGGGAAAATCGCTGACCTCGTTAGGGATGATTTACCAGGTTTAGAAGACACGGTCCGAAATACAGCTGATAAGATTCGAGAATTTGAATCAGAACAAGATTTAGCCGATATTATTAAACTGTTAAAGAATGATATTAAACAAGAGAGTGACTTCTTAGCAAATCCAATTGAATTAAAAGAGAACAAGGTATTTCCTATTCCTAATTATGGATCAGCAAATTCACCATTCTATACGACATTAAGCTTGTGGGTAGGTGCATTACTTTTAATTTCACTACTTCGAGTCGATGTTGCGAATAAAGATGAATTGTATAAACATACGCATATATACTTTGGCAGGGGATTAACATTTGCTTCTATAGGTATTATGCAAGCTCTGATCGTAACATTAGGTGATATGTTTATTTTAGGTGCATATGTCGCAGAACCAATCTGGTTTGTTATATTTGGTATCTTTATTAGTTTGGTTTTCATGTCAATTGTATACACGCTTGTATCTGTATTTGGAAATGTTGGTAAAGGTGTAGCAATTATATTCCTAGTACTTCAACTATCTGGATCTGGTGGAACTTTCCCAATCCAAGTTGCACCACCATTCTTTCAAGCGATTAATCCATATTTACCATTCACCTATGCGATTAGCTTATTACGTGAAGCAGTAGGTGGAATGATTCAGGCTATTGTGATTCGAGATATTTTAGTATTACTAGCCTTTATGATTGGCGCCATTGTGTTTGCTGTATTCTTGAAGAAACCATTAGCAAACAAAATCGATCATGTTTCAAATGAAGCGAAAAAAAGTGAATTGATTCATTAAGAGCAATATGTAATGTTAAAGTAAAGCGACATAACTGAATAGTCAGTAGTGTCGCTTTATTTTTTATGTGAAAACAAGATAAATGGCTGCGTTACCATAGGACAAAGGTGTATTTCTATTTAATCGGGATAGAAGCAAGCACGGAAAGGATTTTTTTAACATAGAATACTTTGACTAAATAAATACCCTTCACAGTGTGACTCTAAAGATAGCAAGGAGGGGTTAAGACTTGACAGATAGTGACTACAAGCCGAAGCAACTATTAACGAAACGTGAAAAAGAAGTATTTGAGCTATTAGTACAGGACAAAACAACAAAAGATATAGCCCAAGAACTGTTTATATCCCAAAAAACAGTAAGGAACCATATTTCAAATGCAATGCAAAAGCTTGGTGTAAAGGGGCGTTCGCAAGCAGTTGTAGAGCTTTTAAGAATGGGTGAATTAAAGCTCTAATAAAAACCGACTTTCTTATGGGAAGTCGGTTTTTTTGCACACTTTTTGTAGAGTGAAAGAAAAATATGTATTCACACATACAGCAATTGTATAAATAGAAGTTTTTGATCTAGCAAATAGTAAAAAAGTATTAAATAAAGAAGATATCACTATTTAATATGAGTTTAGAGGATTATTAAAATGTTCACATTGCGGTTGTAGTATGATCATTAATCAAACAGGCAAACGAAAGAAGATGGAACACATTGGTGCTATCTGAAATGTAGTAATTATAGACGTTCTGGTCAATGTATATAAATGTCATGTTCCAATGACTTATGAAAATTTAAGGATTACTATATTAAAAGATTTAATCAGTGAAAGCTAAAAAGTAAACTTTAATCTTGAAAAATCACTGAGCGATAACAAAGATCAAAGAATGAAGAAGCTGGATCATACGATTGCAGTAACCGAACAAAAGAAGAATAGATTACTAGATCTTTATTTAGATGAAATGATAAATAAGTATGAATATGAAGCAAAAAGGGAAAGACTTGAACAAGAGATTACTCGTATGAATGACGAACTCTTCTTATTAAGTAGTGAGGAGAAAAATGAAGTTAATATAACGTATATAAAGCAAGAAATTAGAGCGTTAAACGATACAGACAAGGATTTATTTCACGTTTTCCAGGCATTAATTGATTTTGGTGTTGTGTATCAGAATGGACAAATTGATTTAAAATATACATTCCAGGCTACTGAAGAGGAAAAGTATAAATCATTCCTATAATAGATACCAACCATTGCAAAGGAGCAAGAAAAACGGATTTACCCAATATCTGTGTGAGAAACTCCCTAATATGAATACATCTAATAAAGCCTAAGTTAGCTCAACTTTTACTATGTTCACGGTGAAAATCGAGTTCCAAATAAATCTATATAAATCATAATATTAGTCCACATCTTAATAATAGGTGTGGACTATCTTACGTTTACCCTTTCAAAAAGGGATGATAATTTCACATCTCAATCATTTATTTAGTATCTCTTTTAATTCTTCTGTGTTTTCTTTAGAAAGCCTATAATAATTTTTATTTTCAGAGGTTTCATCACTTAATAAAGCATTCTCGCGATTATCTAGCCAAACAGCATAGTTAAAAATACTTATATTTTCTTTTTTATTTTTCAATAGTAATATAAAATCTGGATATACATTAGGTTTTTCTGAGATCTGATTTTTCGTTTTATTTTCTAATATATTATTAACTTGAGTAATGATATTTTCCTCTTTAATTTCTTGGTTATATTCAACTATATCTGTATCTGTTCTTTTTCCTATTAATAACAATTCATCAGTTCCACAACCACTTAGAAATAAAAACATTAAAAGTAAAATATAAGTTGCCTTTTTCAAGAAAAACACTCCCTTTTGTAATCTAATTAATTCTTATTATAAATTTTAACAGTAAAAAACCATTTTTTCCATTGAAAGCGTTTTAATTTATAGGAAAATATGGTATTATTTATTTAAGGAGGTGAGAAAATGAATAGATTTAAAATAGGTTTAAGCTTCTTTTTAATATGTTTCATGTTTTTTATAGTCGTAGATTCAATTTCGGCATCTACTGATAGTACTATAGAAAATAAATTACTAAATAGAGAAGTAGTAGATGTCACTCAAGAAGACGGTAATATTAAGACAATTTATGAGGAATTACCTAACACCTTTTCAACATCAACACCACTTAATTTAACAAAGGAATCTAATAATATCGGTATCCTTTGTGCAACATGTTATCACTATGATTACACTAAGATATCATCATCGATAGCAGACTATGACTATAAATTTGGCTGGCATCCAGATTTTAATGGTTATACTCGTGCCGATACTTACTGGTTTAGTAGCTCTACCACAAATTTCAGTTTTTCTTTATCGTACGGTGTTGTAGGTATCGCTGTCGCGAGAGGCGGTGGTTCAGGATTCAGTGTTGATGCTGACTACGACAGGTGGAGTAGACCAGCCGTTTATGGACGACTGGTACTTGATAGGTTCGAAGTGAAAAAATACAACAGTTCAGGCACTTTGTTAGACACATATTATGAAACTGTCCCAACTTCTCAGAGAACTTATATAAAAGTACTATACAGATAAAATAAGATTAAGTTGTTTATGCTGGTTTAGTAGGTTGTGAAATATTTTAATTAATAACACAGATAGTTTTACAATATCTAAATCTTTCGGTCTATTTAGATATTTAAGTACTATTGATAAGTAAAATATTACGCAATTACTATACATTTCAAATGCAATGCAAAAGCTTGGTGTAAAGGGGCGTTCGCAAGCAGTTGTAGAGCTTTTAAGAATGGGTGAATTAAAGCTCTAATAAAAACCGACTTTCTTATGGGAAGTCGGTTTTTTTGCTTGGTGATCGAACTCCTTCTGTAGTGAGTTAAATAATCAATCGTAATAATTTTATCAAATTAATAAAATGAACACTAATGTATAAGTATTGATTATACAAAGTCTTGATCTAAAGGGGTGTTCCAAGCAGTTGTAGAGCTTTTAAGAATGGATGAATATTAAAGCTCTAATAAAAACCGACATTCTTATGGGAAGTCGGTTTATTTGCGTCTTATAAAGTGGTGTAGATAACTAATGTAAAGTGTCTATGAAGAATTGTATTATTTATATTGTAATTTCCATTTTTATAGAAAATTACGTTAATGTAATTATTATAATAATAGTAATTATATTTCACGCTGGAATAAAAGTGAATTGTTGGGAGAGGCATAGAATGAAAAATAAAAATATTGAGGCTGTTTATTTTTTAAGAACGTTTGCAATGTTATCGGTAGTGTTAATCCATACAATTGGTGCTTATTATACTTCGTTTGAGATGGATAGCGGTGCATTTCAAAAGTATCATTACTTAAGTCGAACGCTCCGTGTGGAAAAGGGTATTTTTATTATGTTGACGGGACTGGTTTTTTTCTATAGTCATGCACAAAAAAGATGGACGAAAGATAATCTACTAGATTACTATAAAAAACGTTTTAAGTTTATTATTGTACCTTATCTCATATGGGCTAGTGTTTATGAGTTTTATGCGTATTCCCGATTAGGACGTGAGTTCGTTATAGGAGATGTTATCAGTCGGATAGTACAAGGAGAATCCCACTATCAATTATACTTTATTTTTATTATCGTTCAAATTTATATGATATTACCTGCAGTAATTTGGATTTCACAACGATTTTCAATTATTAAGAAATACCTTTGGTTATGCGGTATCCTTATTCAATTCACTTATTTTGTCATCCAATCTACATTTGATTTAACGAGTTCTCATATATTTCTTAGTAATATGTCGTATTTACTTTTAGGCGGTTGGATAGGATTACACTATGAAACAGAAAAAGCTAAAGGGAAAAATAACATCCCTATCATTATATTTGGTGTGATGACACTTATTACGGGATCAAGCTTATTTTATTTACATTACTATGGCTATACACTCCAAGAAATAACGGTAACTGGTACAGTTTACACGTTAACTGAAATTACCTATTTAGTAATAGGAAGTTATTTCTTTTACAAGCTAGCAGAGAAATTTGCAGCAATGGGATCAACTAAAATGATTGGTAGAGTAAAACACTTCGCAGTTTATTCTTTTGCCTTTTACTTAATTCATCCGTTAATCCTAAGAGAAGTTGCAGTATATACTCCAACAAGACCAAATTATTGGTTTCATTTTGACATAACGATTCGATATATGGTGACAGTCATTTTCTGTTATTTGGTTATTCGCACCATTCATCTTTATATACCGCTTGCTCATTTAATTTTCGGTAAATTACCTGCAACTCAACAAGATGTTAATAGAAGGAAGTTTCGTAGGATAATGCTTAAGCCATTCGAATTAATCAAAAGAAGTTATCAAAGTAAAAATGAAATTAAAAAAGATATGTAGTGTGAGTTTCATAAAATAAATAAGTCGACTGTTTCTATTTGAAACAGTCGACTTATTTAATAGATTACTAAATTACTTACCTATTTACTGGGCTAATTTTAACTGTGCTCACTTTAAAACCAGGCATTTTGCAGTGAGGATCTAATTCATCAGAAACTAATCGATTAACATTTTGTGATTCTGTCCAGTGGAATGGTACAAAAACGGTGTCTTTTCTTATTGTAGTAGACCATTTCGTTCTAACAACGATAGAGCCTTGTTTTGACTCGACTTTTACAAGCATTGATTCTTTTAGATTATATTTTAAACCTGTATCTGGATGGACTTCCATAAACGCTTCAATATTTCTTGCAGCAAGCGAAGGACTTTTTCTTGTTTGCTCACCAGTTAGGTAGTGTGACATGACACGGCCAGTTGTTAAAAAGAGCGGATAAGCATCGCTAGGTATTGGTTTGGGTATTTTTAATTTGTGTGAAATGGCTGCCATTTTTGCTTTACCATCTTCATGAGCAAATGAATTTTCAAATAAACGGTCTGTACCAGATTCATTCGGATCCGGGCATGGCCATAAGACACCATCTTCTTTTCGAATCCGATTATAGGTAATGCCATAATAATCTGCTCTACCACCACGGCTTGCGACTCTAAGTTCTTCAAAAATATCTTCAGCACTTTGATAGGGGAAATACTGTTCCTTTCCTAATGCTTTTGCTATATCACAAATGATTTGCCAATCATGTCGTACTTCACCAGGTAGTGGAAAGCTTGCTTCTCTTAACATGACGCGACCTTCGACATTAGTCATAGTTCCTTCATCTTCTAAATA
Source organism: Paraliobacillus zengyii (assembly GCF_003268595.1). Classification (NCBI taxonomy): domain Bacteria; kingdom Bacillati; phylum Bacillota; class Bacilli; order Caryophanales; family Bacillaceae; genus Paraliobacillus; species Paraliobacillus zengyii. Next base: position 2,464,902 of record NZ_CP029797.1, on the reverse strand, counting down.
GGAAGAGGCTGGTAGGATGATGTCTGCTAGTTTTGCTGTTTCTGAAACGAACATATCAACAACTACTAGGTATTTTAATTGTTCTAATGTTTTTTTGACGAAGTTAGCATTTGGATTTGAAACAACTGGATTGGAACACATAACGAACATACCGCTAATTTTTTGTTGCTCAATTTCCTCAAACATTTCGTATGCAGATACGCCTTTTCTAGGTAAGTCTTGTGCATTAACTCCCCAAACATTTGCAATATATTCTCTATGCTCATCGTTTTCAATCGAGCGATAACCTGGTAATTGATCTGACTTTTGTCCGTGTTCTCTCGCTCCTTGACCATTGCCTTGACCAGTAACTGCACCGAAACCAGAATTAGGTTTTCCGATTTTCCCAGTAGCTAAAAGAATGTTTATAAAGCAGCGTACTGCAGCTGTTCCATCAATTTGTTGTTCAATGCCTCTTGCGGTAAAGATCATACCTGATGTTTCTTGTCCAAAAGCAGTAGCAGCCTGTTTAATTTGCTCAACAGTTAAGCCTGTTAACTGCGCTGTTTCCTCAAGCTCAATAGATGTTACTAGTTCTTTTACTTCTTCAAATCCATTAGTTCTATCTTGAATAAATGCCTGATCAACTAAGTTATTCTCAATAATTACCTTTAATAATCCATTAGCTAAGGCTACATCTGAACCTGGTTTGTTTTTTAAGTGCAAATCTGCTAATTTGGTTGTGGCTGTTTCGCGTGGATCTATAGCAATGATGTATGCGCCATTTTCTTTGGCTCTTTCAAAATAAGGCATGATGGTCGGCTGACATTCAGCGATATTTGTTCCAGCTAAGATTATGCAGCGCGTATTAGGAATTTCCTTTATTGTATTCGTAAATCCGCGATCTACACCAAACGTTTGATTTGCACCTGTTGCAGCAGCTCCCATACATAAACGACCATTGTAATCAATGTGTTTTGTTTGTAAGCCAACGCGTGCGAATTTACCTAATAGATACGCTTCTTCGTTAGTGATTGAAGCACTACCATAAACCGATAAAGCATCAAGACCATCTTGTTGCTGAATCTTTTTGAAATTCTCTTTTATCTGTTCTAATGCGACTTCCCAAGAAACAGTAACGAATTCACCGTTAACCTTCATTAATGGCTGTTTAATTCTGTCTTTATGAAGTGCATGCTGATGGGCATTTAATCCTTTAATACAAAGCCGTCCTTCAGAGGTTGGGTTATCTTTTCCGATTGTTTTATATGTTTTTCTCGAAACAACTTTTTGTTCTACTAATTGCATCTTGCATTGCATACTACAATAAGGGCATTGTGAATCATAAATTTTCTCTGTTTCAGCTTTTTGTTGCTTATCTCTGAAGTATTTCAATAGTAACTCTGTCAAGATATCTCATCCTTTGCTCGCTGATTTAATGGAGTTCTGGTTTATAGAGTTAAGAAGTATGAAACCTATTAATTACTTAGTAATAACAATTTACGCTGCTTCACACTTCTTTCTAATCTATCAATTAGATAGTTTTGTAATTCTTCATCAAAAAGCACTTCACGAAGGTGAACTAAACTTACTCGATCAATCCATTGCCATGTTCGTTCTAAGTAATTGGCAGATTCACGGTAGTATTGGACGAAACCAAGAATAATGTTAACTGCTTCTTTCTGTGATTCGGTGACAGCTAATAATTCACCTAAGCGACTGTTGCGACCGCTACTACCTCCGACATAAATTTCCCATCCTCTATCCATTTTGATAATACCTATATCTTTTGTAGTGGAACCAGCTCCATTATGTTTACAAGCAGATGCTCCAATCCTGATACGATAAGGTGTTTTTAGAAATTCCATTCTCCGCTCAAGCTCATGTGCGATATGATAACCTGGTAGTTTATCACACTCGCATAAATGATCACCACTGCTAGTTTTAATACTCTGTACTGTATTTGCAGCTGCGGAGTGAAGCCTCATATTGAGATCTGTCCATACAGAAGATAAATCTTCTTTTTTAATGCCTTCTAAATGAATTCTTTGTGCACTTGTTAATGGTAGGGTAGTTATATTGTACTTTTCTGCAACTTTTGCAATAGTTTTCAATTGACTGGTCTGAGCTGTTCCACCATATAGTTGTGGAACGATCGTATAGGTGCCATCTTTACGAAGTTTTGCATTCATCTTTTCATTCACATAGATTGTTTCTTGATTTTGTTCATATTCTGGATAGATCATTTCTAAATAATACTCTATAGCGGGAAGACAAATTGCACAACCGTCATTCGTTCCCCATCCTAGTGTTTCCATAACTTCCGTAACACTAGCTAAATGCTTCGTTTGTATTTCTGTAACTATTTCATCCTCAGTTAGTTTAGTGCAAGAACAGAATCTTTTATCTTCAACTGCTTCATTAAAATATTCACTATTTATATAGGTTAGTAGTTCACTAACAATTGGTTTACAACCACCACATGAGCTGGAAGCTTTCGTACATTGGCGAACTTCATCAACAGTAGTAAGCGCGTGCTGTTGGACATTTTCAATAATAGTACCTTTAGATACAGCATTACATGTGCAAACAAATTCATTTTTTGGCATTGTAGCTACATAAGATTCACTTGGATCTAAAGGCGTAAGTAAAGCAACCTTTTCTTGATCAGCGACGAATTTTTGTTTTATAATTATATCTAACAATCTAGGTCCTTCTTTAGTGTCACCGAACATGACGCTGCCAACCACTTTGTTACCTCTAAAGAAAACTTTCTTATAAGTTGAAGCAACTTCATCATGAAAATGAATGGCCTTTGTTTGATCATCTGTATAGAATTGTCCGACAGAAAATACATCAACTCCTGATATTTTTAACTGTGTTGATAAAACGGATCCTTTATATGGCTCATTATCCTTGGCGCACAAATGTCGTGCGAGTACAGCTCCTTGTTCATAAAGCGGTTTGACAAGACCGTATACCATTTCGTTGTGTTCTGCACATTCACCAACAGCATAAATATCCTCTGAACGCGTTGCGAAAAAATCATCGACAAGAATACCTCTGTTAGTTTCAATACCGGCTTTTTGCGCTAATTGAATGTTTGGTTTTACACCCACTGCCATCACAACAAGATCTGCCTTAGCTATTGTTCCATCTTTAAATCGAATTCCTTCAACCCTAGCGTCTCCAATGATTTCTTCAGATTGTTTTTCTAGAAGAAAATGCATGCCTTGTGACTCTAATTCACTTTGGAGCATATGTGCTGCTGTTTCATCTAATTGTTTATTCATTAAATATTCAGAAATATGAACAACGTCAACTTCCATTCCTAAATTTAATAAGCCTCTTGCTGCTTCAAGGCCAAGGAGTCCACCGCCAATTACTATCGCTTTCTTATATTTCTTTGCCGTGTCGATCATTTTGTGACAGTCATCTATTGTGCGAAAAGAGACAACACCTTCTTTGTCATTACCAGGTAAGGGTAGAATAAAAGGGTTAGAACCAGTTGCTATAATGAGTTTATCATAAGAGGTTATTGTGCTTTTATCGGTCTCTATTAGCTTCTTTTCTTTATTAATATTTGTAACGGTTTCACCAGTATGAAGAAGGATATCATGATCATCATACCAGTTACGGTCATTTATTGTGATATCATTAAATGTTGTATCTCCTTGTAGTACGGAAGATAGCATAATCCGACTGTAATTCACGTGAGGCTCACTACCAAAAATGGTGATATCGTAAAGGGTATTATCCTCTTTTAAAATATTTTCGATACAGCGCAAACCTGCCATACCGTTTCCGATTAAAACAAGTTTTTGCTTTCCCATCATAGTTATCCCCCAGAAAATCTGAATTTGGATTTAATGTTAGCATACATATGGTGAATAATCTGTTTGTTTGTAAGAAAATATTACACACATAATTCCCTGAATTAGATTTGTTATATACGAGGGAAGACTTATTGAAGCTAGCTTTATAGAAAGTCAAATGATAAAGTAAGTACATATATAAACAGTTAGGATGAAGGAAATGCAGAATGACGTACAATTGAAAATTAAAGATAAATTTGTTAATAAATTTAAAATAGGTTTTCCACATATATTTAAAGAAGCCATCTTAAATATGGAGGTACTGGATCAAGAAGGTATAATCGTTCAATTAGTTGATGAGAAAAATCATTTTCTTGGAAGAGGTTATTATGGTAGACAAAACAAGGGATTCGGTTGGGTATTAACTCAAAATGAAAATGAGCCAATTGATCAGCAGTTTTTTGATAAAAAAATCGAAAAGGCATTAGATATAAGAAGTGCCTATTATAAAGATAAAGATACAACTGCTTTTCGTGTCTTTAATGGAGAAGGAGATGGGATCGGCGGTCTGACTATTGAATACTATGCAGGGTTTTATGTTGTAAATTGGTATAGTCAAGGGATTTATCTGTTCAAAGAGCTTATACTGAATTCACTAAAGAACTTAGTTGAATTTAAAGGTATTTACGAGAAAAAACGTTTTGATACTGGTGGAAAATACCTAGAAGACGATGATTTTGTTGCCGGAGAACGCGGCGATTTTCCGATTATTATCAAGGAAAATGGTGTGAATTTTGCCGTCTATTTAAATGATGGTCCAATGACTGGAATTTTTCTTGATCAAAGGCAGGTAAGAAAAACAATAAGAGACAAGTATGCTAATGGAAAATCAGTATTAAATACTTTTTCATATACAGGTGCTTTCTCTGTTTTTGCAGCACTGGGTGGTGCTGAACAGACGACGAGTGTTGACCTTGCGAATCGTAGCTTACCTAAAACGATTGAACAATTTCAAGTGAATGGCCTAGATGAGAACGATCATATCATTCGAGTGATGGATGTTTTTAATTATTTTAAATATGCGGTTAAAAAGAATCTGAATTTTGACATGGTTATTCTTGATCCCCCTAGTTTTGCTAGATCCAAGAAACATACGTTTAGTGCGTCAAAGGATTATGTGAACTTACTTAAAGAAGCAATTGCTATTACAGCGGATCAAGGGATCATTGTTGCGTCAACGAATGCTAGTGGTTTTGGCATGGATAAGTTTAAGAACTTTGTTAATCAAGCTTTTAAGGAAATGGATGAGGCTTACAGGGTTATTGAGACATTTTCTTTACCAGATGATTTTAAGACAATAAAGCAGTATAAAGAGGGAGACTATCTCAAAGTACTATTTCTTAAAAAACTCTAATAAAAAAGGAATCCTTAGATAGACTGAAGGATTCCTTATTATTAAGAAACAATACGTGCAATTTTCTTTTCAATTTTAGCTGGCTCAACTTTAGGTCCAAAACGTTCGATAACCTCACCATTCTGGTCTACTAAAAACTTAGTGAAGTTCCATTTAATGTTATTACCTAAAAATCCTTTGGAATTACTTTTCAAATATTGAAACAATTCATGTGCATTCTTACCATTAACATCAATGATTTCATGGATTGGGAATGTTACACCAAAATTGATTCGACAAGACTCTTCCGCTTCTTCCGATGTACCTGGTTCTTGGTTAGCAAACTGATTACTTGGAAAACCAAGTACAGCAACGCCTTTATCCTTATACTTCTGGTGAATTTCTTCAAGTCCATCAAATTGACCGTTAAGTCCACAATTGGATGCCGTATTTACTATTAACATAACCTGATTCTTGTATGCATCAAGTTGGTATGTTGTGCCATTAGACTTTTTAACTGTGATATCGTAAATACTCATAACTGACCCACTCCCTTACGAAATTAAATTGTGTACAATATAATTAGTATAACACTTTAAAGAATAATGACTAGTAATATTACTCGTATTTAAATTACTGATAGTAGCTTAATTATTTTGCGATCAATTAAATTATTTGATTATAAAGTAGATTATTTTTGGAAAATAAAGCAAGTTGGTGTAATATATTTATTGGTTTTAATTTAGCTGTGAAGGTGGATAATAATGTATATAGAAGATTTGAAGGTCGGTCAACAATTTAATCTAGAACCAATCAAGGTAGAGAAAGAAGATGTTTTAGATTTCGCAAAAAAATATGATCCACAACGTATACATATTGACGAAGAATTTGCAAAGCAAGGGATGTTTAAAGGAATTATTGCATCTGGGTATCAAACAATCGGTCTGGTATGGTCCAGGTGGATTGAAGCGGATGTATTGGGTGATGAGGTGATTGCTGGTGCTGGAGTTGACCAAATTAGATGGACAAAGCCTGTCTATCCTAATGATTTATTGATTGGTACTGTTGAGGTGATGAATAAACGATTATCTTCAAGAGGTGGAAGAGGTACGGTAACTTTTTCGTTCACTATAAATAATCAAAATAAAGAGACTGTTACAACCTTTTCGATTGATGTACTGTTAAAAACAAGAGAGTAAAGTAAATCATCCAATTATATAATTTAGATAAACTTAAGCGCTATTCATTTTATGAATAGCGCTTTTTGAGGAAAAGTGGTTAGTTATTTCAGTGTTTATGTATACTAAAATTATACAATTTATTTCAAAATTTAGGTTGTGTATATTCTGTTTGTAAATGTATAATTAAGTTTATATTGACAGATTAATAGAAGAGTTTGGAATTGATACATAATAATTATCATGACATCAGTTTTTATGAATCTTGATTTATGCAATGTTTTTAATTTGAGGGGGTTAGTAATGAATTTTATTAAGCGTGGACTGTTAAGTATTTCAAGAAAAAAAGGAAAGTCACTAATTTTATTGGCTGTAATATTTATTTTAGGGAACGTAATATCAGGTGCTATTTCGATCCAACAGGCTACAGACAATGTGGAAACAAATATAAAAGAAAAATTAGGTGCTGCAGCAACTGTTGAACTTGATTATGAAAAGTTAGAAAATATGGATGAAGAAGACCAAATGACATTAGAAATATCTAATTTAGATCTTGAATTAATAAAACAAATTGGAGAGCTTTCTTATGTGAAATATTATGACTATAACCTGTCCACATGGTTAGGATCAGAGAACGTTCAAAGTTATCAAGGCGAAGGTATGGAAGAAGAGGTTGAAGTAGAATATGAAGGCCCTAGTATCGACTTCATGTTGAAAGGTATTAATTATGCACCAGTAATTGATTTTGAAGAAGGAATAGGGAACTTAATTGAGGGTCGCGTTTTTGAATCAGGTGAAATAGAGAACGGTTCTAGTGTCGCGATAATATCTAGTAAGTTAGCAGAGAAAAATGATTTGCAAATTGGTGATAATATCACATTAACTAATGAGGTATACAGCTATGATGAAGAAACTGGAGAAGAAAAATTAGCAACTTCTCGAGATGTTATATTAGAAGTTATTGGTTTATTTGAACCTAAATCAGCAAGTGTTGAAGAAAGTGAAGAAAGTGGAGAAATGGATTTCATGAATATAGAATATCAAAATACTATTTATGTTCCTAATGAAGTCGTTAGTAGTGAATTAACGTATTATAATGAAGAGTATATGAAAATTGATGAAGAATATGCCGCAATGATTGAAGCAGATGCAGAAGCCCTCACGGAATACTATACACCTATTTTTGTGTTGAATAATTCAGAGGATAGTATTGCATTTGAGGAAGAAGTTCAACCATTATTACCAGAACTTTATAAAGTTAGTAATGCTAGCGATCAATATGACACAATCGCAGCACCAGTTAAATCTATGTCTAAATTAGCTGGTTATGTCTTACTTGTTGCCGTAATTGCTACTGTATTAATTATTGGTTTAGTTGTATTATTGTTCCTTCGAGATCGTAAACATGAATTAGGGATTTACCTCTCTTTAGGTGAACGACGTGCTCGTGTAGTAGGCCAAATTTTAATTGAAGTAATGGTTGTCGCACTAATCGGTATTACCTTATCGCTATTCAGCGGGAATTTTTTGGCGCAGGGTATATCTGAAACGTTGCTCAATGCTGAAGATACTCAAAGTGATGAGGACATGATGTATTACAGTGAATTGGAGGCATATCAATCTAGTGTAACAACGGATGATGTAATGGATTCGTATGAGGTGAAACTGGATTCTAGCTATATACTAATGTTTTATTTAGTAGGATTATTAACGATTCTAGTGTCAACAATCATACCATTAATATATATTGTTCGATTAAATCCTAAAAAAATAATGATGTAGTAGAGAGGTGAAATAGATGATATTAGAAGCAATAGATTTGAATTATTTCTATCAAGATGGAGAAAGTCGTCGTTATATTTTGAAGGATACAAATGTTGGATTTGAAAAGGGAAAGTTTTATACAATATTAGGTCAATCTGGTTCCGGTAAAACAACACTTTTAGCATTACTTAGTGCTTTAGATTCACCACAGAGTGGTAAAGTATTATTTAATGGAAAAGACATAAAAGAAATAGGTTATGAGCAATATCGACGCAATAATGTCGGCATCATTTTTCAAAGTTATAATCTAATTCCTGCGTTTACAGCAGTAGAAAATGTGCTAGTTCCAATGTCTATTACAGAAAATGAAATTCCGAAAGACCAAAATACAGTTGCTTATAATCTATTAGACTATATTGGAATTGTAAAAAGCAAAGCAGATCGTTCTGTGAATAAACTTTCTGGTGGTGAGCAACAACGTGTAGCCATTGCTCGTGCATTAGCTACAAATGTGGAATTAATTCTTGCTGATGAACCTACCGGTAATTTAGATGAGGAAATGGAACAAGAAATTATTAATATCTTTAAGAAATTGGCACACGAACATGATAAATGTGTTGTAGTTGTAACGCACTCGAATGAAATTGCACAACAATCTGACCAAACTTTCACTCTTCAGAAAGGTACTCTATCAGCTTATGAGTGATTTTTTATCAAAATTTAATAAAGAAAAATATGATGGTACTTTGATTGAACAAGATGAAGGAAAATCAACTGAAGCGAAAGATTCGATAGCAAAACCAGAAGATAGTGTGATAGAAAAAGAAGAAGAGAAAGTTATTCCAGAAACAAAACCGCTCTCTTCAACTAGTAGTCGTCGAAGTATTGTAGGAGAAGAATTAGAGTTTGATCCGACTTATCAGAAGAAAAAACGCCGCAAGCTGTTATTTATTATTCTTGGATCAACTCTAGCTTTTATCGTAATGTGTGTTACTTACTATAATGTAGTTCATGCAGAAGTGGAGAATTTTAGGGATAAACCAGTTTCTGAAGCACGAGCATGGGCCAATACGAATGATGTAGCTATTGAACTAACAGAGGAATATAGTGCAGATCTTGAAGCTAATCGAGTAATTTCTCAAAGTATATCAGAAGGTAAAAACATTCGAAAGGGGAAAACGCTTTCGATAGTTAGTAGTTTAGGACCAGATCCTGAAGAAGTTATTCCCTTACCTGACTTTTCTGAAATGAACCAAAGCGATACAGAGCTCTGGATAGAGGAGCAACAAGCTGATAACCTTAAGTTGGTTTCAGAATATAGTGATAAAGTCGAGTCTGGTTCATTTATTAAACTTGTTATTAAGGATAGCGAAATTGATGAAGTAACATATCGTCGCAAGGATAGCGCTGCTGTCTATTACTCTAAAGGTGAAGAAGTATTTGAGAAGAATATTAGTGTCCCAGATTTTTCTGCGAGTACAAAAGAAGAAGTACAACAATGGGCAGATACGAATGAAATTGCATTAACGCTTGAAGATAAAGATTCTAATACGATAGAAGTTGGCAAGGTTATTAGTCAAAGTGTAAAAGCTGAAGAAAAAATTGCTAAGAAAGATAAAATGACCGTCGAGATATCTGTAGGTAAAGCGATAGTCGTACCAAATTTCGGTGAACTTACAATGGATGAAGCAGCCAGTTATCCTGGACTAACGGTAACGGTCAAACAGAAATTTCAATCAAAACTATCTTATGGAAGATTAGTTTCTCAATCGATTGAAGCAGGAACTAAATTAACCGGTGAGGAGGCTCCCGCTATCACAGTTACTTATTCTGAAGGTCGTCCTTTTCTAGCTGACTACCGTGGTGTGATGGAAGGAGATTTACCAAAGTTATTTTATGAAGACTATCAATCTAAAGGGGCAGAAATTGATTATATTGTTAAATATGTTGAGTCTAATGAGGTAAAGGGAACAGTTGTTAGCATGAGTAAATTTAATGCATTTGTTTCTATGGATTATACCGTTGAAGTGCGGATTAGTAATAATGCTTCAGCTGCATCAACGTCCAATCCTTTGGAAGATGACGAAGAAGAATTTGATCAACCGATAGAACCAGTAACAGATGAGGAGTTACCAGAACAAATTGAGAAATAACATAAGAAATAACGTATGGGTGCTTAATCAGATCCATGCGTTATTTTTGTGTTTTGATTTTATATTCTAGCTATAGTTTAACTTTATCATGATATAGAAATAATCAAATTTTGACCTAATTTGATAAAAAAATGATATGATACAAATAGAATAGCTTAGTCAAAGGAGGTTTAGTATTCGTGGATGAAGTTAAAAACGCAGCGACAATTGCAGAAGTAGAGAAAGAACTACGGTATATTTCTGGAATAATTAAACAAAAGGGTCGTGAAATTTTAAAAAACTATCCGATAACGACACCTCAATTTATAGCCTTACAGTGGTTATTAGAAGATGGGGATTTAACAATTGGAGAAGTTTCGAATAAAATAAATTTAGCTTTCAGTACAACAACTGATTTAATAGATAGAATGGAAAAAAATCTTTTAGTGGAACGAAAAAGAGATACAAAAGATCGACGTGTTGTTCGAATACATTTATTAGACAAAGGTAAAGATATTATTCAAGAAGTAATCGAGAAAAGACAGGATTATTTAGAAGATGTCTTAGAAGATGTTTCAACAGACCGAGTAGATGTATTGTATGATATTTTGAAGTTGCTTCACAAACAAATGAAACTGGATCAAGATAAAAATAGTAATGTGTAAACATTTAAGATAAGAGGGGATTTATAGTGGATCAACCGATTGGAGTCATTGACTCAGGTGTTGGTGGTCTGACAGTAGCGAGTGAGCTGATGCGTCAATTACCAAAAGAACAATTAATTTATTTAGGGGATACATTACGTTGTCCATATGGTCCACGACCAAAAGAAGAAGTAATTCAATACACGTTAGAAATGGTTAACTTTTTATTGAAGCAAGATATAAAGTTACTTGTTATAGCTTGTAATACAGCAACAGCTTTCACATTGGAATTACTACAAGAGAAATTAGATATACCTGTGATTGGAGTTATTCAACCAGGAGCTCGAGCGGCGATAAAGATGACAAAAAACATGCAAATAGGTGTTATTGGAACAGAAGGAACAATTGAAAGCCGGGCTTATCCAGAGGCTTTGCATAGTATTAATTCTGAAATAGAAGTACAAGGTCTACCATGCCCTGAATTTGTCCCAATGGTTGAACAAGGTGTATTTACTGGTGCTAAAGCATATCAAGTGGTAGAGAACGCTTTGCAATCTATTAAGGAAAAAGAAATAATTGATACACTAATTTTAGGTTGCACGCACTATCCGCTATTAAAGGATACTATTCAAGCTGTGATGGGAGAAGAAGTTCATATCATCTCATCAGGTGAAGAGACTGCACGAGAAGTTAGTGTAATCTTAGGTTATCATCAAACGATATACGAAGGTGAACGTTCACCAAATCATCGTTTTTATACCACTGGCCCATGGGAAATTTTTGAACGTATTGCGATTCAATGGTTAGATATACCAATTAATATTATTGAGAATGCAGATATAGAAACAAACTAGACGAGTATAGAATAAAATCTGATAAATACAATGAAAGCCCACAACTTATTACTAGAATTATTCAAATAGAGAGAACCGTGCCTACAATAGTCGTAGCCATGGTTCTTTTTTTGAATAATAATACTGATTACAATAAGTGCTGTTTTGCCTTTATGAACATAACAAAGTAATTTCTAGATAATCTAGAGTAAAGATAGGTCTATTTTTCTGAACAGCTCGTATACATAATAATACAAACCATCGTAGGAGGGAAAAACATGAGTATGCGATTATTCAAACTGACAATAAGAATTGGATTACCGATTTTGTTTGTATTATTTTTGACAACTGGTTGTGGACTATTTCAAGGTGAACAAACATTAGAAGAAATAGATGTGCCAGTTGGTCAAACAACTGATACAGAACAAACGGATGACACAGTAGAGCAAGAGACGGTTGAAACGACTGTTGGAGAAGAAGGCGTTGATGTTACAACAACAGAAACAGAAACAGTTCCAAGAGAATTATATTTAATTAATGAAGAAGGAATGGTTGTTCCACAAACAATGGAATTACCTAAAACAGAAACTAATGAAGTAGCTACTCAAGTATTAGAGTATTTAATTAAGGATGGTCCGGTCACTTCTAGTTTACCAAATGGATTTGAGGCAGTTTTACCAGCTGGTACACAAATTTTAGGCTTGAATTTAGAGGAAGATGGTACATTAGTTGTAGATTTGTCAGAAGAGTTTACAGAATATCAGCCGGAAGAAGAACAACAAATCATTCAAGCAATGACATACACGCTTACACAATTTGATAATGTTAACAAAATTAATCTTTGGATTAATGGATTTGAGCAAAAGGAGATGCCAGTAAACGGTACACCACTAACAGATGGCTACTCACGCGCAAATGGCATTAATGTTTATCATGCAGATGGTGTGGATCTTTTGGATAGTGAAGCCGTAACGCTTTACTATCCATCACAACAAGGCGAACAATTATATTATGTGCCAGTAACACAACATGTTGAGATGATTGAGGATAATGTTTATCAATCAGTTGTACAAGCATTGTTAGATGGCCCATCCTATGATCTAGGTTTACTAAATGTTTTTAATCAGAATGCTACAATTATGGAAGAACCAACAATAGAAGATGGTGTCTTGCAGGTAACATTCAGTAAAGAAATTCTAAGTGACGAAGCAAGCGGAGCAATATCTGATGAAGTAATGGAGACATTGGTATTAACGTTGACAGACCAAGTGAATGTAGAAGCTGTTTCTGTAAATGTTGATGATGTTGAACAAGTATTTAATGAACATGGTGTGCCTTATAGCGAACCTGTTTCAAGGGATACCTTTGTACCAGTTGGAAGTTTGTAATAGGAAAAGGAGCTGGAACAATCAGCTCCTTTTTTTCTTTGCATGAAGTTATCGAAATGGGTAAAAATATGTTACGATTAGAAAGAATTAGAAGGAGGAAGAATTTATGAGACCAAGTGAGCGTGAAGTAGATCAACTAAGAGATATAAAAATTGAGACGGGTTATACAAAACATCCAGAGGGTTCAGTATTAATTACAGTTGGAGATACAAAAGTAATATGTAATGCAAGTATAGAAGATCGTGTTCCACCATTTATGCGTAATAAAGGAAAAGGTTGGATAACAGCAGAATATGCTATGTTGCCGCGTGCAACAGATACAAGAAATATCCGTGAGTCTTCAAAAGGTAAAGTATCAGGAAGAACGATGGAGATCCAACGTTTAATTGGTCGTGCCTTACGTGCAGTTGTTGACTTAGATAAAATTGGTGAGCGTACTATTTGGGTTGATTGTGATGTCATCCAAGCAGATGGTGGTACACGAACTGCATCGATTACAGGTGCATTTGTTGCAATTGTTCACGCCTTTGGTACATTAATCGAAAAAGGAACAATCAAAGAAATGCCAATTACTGATTATTTAGCAGCAATCTCTGTTGGTGTGATGCCAGATGGAACAGAAGTTTTAGATTTAGAATATACAGAGGATTCACAAGCACATGTTGATATGAATATCGTGATGACAGGTAACGGAAAGTTTGTAGAAATTCAAGGTACTGGTGAAGAAGCTACATTTAGTCCAGCACAATTACAAACAATGTTAGGTTTGGCAGATAAAGGTTTAAAAGAAATATTTGATATCCAAAAAGATGCATTACAACAGTGGTCAACATATTTAGAAAAGTAGAGGGATAATGATGAAAGAAATCATGATTGCGACCCAAAATAAGGGTAAAGTGAAAGATTTTCAATTGCTATTTAAAAAATATGATATTAACGTGACTTCTTTATTGGATTTGAAAGAACCAATTGACGATATTGAAGAAACAGGTAGTACTTTTGAGGAAAATGCAATCATAAAAGCAGCAACAATTGCAGAAAAATTTAAGATTCCTGTTTTAGCTGATGATTCTGGTTTGGAAATAGATGCATTAGATGGACGACCAGGTGTATACTCTGCTCGTTATGCAGGAGAAGAAAAAGATGATCAAAAGAATCTACATAAAGTATTAGATGAAATGCATGATATCGCAGATGAAAATCGTTCAGCTCGATTTGTTTGTGTACTAGCAATAGTAAGGCCAAACCAAGAACCAGTAGTTAAACGTGGAACATGTGAGGGCAAGATAACACGCATACCAATTGGTGCAAATGGATTTGGTTACGATCCGATTTTTCAACCAATTGATACCAAGCTAACCATGGCGCAACTAAACTCTGATCAAAAAAATGAGATTAGTCATCGAGGAAATGCGTTAAAAAAAATAGAAGAATGGGTAAAGAGTATATAGAAAGCGAGGGGTACTATGCCAAAAGTATTGATCACCAGTGATAGTCATGGGTTAACAGAGGAACTTGAAATAATTAAGGAACGTCACAAGGATGAGGTCGACCAAATGATTCATTGTGGCGATTCAGAATTAGAATTTGACGCTAGTCCAATGGATAATTTCAAGAAAGTTACTGGGAATTGTGATTTTGATTCACGGTATCCTGATGAATTAGATTTTGCTGTTGCTGATTTAAACTTTTACATTACTCATGGACATATGCATCAAGTAAAAACTTCTTTAAAACCAGTTATTAAGCGAGCAAAAGAATTAGATGCAAAGATAATTTGTCATGGTCATTCTCATATTGCAGTAGCACAGAAAATCGACAATAAAGTTATCATTAATCCTGGCAGTATACGTCTGCCACGCGTACGTGAAGAAAAAACCTATGCGATTTTATCATGGGAAACAAGTCAAGAATTAACAGTAGATTTTTATGATGTTGATGGAAATCTAGTGAAAGATTTAGGCTTCGAGACAACAATAAAATGATATTCTATAGAAGAAATATGGATTATCCATATTTCTTCTATAACTTTTTTCTTTAAATATATTGACAAAAGACTCAAAACTTAATATAATAAGTCTTGTCTGTTACGAAAGTTAGTACATTTTTTGTACATAAATCAATACCACGCGGGTGTAGTTTAGTGGTAAAACCTCAGCCTTCCAAGCTGATGTCGAGGGTTCAATTCCCTTCACCCGCTCCAATACGTCCCAGTAGCTCAGCTGGATAGAGCAACGCCCTTCTAAGGCGTGGGTCGGGAGTTCGAATCTCTCCTGGGACATCATTAGAAACCTTGTAAACTTAACGTTTATGAGGTTTTTTGTTTTCTTGAGGTTTATATATTTTTTTGGAAAGATACCAAGAGGATACCAATTTTAATCATTTTTAAATAATGTTTCGAAATATGTGGCTGCACTTTGTTCAACTTCCTGGAGTACGTGTCCATAAGTATCCATTGTAGTACCTATTTTCGAATGACCTAGTCTTAGGGAAGGCGAAATTGCAGCATTGGAAGGAAAACAACTAACTGCTGCAACCTTTACAATCAATTGCCATACTTCATATTCACCCTCAAGTCTTGAAAAAAGCAGTTTAGATTCTTCTAAGTTATATACTTTAAAATGAGGTTGATGGTGTCTATGGATGAAACACTCGTAAGAAACTAAAAGCTGTTTTAAAATCTAAAGGATGTTCAATTACAAAGAAGATCAATCGTATAAAACTTACCTTTATAATATTGCTAGTTATTATATCTAGTAAATAGTGATTTTAATAGATTAAAAGAGCCCTCCAGCTTATTATATACACTAGGAGGGTGGTAATTACTTTATATCACCTATTCTTGATAAACCTTTTGAATAAACTAATTTTGAAGAGGTAGCTTCATAAAAAGAACCTTGCAAGAATAGATAAGGAGGTAAGAGACCATATCTCGTGGCAAAACTTTGTGCATCAGGATCAAATATTCCTGGAGCACCAATAGAATATACTTGCCAAACTAGTTTTGAACAATATATATGTTGGTATTATCTAATAGATCTGTTTTGAAACCATAAGGAATATTTGAATTATCATATGTTTTTGCGAATGCTGCAGCACTACTTGCTTTTGATATACTACCAATCCTCACTACTTTTGTACTATCTTTAGCATTAAACTATTTTTTAAAAGAATAAATATCTGGATTATAACCAGGCCCTTTTATCTCTAAATGATTATTTGAGTCAGTTACTATAGCAACATGACCAGTTATTCCTTTAGCGGCAGCGTCGTCTGTCACTAAGATATCTCCTGCTTTTGCTTTTGTTCCATTGGGATAAGAGAAAGCTGATACTGAACTTGCAAATAAAAGGGCGACAAAGATCGACAATAAAAGTAAAAATGAAACTTTTTTCATGAATAAATCTCCTCTTTTCTTTTCTTTATTTTTGGATTAAAATGTTAATAGTGACAAAAAAAGAAGAAATGGTGATTAAATGATAAAAAAATATACAAAAATACTATTTTTTTGTATTATTTTCAATAGTTTTACTTTATCTAGTATATTTCTTGTATTTAGCAACCTTTTATGGAAATCCCAAAAAGATTTCAGAAACAGAAGAGATGATGCGGAATTATTTAATTCAAGAAAAGGGATATAGTAATCAAGAGGATATTATATTAATAAAAAG